>NZ_JBVIGX010000024.1:0-107287 GCF_055570595.1 Streptomyces sp. NPDC031132
CGCCGGGGGCCCCCTCCCCCCTCCCCCCCCCCCCCCTCCCCTCTCCCCCCCCCCCCCCCCCCCCCCCCCACCCCCCCCCCCCCCCCCCCCCCCCCCCCCCCCCACCCCCCCCCCCCCCGGCCCGAACCGTTAGGGCCCGACGCCGCCGCTGTGGCAGACGGCGAGCGCGAGGTGGATGTCACACGAGGAGGAGTCGACCAGCCGGGGCATGCGCCCGCCGAGTGGCTCCGGAAGTGGTCCGAAGCCGTCCGGGAGCCGTCCCACCGTCCAGCGGCCGCCCACCGCCGGCCTGGTCAGGGGCCACTGCTCGGGGCGGAAGGGGAGCCCGGTGCCCGGGGACAGCGCCTTGTACACCGCTTCGCGTGCGCTGTGGAGCTCCAGAACCGAGGGGTCGGACCGCCCGGCGGGTTCCTCGACGTCGATCCCGCAGTGAGTTGCCACATCCGCGGGTACGGCGATCGCCACCGCCCAGTGCGCCGAGTGGGAGATGCTGCCCACGACGCCCGGCGGCCAGAGCGGAACTCCGCGAGGAGTCCTGGCGACCGTGTACCCGTCCACCCCTAGAGCGGCCAGCGCGTCTCCCGCCGCAGCGCGGCCGGCGAGGTATTCGCGACGCCGACGCGGTGAGACGCGGAACCCGCGTTCGAGGGCCGGTACGTGCTCCGGTGGTCCGGTGTCGGCAATCTTGTGGACGCCCACACCGGACCCCGGCAGACCCGCCTCCCGTGCCAGCGCAAGCAGCCGGGAGCGCAGGTCGCGTACGGTCATCACTCCGACGGGATGAGCCGGCCTGCGATGACCCGTACCAGTGCGTCCACGTTCTGATCGAGGTAGAAGTGGCCGCCGGGGAAGCGGTGGAACTCGGTGTGCTGTGTCGAGTTCAGCCGCCATTGGTCGAGCTGGGCGCCGCTGAAGATGTCCTCGGTGCCGGAGCACACGACGATGGCGGCCTCCGTGACGGTCCGCCTCTGCTTGGAGAGGAACGATTCGGACACCGCGAAGTCGGCCCTCAGGAGGTCGGCGGTCCGCCTGCGCAGCTGAGGGTGCTCGAGGATCTGCGGGGAGAGGCCCCCGCCGGACTTCTCCGTGATCTCGAAGATCTCCTCGTCGGTCGTCAGCAGCGGCGACCCCTGGAAGGGAAGCGCGGCTCCCTGCGGCCCCGAGTTCGCCGAGGCGAACAGTGTCGAGCAGCGGCTGCGCCCCGTCGTCTCCTCCACCCTGGCGGCCAGGGCCAGTCCGACGTAGGCCCCCAGGCTGTGTCCGAAGATCGCGAACTCGCCCTCGATGGACATGACGGAGTCCAGCAGCGAGTCGACCGCTTCGTCGGTGGAGGTGGCCGCGGCCTCCCGCCACCTGCGGCCACGCCCCGGCAGGTCGACCGGAATCGGCTCGATCTCCGGGGGCAGTGCCTTGACCAGGGGATCGAAGGACCTGGCCGAACCACCCGCATGGTGGAGCAGGATGAGTGGATACGCCGTCATGTGTCTGTGCCTTCCGCGGATGCTTCGGTTCCGAGGGGGCGGGGCGGGGCCCCGCCCCCTCACGAGCAGGTCAGCCCTGGTGGGGAACGAACTGGAAGCCGCGCTGGCTCTCCTTGGCCCTGCGGTTGTGCCCGTACTCGTCCTCACCGGCCACCAGCACCGCGCCGTAGTTGTCGAGGACGATGCCGCCGCCGTACTCGCTGACCTCGTCGGTGCCGGGGTAGATCTGCACCTGGGTGGGAACGAAGCGCGCCGCGTAGCCCATGCGGTAGTCCTTCTTGGTCCCGGTGTGCGGGAGCGATGCGTGCATCAGCGTCGACCAGAAGATGACGCACTCGCCCGGCTTCATCACGAGGGGGAAGGCCTTGGACTCGTCCGGCTTCCAGTCGGGGTCCTTCTGGAGCTGCCGGTAGTCGTAGCCGAAGAAGCCGCGCTTGATGCCGTCCTTCTCCGACTCGTTGAACGCCTCGGCGTTGTAGTCCATGCCCTTCGACTCGTCGTAGTTCATGTGCGTGTGGGTGCCGGGCATCAGCTGCAGGCAGCCGTTCTCCTTGGTGGAGTGCGTGAAGGCGGTCCACACGGTGATGGTTCCGCCGAAGGCCGGCTCGCCGTCCTCCGAGGGCCACACGATCTGCGGGGTACCGCTGGCGTGCGCGAAGTTCGCCGCCTGGTGCCAGTCCGTGCCCTCGTCCCCCTGGAACTTCGGGAAGAACTCGCTGCGCCAGCAGAGTACGTTCGGCCCCAGGATGGACGCGACGCGGTCGACGATCTCCTGCTTCATGATGTGCTCGGACAGCAGGTCGATGTCCAGGTGCCGGTCGTAGTTGGAGATGCTGCTCGCCTTGCCGGCACCCTCGGGGTAGATCGCGTGGGAGCGGTCACGCAGCTCTCGCTGAATGGTCTTCCAACGCTCCTCCATCTCCTCCACCTCGTAGATCTTGATGGGGCCGATGAAACCGTCCCGCTCGAACTGTGCGAGTTCGGCCTCGGTCAGGGAGAAGGGGGTCTTGTCGGTCGTGGTCATCGTGGTCATCCGATCTTTGCGGAGGCTTCGGCGGTCTGTACTACGGAGGCGGCCACCTCGGCGAGGCTGCGCTCGAAGAGGAGCTGCATGTCGGCTTCGACGTGGAAGCGCTCCTTGATGCGGTCGTTCAGCTCGAGGGCGAGAGCGGAGTGGCCGCCCAGGTCGAGGAAGTTGTCCTCCGAGGTCGCCGGCTCCTCGAGCAGCTCGGCGGACCACTGCAGGATGAGCCGGACAGCCTCGTCCAGGGCCGTCCCACCGTGCGTCGTCTCACTCATCTGTGACATCCATTTCATTCCAGGACCGGGCGACAGCAGCCCGGTCCACTTTTCCGTTGACGGTGCTGGGGAGCTCCGTCAGTCGCAGGTATCGAGCGGGGTGCATGTACGACGGCAGGAGCCCCTTGATGTGGCCCCGGAGTTCGGCCGTCGTCAGGGGGGCCGTTTCGTCCCGCGGCACGTACGCGCAGACCAGTCGCTGGTCGCCGGCCTTGAACTGCCGTACCTGGACGACTGCGTCGAGTACGTTCTCGTGGCGGCGCACGGCGGCTTCGATGTCGCTCAGTTCGATGCGGTAGCCGCGGAGCTTGACCTGGAGGTCCGCTCGGCCCTCGTAGAGGAGGTTCCCGTCGGGAAGCCGGCTCACCAGGTCCCCGGAACGGTAGTACCGCGTCGCGGCGCCGGTGTCCGGGTCCGTGGCCAGGGGGTACTTCGCACCGGTGAGGTCCGGGCGATTGAGGTATCCCTCCGTCACCTGGGGTCCGGCCAGCCACAGTTCACCCGTGGTGCTGTCGGGGACGTCACGGCCCTCTTCGTCGACCACGCGCATCGTGAAGCCGGGCAACGCGGTGCCGATCACCGACGCGTCCGTGACCAGGTCGTCCTCGCCGACCTCGTGGAAGGTGGTGAAGACGGTGGTCTCCGTGATCCCGTAACCGTTCACCAGGCGGGGGCTGCTCAGACCGTGGCGCTTGGCCCACGGAACCAGCGTGGCCGGGGCAAGCTTCTCCCCACCGAAGATGACGTACCGCAGATGGGGAAGGTCCACGCCGGAACGCAGGGACACGTCGGCGAGCGTGGCAAAGGCCGTGGGCGTCTGGTTCAGGACGGTGATGGCCTGGTCGGCCATCACGCCGAGGTACTTCTCGGGGGATCGCGCCGCCCAGTGCGGCAGGACGACCAGCTCGGCGCCCGTGGTGAACGCTCCCCAGATCTCCCAGACCGAGAAGTCGAAGGCGATCGAGTGGAAGAGCAGCCACCGGTCTTGTGCGTTGAAGTCGAAGACGGCCGGCGCGGCTTCGAACAGGGCCACGGCGTGACCGTGACGCACCGGCACGCCCTTGGGCTTTCCGGTCGTCCCGGACGTGTAGATGACGTAAGCGGTGTCCTGCGCACCGGGCCCGCGCCCCGCCGGCCGTTGCACGGGATGCCGGACCAGGCCGGCGATCTCCTCCGTCGTGACGACCGCGGAGATCGCGCCATCGGGGACGCCGTCCCCGGGGTCGCCCACGAGCACGGTCGCACCACTGTCGGCGAGGATGAAGCTCTTTCTGGCCGGAGGGTGCCGTACGTCCAGCGGAACGTACGCGGCTCCGGCCTTCATGATGCCGAGCATCGAGGCCACCGCCTCGGCGCCGGGGGGCATCCGGAGGGCGACGCGGTCGCCGTGGCGCACGCCGTTCTGCTGGAGTAACCAGCCGATTGTGTCCGACCACTCGTCTAACCGGCGGTAAGAGAAACGCTGCTCCTCGCACGACAGGGCAGTGCGTTCCGGGTCGATGGCGATCGACCTACGAAATAAGTCTATGAGACCGTCATCGACTGGACCTAAGAAATCCACGTGAGACAAAAATACTCCCATTGCTCCGCTGCAAGTGCTTCTCAACATGTGAGATGGATTGATCTCCAGCACCTGTCACGAATCGGGACATTGGCATAGTTGATCAAGGTCTGACAAGGGGGTTGTGATCTATGCCACGGGAGGTGGACGGGGTGCGGGCGGGTGGGGTTGGCTCACGTCGGACCATTCGAAAAACCGCAGCTCAAGAAGGGAGTTGGCCAAAATGCATCGGCCGACACCTGCTCAGGAGGGTGCGCGCTGGAAGGCGTATACCGCTCTCCTGGCCACCATCCTCTTACCCCTCGGCCTGGTTGTGGCGGTGGTCGTCTGGGTTAGGAATAAGCCATTCCGGGGTGGTGTCGAATCCTCCGACGCCCCCTTGCTGGACACGGCGGGACACTTCTTTCTGGGCGTTGCGGTGGTTCTCTCCGTGTCTCACTTGATGGGATGGCTGGCGAGCAAGCTGGGCCAGCCGAGAGTCACGGGAGAGATAGCGGCCGGCATTCTTCTCGGCCCGTCTTTCCTTATGAAGCTGGCGCCCGATGCGGCCGGGTGGGTGTTTCCGGCCGCCGTCCTCCCGCTGTTCAACGGGCTCGCTCAGCTGGGTCTCGTGCTGTTCATGTTCGGGGTGGGGCAAGAGCTCGCGTCCATGCCGCTCCGTGGTGCGGCACGCCGGGCCGTGATGATCAGCCAGGCGTCCTTGCTCGTCCCCTTCGCGGTCGGCGCGCTGGCGGCGCTGCCCCTCATGGACCAGTACATGGCCGACGGCGTACGCCCCCTGGCCTTCGTCCTGTTCATCGGCTGCGCGCTGAGCATCACGGCCTTTCCGGTCCTCGCGCGCATCCTCCACGATCTCGGGCTGTCGCGGACCCGGCCCGGTCAGCTCAGCCTGTTCGCCGCAGCCGTGGGCGACGGCGGCAGCTGGCTGGCGCTGTCGGTGATCCTGGCCCTGGCGCACGGAACCGCACCGACGGCAGTGCTCGGCAGCGCACTCGCGGCGCTGGCCGTCGCCGCCGTGTTCCTCGGCCCGCTGCGCCGGCTCCTGGCCAAATGGCCGGACCGCGGCAGCGCACCGGGAACCGCGCCGGCCATCACCTTGGCCCTCGTCGTGTTCATCGGTGTCTCCGCCACGCTCACCGCCTCGCTGGGCATTCACCAGCTCATCGGAGCCCTGCTGGTCGGACTCGTCTGGCCGCTCCACCACAAGCGGGCCGTGGCCGCAGCCGCGCCGCTGGCCGCCACGGCCAAGACCGTTCTGCTCCCGTTCTTCTTCCTGGGGTTCGGCCTCACCGTCGACCTGGGCTCCCTCCACCTCGACGGCAGCGCGGGCGTCGCCCTGCTCACCCTGCTGGCAGCTGCCACGGCCGGAAAGGTCTTCGGGCCGAGCCTGTGCGCCTGGCTCACCGGATTGCCCAGGGGAGAGGCCCTCACCCTGGGCGTTCTGCTCAATGCGCGCGGCCTGACGGAACTGGTCGTGCTCCAGATCGGTTACGAAGCCCACATCATCAACGAGAAGATGCTCGGCCTGCTGACCGTCGTGGCGCTGGCGACCACCCTCATGACCACACCCATGCTGCGGTTCACCGGGATCCGGCCCGATCCGCAGCTTCCCCCGCATCCCGTGAAGGAGCCCGCCCCGGCATCGGCCGCACCCGCGGAGACCGCCGCCATCGGCTCCTGACGCCATGCCACACCGCGTCAGAGCACCGCGCGTTGGAAGACTCCGGGGGTGACACCGTACGTGCGCTTGAACCAGCGATTGAAATGCGCCTGGTCCGAGAACCCGGCGGACGCCGCCGCATCCGCCGGCGGCACGCCGCCCGTCAGCAGGTCCCGCGCCCGGCGGAGCCTCAGCATGCGCTGGTAGTCGCTGGGGGGCATCCCGTACTCCTGACGGAAGGCTCGGTACAGGGCGAAGCGACTACAGCCCGCCGCCCTGGCCAGGTCGTCGGCCGAGATCGGCTCGAGCAGCGCTTCGCCGAGCAGGGCGCGGGCCCGGCGGGCGGCCTGACGCTGCGCCTGACCGGTCAGCGTCCTGCGCCGGGGGGCCTGGGTCGCACCGCGTTCCGCCATCGCCAGGACGGCCGCGGTCAGCAGTTCCTCCCTCGTCAGGTGACTTGCGCGGCCGACCAGGGCGGCGTGCAGGCGCGCCAGGGCCCCCGTGAGCACGGGATCGGTCAACACCGGCTTCATGAAGAGGGGCATCGCGCCGCCACGCCCGTCGGAGGCGTCGGCGAGGATCCCGCTGACGACCGACGGACCGATGTGCACGATGCGGTACTGGTAGCCCAACTCCACTGCGGCGCGGCCGTCGTGGACCTCGTCGGGGTTGAAGGCCATCACCATGCCGGCGCCACTCGTGTGGTCCGCCCCGCGGCAGCGGAAGCTCTGCGCACCGGCGTCCGTGACGCCGAAGGAATACGCATCGTGACTGTGCAGGGAGTAGACGTGGTCAAAGAAGTGCGCCTGCATGGCCTCCAGCGGGCGACTGCCGTCCCGCCAATACTCGACCCAGCCGTTCTCCGTTCCCATACGCCCATTGTGACCTGCGCACGAGCGTTCAAGTCAGCTGGGGCGACCCCCTGGCAGAGTCCGGGGCGTGGAGACAAAGAAGAGCTTCAATAGCCCATATCTGCAACTGTTGGTGACCATGGTGCTCTGGGGGAGTGCCTTCTCGAGCTCCAAATCGGTCGTGGAGCACGTTCCGCACTCGGTGGGTGCGCTGCTTCGCTTCGGTGGTGGTGCCATCGCGCTCCTCCTGGCCATGTGGATGTTCGCCGACCGCAAGACCCCCGTCCCGGGCCGTGCCAAGTGGCGCGCGGCGGCTGCGGGCGTGGTGGGCGTCTTCGCCTACAACGGCTTCTTCTTCTGGGGCCTTTCCCTCGCCCCGTCGCTGGACGCCGGCATCCTCATTCCGGTCATGAGCCCGGTGTTGACCAGTGCGTTCCTGCTCGTGACGGGCAAGGAGCGGGCCGCGTGGGCGCGGGTGACGGGCCTTGCCCTGGGGCTCACCGGCGCGGTGATCTTCTTCGTGGGCGCGGGCGGCGGCACCCACGGCGGTTCGTCCCGCCTCTGGGGCGATCTCCTGTTCCTGGTCAGCGCCGTGTGCTGGGCCGGGTACACCCTGGTGGGATCCCGCGTCCTCGCCGGAGTCGAACCGCTGCGCGCCACCACGTACGCGACCTGCGCGGGTGCCGTGCTGCTGGCCGTGTTCGCCGCCCCCGACCTCGCGGAAGTCCAGTGGAGCGAACTCCCCTCCGGCGTCTGGCTGAACACCGTGTACCTGGCCGTCGGTGCGGCGGCCGTCGCCAACCTGCTCTACTACCGGGGCGTGGGCTCCGTCGGGCCCGCGAACGCCTCTCTGATGATGTTCACCGTGCCCGTCGTGAACACCCTGTGCGCCACGCTCCTCCTCGGTGAGACCTTCGGCTGGCTGCAGGGGACGGGTGCACTGGTCCTCCTCGGCGGCGCCGCACTCGCCGTGACCCAGGGGAGGCTGCCCGGGCGCAGGGCCGCCGTCGCCGAGCGGCCGGCCCCCGCAGCCGAGGGCGCCGACCACTCGAGCGAGCAGTCGAGGCCCATGACCACGCGGAGCTGACCCGCCGGTCCGATGCGGGCGTGAGCATGTGACACCCTTGATCGAAAAGTCCGAAAATCCCACCTTTTGGGATCTTGGTATGCGTGAGGCGCACGACAATTGCTTTGTGCGCGACAGCGCCTGGATGTTTGATCACTGGGACGAGTGATCGAGTCCCGGGGGATCGCCCGGGATGCTTCCGGGAGGAAACGTGAGTACAGCCACCGAGCCCCGCCACCGCACGGGCTTAGGCACGGACGGCATCCGCTACGTCCACACCCTCGGCCCGCACGGGACGAACCTCGAAGCCGCCGCCCATGAATGGCTGCGCCGCCGGGGGGTCGCGGGGGAGGTCGAACTCCACGCGTCGCTCGAGGAAGCCCTCGAAGCGGTGCCCGACGACGGGGAGCACGCCCTCGCGGCCTGCGCCGTCTATCCGGCCCTGCACACCCTGACCTTCGGGAACCTGCACCGGCTGCACATGGTCGACAGCTTCATCATGCCGACGCACAACATGGTCCTGGCCAGCATGGGAGCCGACGCCCCGCTGACCGTCTCCACGCACCCCGCCCCGGTGGGACTGGTCCCGCCGCAGGCCGAGTCCCGGCTGGTGCTCAGCAATTCCCAGGCCGCCATCGACTGCGCCGCCGGCCTGAGCGAGGGCTGCATCACCACGATCGTCGCAGCCGAGCGGCACGGCATGCGCGTTCTCAGGGACTTCGGCCCGGTACCCATGGTCTTCACCATCCACCAAGTGCTCGCAGCGGACGGCCGGCCGAACTCGGCGGGAGCGGTGCTGTGACGACCAGAACCCCGGACAGTGCCCCGATCGGCGCCGCGACCAGTGCCCCGATCGGTGCCGCCTCGCGCGCCGAGGCGAAGGACCTCACCGGATCCCTCATCCCCAAGGTCAACCGGTTCCGCCTCCGCCAGGCCGACGACGGTACGGTGACGGCCCCTCAGGCAGCCGATCGCGAGCTGCTCGCCGGGATCCGCGACGAGGCCGCCGCCTGGTACGGCCGTAACGGGCGGGCCCGCCAGGCCGAGGCCCTCGTGGCGGACGTGGACGGCTGGATCGGCGCGGGCCTGGACACCGCGCCCGACTTCGCCCGCTCCCGGGACGCGCTCGAGCCGCCCGAGGACGGTGAGCACGTGTTCTTCCTGGCTCCCGCGCAGACCACCAACAGCGTTCCGCCCGTCGGCAAGCGCCTCGACTGCTTCTTCGCACTGCGCAAGGAACCCGACGCGCTGGCGCAGCTGGCCACGTCCTTCCCACACCCCAAGAACAACTGCCAGTCCCTGGTGCTCATCGCGGGCAGCCACGGGTTCGCGCACGGCAACTGCATCGTGTTCTTCCCCGAGAACGTGGCCGCGCCCGACAAGGTCGAAGACCAGCCGTACGCGATGTTCTTCTACAACAAGATGCGGAAGATCCACGAGACCTACGCCCTGCCGGGAGCCGAGGCGGTCCTCACCGCCGAGTCCGTACCGCGGGCCTCGTCCGGCCTGGCCCCGGAAGTCTGCTTCGAAGCCCGTGCGATCTGGGGATACCTGCACGACTCCATGCACTACCAGGGCCGCTGGCCGTTCGACCAGCACATCACCCTGAAGATGAACTGGTTCGTCGGGCTCCTGGAGGAGACCAAGGTCGACGCCAAGACCGTCCTCGCCTGCGCGGACGGCGGGGTCCCCTTCGCGGGGGAACAGATCGCCATGATCCTGCTGGAGCGGGTCTTCCGCTACCCGCAGGCCGACGACGCGACGCGCAACTTCGATTCGGGCACCGGCGTCTTCCTCTACTCCTGGCTGCGCGCCCACGACGCGCTGACCGGGTCGCCCGAGGCCGGCGGCCTGCTCCACCTGGACTGGGACAAGACCCTCCACGCCCTGCGCGAGTACGTCTCCACCGTCGAGCGGCTCGAGGACCACGTACGCACCGACGACGAGTACCGGGCCGCGGCCAGGGAACTCGTCCGCGCGTACCTGCCCGCGGGTGAGGCGAAGCAGCGGTTCCGCTTCACCGAGGACCAGAGCGTCCTGCTGCGGGCCAAGCGGACGCTGGCCGGGCTGCCGCCGCTGCGGTTCGCGGACGCGGAGTGGTGAGTCTGCGTCATGAGCGGTGAGCCTCGCGGGAGGGGCGGCCTCGGCACCCCTGCCCTGTCCTGTCTGATGGTGCTGCTGCTGGCGACGGGATGGGTGGTCTCCGGAAAGCTGGTCAGCGACACCCCGCCGCTCGCGGTGGCGGCCGGCCGCACCGCGGCGAGCTTCGTCGTCATCAGTGCGATCTCCGCGCTGCGGCCCCGGACGTGGGCGGCGATCCGGGTCACCGGCGGCCGCCGCGGGGCCGTCGCGCTGCTCGCGTTCCTGGGCTTCTTCGCCTACTACACGGGAACCCTGCTGGGCATCGACCGGATGGGCGCCTCCCGGGTGGGCCTCGTGGTGTCCCTCCTCCCCTGCATCACCTTCCTGATCGGCATCGTCGCGTTCCGGGAACAGGCAGGCACCCGCCGGGTCCTGGGCACCCTGCTCGCCGTCGCGGCGGCCCTCGGCTACGCGCTCGAAGACGGCCCGGCGCGTGACGACGCCGGGACCGGAGTGCTCGTCACCGGGGTCCTCTTCGCCCTCGCCGGCACCTTCGCGTACGCCCTGTACGGCTACGTCTACCGCAAGCACATGTCCGACGTCCCGCCGCTGGCCGCCCTTCCGGCGGTCACCGGCGCGGGTACGGTCATGCTCGGGCTGGCAGCGGCCGTATGGGTCTCGCTGGGCGACATCAGCGCCGCCCAGTGGGCCGGAGTCGCCGTGCTCGGCGCGGTGCTGACGGCGCCCGTCTTCGTCATCTCCCATGAACTGATCCTGCGCAAGGGCCCCCTGTTCACCTCCTCCGTCGCACTGGTGGTGCCGTTCCTGGTGCGCCTGGGGGAGTGGGCCTGGGGTGAGGCCGACGCTCCCGGGCCCGCCTCGATCCTCTTCCTCGCACTCTGCTCGGCGGGCGTGTGGATGACCGTCGCCCCGGTCCGCCCGCCGGCCACGGAGGAAGAGCAGCCCTCGAGCCCGACCCAGACCGAAAGAAGCACATCGTGACAGAGCCACACCCCCCACGCCCCACCGTCGTCCTGGTCTACCAGCGCACGTCGCTGCCCTGGATCTTCGAGGGCGCGCAACGGGCCGGCATCGACATCGTCCTGGTCCCGCGCCCCGACGAGTCCGTGTCCCCGGACCGTCTGCCGCCCGCCGTGGTGGAGCTGCTCCCCCTGGACGTGGAGGCCGATCCGGCCAAGGCCCTCGGCGTCCTGAAGCAGCGCCACGAGAGCGCCCCGTTCGACGGCATCACGACGCTCTACGACCCCGCGGTGCCCTTCGTCGCCGACGTGGCCGAGGCCCTCGGCCTTCCGGGTCTGGGCCGCGAGACGGCCCGGGCCGTACAGGACAAGCGCATCATGCGCCGCCGGCTGGCCGAAGCGGGCCTGAACGTACCCGGCTTCGTCACCGTGGACGACCCGGCCGCGTGGACCGACGCCGCACGCCTCACGTTCCCGGTCGTGGTCAAGCCGGCCAACGGCTTCTCCAGCCTCGGCGTGACCAAGGCCGACAGCCCGCAGCAGCTCGCCGCCGTGGTCGACGAGGTGTGGGAGATCTGCCGGCACCATCTGAACCACGTCGCGGGCCTCGTCGTCGAGGAGTACCTGGACGGCCCTGAATTCGCCGTGGAGTCCCTCGCGCACCGCGGCGAGGTCCAGGTGCTGTCCATCGGCTACAAGGGCGAACCGGCCGGCCCGCACTTCGAAGAGGGCGTCTACCGGGCCCCGGCCCCGCTCCCCCCGCACGTCCAGGAGGCCGTGGTACGCGAGGTCGTCGCCGCCCACTCCGCCCTCGGGGTGACCGACGGCCCGACCCACACCGAACTGCGGCTGCGCGGCGGCGAGCGTCCCTACCTGCTGGAACTCGGCGCCCGCATCGGCGGCTCCGGCGTCTCCCACTACATCGCCGGCCACGTCACCGGAGCCGATCTCGCCGCGGACGCCCTGCGCGTCGCCGCCGGGCTCGGCCCCGCCTCCCTGCCCGGCCCGCCGGCGCAGCCGGCTCGGGCGACCGGTGCCGCCGCCAACTACATCGTGCCCTGCGGCGGCTCCGGACGGATCACCGCCGTCCACGGCCTGGACGCACTGGCCGAGGACCCCCGCGTGGACCACATCGTCCAGATGCTGCATCCGGGTGACGTCGTACGGCCCTACCCCGAGTTCACCGGCTATCCGGCGTTCGTCCTCTCCCACCACCCGTCCACCGAGGACGCCGAGGAGTTCCACCGCACCATCGAGCAGATCGTCCGCATCGAATACGCACCGGTGGAGGGCGCGCAGTGACCACTCCGGCTCTCGACGACCGTGACGGCCACATCTGGCTGGACGGCCGGTTCGTCCCCTGGCGCGACGCCCGCCTGCACGTGCTCAGCCACGGTCTCCACTACGGGGGCGGCGTCTTCGAAGGCGAACGCGTCTACGACGGGCACGTCTTCAAACTGACCGAGCACTCGCAGCGGCTGCACGACTCGGCGCGTGAACTGGGCTTCGACCTCCCCTTCTCCGTCGCCGAGCTGGACCGGGCGACGCTCGAGCTCGTCGACCGGCAGGGCATCGGCGAGGGCTACGTCCGACCGGTGGCATGGCGGGGCAGCGAGCAGATCAGCGTGGCCGGTGCGGGCGCCTCCGTCCATGTCGCGATCGCCACGTGGGAATGGCCGCACGTCTTTTCGGCCGACGCCAAGAACAGCGGCATCCGGCTGGGGACCTCGCGCTGGCGCCGCCCGGCGCCGGACACCGCGCCGGTCCGGGCCAAGGCGGCTTCCCTGTACAACATCTGCACCCTGGCGCGGGACGCCGCCGACGCCGCCGGCTTCGACGACGCGCTGCTCCTGGACTACCGGGGCCTCGTCGCGGAAGCCACGGGGGCCAACATCTTCCTCGTGGCGGGGGAAGAGCTGCACACCCCCACCGCGGACTGCTTCCTCGCGGGCATCACCCGGGCGACCGTGCTCGATCTGGCGCGCGAGCTCGGTATCCGCGTCGTCGAGCGTTACGTCCGCCCCGAGGAGCTCGGCGGGTTCGACGAGTGCTTCCTCACGGGCACCGCCTACGAGGTGCAGCCCGTCCGGTCGATCGACGCGCACGCGTACGCGGTCGGCAGGACGACGACCGCCCTGAAGGAGGCGTACACCGAGCTGGTCCACTCGACGAACCGGGCCGGCGCCCTCCACTGACCGGCGGCAGGGAGCCGGGGCCGTCAGGCGCCGCGTTCGCGCAGCGCGCGCGTACGACCGCACCTGACGCCGCGGCGCCCTGCGGAGGCGCCGGAAAGCCTTGTCAGAAGCCGTGGCGGAAGCCGCCGTCGACGGGGAGCATCACGCCCGTCAGGTACGAGGCCGCCGGCGAGAGGAGGAAGGCCGCGGCCTTGCCGAACTCCTCGGCGTTCCCGTAGCGCCCCAGCGGGATCTGCGCTTCGTTCGCCGCCCGCGCGGCGGCCGCGTCGCCGGACAGCGCGTCCAGCTCACGCACCCGGTCCGTGTCGATTCGCGCCGGCAGCAGCCCGACCACCCGGATGCCGCGCGGACCCACCTCCACCGACAGGGACTTCGCGAAGCCCGCCAGCCCCGGGCGCAGGCTGTTGGATATGGTCAGGCCCGGGATCGGCTCGTATACCGAGGCCGACAGCACGAAGCCGATGACGCCGCCCTCCCCCAGCTCGGCCGCCGCGGTCCGCGCGAGCCGTACCGCGCCGAGGAAGACCGACTCGATGGCCGCCGCCCAGTCCTCGTCGGTGTTCTGCGCCGTCGTTCCCGCGGCCGGGCCGCCGACGCTGATGAGCATCCCGTCGAAGCGGCCGAAGTGCTTCCGGGCATGGGAGACCAGCTTCCCGGCCACCGCCGGGTCGGAGTTGTCGGCCTCCACGGCCACCGCGTTCGGCCCCAGCGAGGCCGCCGCCTGCGCGGCGCGCGCCGCGTCCCGTCCGGTGACGACCACCTTCGCGCCTTCGCCCACCAACTCGCGTGCGGTGGCATGCCCGAGGCCCCGCGTGGCTCCGGTGACGACGTAGACACGGTCCTTCAGTCCAAGATCCATAAGGACACGTTACGCCGTGCCCGGCTCCGGTCGTGCGGCGCGTCGTCGACGCGGGCGGCGTGCCAAACCGCGGCACGCGGACCGGCATGGGCCACACTCGAGGGCGCACGGCCCGCCGACCGAGGAGGCGGAACCGTCGCGGAGAACCCACCGAATACATCCGGACCTGCCGGGGGTATGACTACGTCCACCACAGCCGCCACGCCCGCGGGGCGCGGCGCGACGCGAGGGAGGCCGTCATCGACGCCCACGGGAAGCACACGATCCCGGCGCTCAGAACCTGACCCAGATCCCCACCCGACCTGAAGGGGCGTGCGCACATGCCGGACCACATGATCGGCGACACCGAGGACCGCGTCGAGCTCGCTCCCGGCGAGGTCCCCTCCGACGGCCGTTTCGCCAACCCGGACCTGCTGCCGGTACCCGTCGAGGCCAGGCGCTGGACGACGTACAACTTCACGGCCCTGTGGGTCGGCATGGCGCACAACATCCCCTCGTGGCTGCTCGCCTCCGGGCTGGTGGCCCTGGGGATGGACTGGAAACAGGCCGTCTTCACCATCGCGCTGGCCAACCTGATCGTGCTGGTGCCGATGCTGCTCACCGGGCACGCCGGCCCCAAGTACGGCATCCCGTTCCCGGTGCTGGCCCGGGCCTCGTTCGGGGTGCGCGGAGCCAATCTGGCCGCGCTGATCCGGGCCGCCGTGGCCTGCGCCTGGTTCGGGATCCAGACCTGGATCGGCGGGTCCGGGATCTTCGTCCTGCTCGGCGAGATCTTCGGGGGCTGGGCGGACGCGGGGAAGATCGCCGGCCAGCCCTGGCCGCTGTGGCTGTGCTTCGTCCTCTTCTGGGCCCTCGAACTCGCCATCATCTACCGGGGGATGGAGACCCTGCGGCGCTTCGAGAACTGGGCCGCGCCCTTCGTCATCGTCGGTGCGCTCGCGCTGCTGGTGTGGATCGGGGTGAAGGCGGGCGGCTTCGGCGAGCTGCTCGACCAGCCGTCCAAGCTGGGCTGGGGCGAGGACTTCTGGCCGGTCTTCTTCCCGGCGCTGATGGGCATGATCGCCTTCTGGTCCACGCTCTCGCTCAACATCCCGGACTTCACGCGCTTCGGCGCCGGCCAGCGCTCCCAGATCCTCGGACAGACGCTGGGGCTGCCGACGACGATGACCCTCTTCGCCCTGCTGTCGGTGTTCGTCACCTCCGGATCGGAGGCGGTGTACGGGACCCCGATCTGGGACCCGGTGGAGCTGGTCGCCAAGGCCGACAGCGTGTTCGGGCTGCTCTACGCCCTGGTCACGGTGCTCGTGGCGACGATCTCGGTGAACATCGCGGCCAACGTCGTCTCGCCGGCGTACGACCTGGCCAACCTGGCGCCCCGCCTGATCAACTTCCGCAGGGGTGCGCTGATCACGGGCGTGGTCGGCGTACTGATCATGCCGTGGAAGCTGACCTCCACCCCCGAGCTGTACATCTTCACCTGGCTCGGTCTGGTCGGCGGCCTGCTCGGGACGGTCGCCGGCATCCTCATCGCGGACTACTGGATCGTGCGGCGCACCCGGCTCGCGCTGCCCGACCTGTACCGGCAGGGCGGGCCGTACTGGTACACGGGCGGCTGGAACTTCCGGGCGCTGGCCGCCTTCGCGGTCGGCGGGGTGCTGGCCATCGGCGGCTCCCACTCGGCCCCCGGCAAGGGCCCCTTCCCCGAGGAAGGCCTGATCCCCCTCCTGAAGCCGCTCGCGGACTACGGCTGGGCGGTGGGCATGGCCTCGTCCCTCCTCCTGTACACGGCCCTCATGCCCCGGGAACACCCCGAACACTGACGCCCCGGCCCTTGCCCGCGGCGCCCGGAGTCCACCTGGAGTCCAGTCGGCGGACGCCGATTGTCGGTGGGGTTTGTCAGCCGGGCGTGGTGTGATGGGGACATGATCGAAGAGTTCCTGGCCCAAGACCTGTCCGCAGTGGAAGAAGCGGTCCGCAAGGCGGCGGCGGTCGAGATCATGCCGAGATTCCGGCAGCTCGCCGAGCACGAGGTGGACCAGAAGAGCGGTCCGCACGACCTGGTGACCGTCGCCGACCGCAAGGCCGAGGAGCACCTCACGGCCTCGCTGACGCACCTGCTGCCCGGCTCCGCCGTGGTCGGCGAGGAGGCCGTGCACGCCGACCCGACCGTGTACGGGGCGCTGCGCGCCGACGCGCCGGTCTGGATCGTCGACCCCGTCGACGGCACCCGGCAGTTCGTCGCCGGCGACCCGGCCTTCTGCACCCTGGTGGCCCTGGCCCACCGCGGGGAGATCCTCGCCTCCTGGACCTTCGCCCCGGCCCTGGACGAGCTGGCGACCGCCGTGCGCGGGCAGGGCGCGTACGTCAACGGCGAGCGGATCCACAGCGGTTCGCCGGAGCCGGGCGCCGCGCTGCGCGTCGCCATGGCCCACCCGCTGTACACCTCCGACGAGGACAAGCGCACCCTGGCCCGCCTCGACGTGCCCGGGGTGGCCGCCAGGCCCTGCGGCTCCGCCGGCCTGGAGTACCTGAAGGTGGCCCGCGGCGAGATGGACGGCCTCGCCTTCACCTGGCCCTCGGCGTGGGACCACGCGGCCGGTCTGCTGCTGGTCGCCGAGGCGGGCGGCGCGCAGAGCACCGTCGCCGGAGTCCCCTTCCGGGTGGACCGGGACAACGAGCTGCCGTTCGCCGTGGGGCGCGACGAGGCCACGGCCGCCCGTATCCGCGACCTGCTCCGCGGCGCGTAGGACCGTCCGACCGGGCCGGGCCGGGGCCCTTGTGGACGGGCCGAATATCCTGGAGGCGCAGCCGCCGCCGGACGAAGGAGTCTCAAGGTGCCGTCGATTCTCGATGCGGTCGTGGTGGGGGCGGGGCCCAACGGGCTGACGGCCGCCGTCGAGCTGGCCCGGCGCGGCTTCTCGGTGGCCGTGTTCGAGGCCGCGGAGACGGTCGGCGGCGGGGCCCGCACCGAGGAGCTCACGCTCCCGGGCTTCCGGCACGACCCCTGCTCGGCCGTGCACCCGCTCGGCATCGGCTCGCCGGTGTTCGCCACCATGCCGCTGAAGCGGTACGGGCTGGAGTGGCTGCACCCCCCGCTGCCCATGGCGCACCCCTTCGACGACGGCACGGCCGCCGTCCTCTCCCGCTCCGTCTCCGAGACGGCCGCCTCCCTCGGGCCGCGCGACGCGGGCACGTACCGGCGGCTGGTGCAGCCGTTCCTCGGCAGGTGGGACACCCTCGCCCGGGACTTCATGTCCCTGCCGTCGACCGCCCTGCCCCGGGACCCCGTCACCCTGGCCCGCTTCGGGCTCGCCGGGCTGCCGCCCTCCACCTGGCTGCTGAACCGCTTCCAGGAGGAGCGGGCGCGGGCCCTGTTCGCCGGGCTCGTCGCGCACGTCATGGCCCCGCTCGGCGGGATCGCCACGAGCGCCGTCGGCCTGGTCTTCGCCCTGGCAGCGCACGCCAACGGCTGGCCGATGCCGCGCGGCGGCTCGCAGTCGATCTCGGACGCCCTCGCCGGATACCTGCGCGACCTCGGCGGCACGGTCCACACCGGCTTCGAGGTCAAGCGCCTCGACGACCTGCCGCCGGCCCGGGCGTACGTCTTCGACACCTCGCCGACCGCGCTCGCCCGGATCGCCCGGCTGGGGCGCGTGTACGACGGCTACAGGTACGGCGCCGGCGCGTTCAAGATCGACTACGCCCTGTCCGGCCCCGTGCCCTGGACCGCCGAGGCACCGCGCCGGGCCGGCACCGTCCAGATCGGCCCGCGCGCCCGCGACATCGACGCCGCCCTCCAGCTGGCCACGGGCGGGCGCGCCCCCCGCAACCCCTTCCTGATCACCGCCCAGCCCAGCCTGGCCGACCCCGGCCGGGCGCCCGAGGGCAAGCACGTGTTCTGGGCGTACGGGCACGTCCCCGCGGGCTGGGGCGGCAACCTCACCGACGCCGTCGAGCGCCAGCTCGAGCGCTTCGCCCCGGGCTTCCGCGACCTGGTGCTGGCCCGCGCCACCGCAGGCCCGCCGGAACTGGCCGCACGCAACCCCAACTACATCGGCGGCGACATCGCCTGCGGCGCCGCCTCCGGGATCCAGCTGCTGCTGCGGCCCAAGCTGTCCCTGTCCCCGTACACGACGGCCCACCCGGCCGTGTTCCTCTGCTCCTCGGCGACCCCGCCCGGCCCCGGCGTGCACGGCATGTCCGGGCACAACGCGGCCAAGGCGGTCTGGCGCCACCTGCGAAAGGCCTCCTCCTGATGGTGCGGATCACCCTCGTCCAGGGCGACATCACCGCCGAGCACGCCGACGCGATCGTCAACGCGGCGAACTCCTCCCTGCTCGGCGGCGGGGGAGTGGACGGCGCCATCCACCGGCGCGGCGGCCCCGAGATCCTGGACGCCTGCCGGGCGCTGCGCGCCTCCCGGTACGGCAAGGGCCTCCCGACGGGCCGGGCCGTGGCCACGACGGCGGGCCGACTCCCGGCCGACTGGGTGATCCACACGGTGGGCCCGGTCTGGTCCCGCGACGAGGACCGCTCGGAGCTGCTGGCCTCCTGCTACCGCGAGTCCCTGCGCGTCGCGGCCGAGCTGGGCGCCCGTACGGTGGCCTTCCCGGCCATCTCCACCGGCATCTTCGGCTGGCCGATGGACGACGGCGCCCGCATCGCGGTCGAAACGGCCCGCGCAGCCGCGGCGCCGCCCGTGGAGGAGGTCCGCTTCGTCCTCTTCGACGAGAAGGCGTACGCAGCTTTCGAGACGGCCCTGGGATAGGCGGGCTTCCGGCGCAAACGTCCGGTCGTGTCGGTGGAGGTCGCTAGGCTTCTGGGATGAGCCTTGTCGACGCGCCCACCGAGACCCCCGATGCACTGCAGGTGCTGCACCGCGTCTTCGGATACGACTCCTTCCGCGGTGAGCAGCAGCAGATCATCGAGCACGTGGCCGGTGGTGGCGACGCGCTGGTGCTGATGCCGACCGGCGGCGGCAAATCGCTCTGCTACCAGATCCCGGCGCTGGTCAGAGACGGTACGGGCGTGGTGATCTCGCCGCTGATCGCGCTCATGCAGGACCAGGTCGACGCCCTGACCGCCCTCGGGGTGCGGGCCGGGTTCCTCAACTCGACCCAGGACCCGTACGAGCGGCAGGCCGTCGAGCAGGCCTTCCTCGCCGGCGAGCTGGACCTCCTCTACCTGGCGCCGGAGCGGCTGCGCACCGAGGGCACGCAGCGGCTGCTCGACCGGGGCACGGTGTCGCTCTTCGCGATCGACGAGGCGCACTGCGTCGCCCAGTGGGGCCACGACTTCCGGCCCGACTACCTCGCGCTGTCCATGCTGCACGAGCGCTGGCCCAAGGTGCCGCGGATCGCGCTGACCGCGACGGCGACCGAGGCCACGCACGCCGAGATCGCGGCGCGGCTGGGCTTGGCGGAGGGGGACGCCCGGCACTTCGTCGCCAGCTTCGACCGGCCGAACATCCAGTACCGGATCGCCCCCAAGAACACCCCGACGCGCCAGCTGCTGGAGCTGATCCGCACCGAGCACGAGGGCGACGCCGGAGTCGTCTACTGCCTCTCGCGCGCCTCCGTGGAGAAGACGGCCGCGTTCCTGGTGGAGAACGGCATCGACGCGGTCGCGTACCACGCGGGCATGGACGCCCGTACCCGCGCGGCGAACCAGGCGCGCTTCCTGCGGGAGGACGGGGTCGTGGTGGTGGCCACGATCGCGTTCGGCATGGGCATCGACAAGCCGGACGTGCGCTTCGTGGCGCACCTGGACCTGCCCAAGTCGGTCGAGGGCTACTACCAGGAGACCGGCCGTGCCGGCCGCGACGGCGAGCCGGCCACGGCCTGGCTCGCGTACGGCCTCCAGGACGTGGTGCAGCAGCGCAAGATGATCGAGGGCTCCGAGGGCGACGAGACGCACCGCCGCTCCCTGGCCGCCCACCTCGACGCGATGCTCGCGCTGTGCGAGACGGTCGAGTGCCGCCGGGTGCGGCTGCTGGCGTACTTCGGGCAGGCGGCCGCCGGGCCGTGCGGCAACTGCGACACCTGCCTGACGCCGGCCGAGTCCTGGGACGGCACGGTCGCGGCGCAGAAGCTGCTGTCCACGGTGTGGCGGCTGGCCAAGGAGCGCCGCCAGAAGTTCGGCGCCGGCCAGATCATCGACATCCTCCAGGGCAAGAAGACGGCCAAGGTCATCCAGTTCGACCACGACGCCCTGTCGGTCTTCGGGGTCGGGGCGGACCTGAGCACCGCGGAATGGCGCGGGGTCGTACGCCAGCTGCTGGCCTCGGGGCTGCTGGCGGTCGAGGGCGACTACGGGACGCTGGTGCTCACGGACGCCAGCGGCGAGGTGCTGGGCGGCCGCCGCAGCGTGCCGATGCGCAAGGAGGCGGCGCCGGCCGCGCCCTCGCGCAAGTCGTCCGGCTCGGGCTCCGGGTCCGGGAAGGCAGGGCGGGTCCCGGTCGACCTGCCGGCGGCGGCCGTGCCGGTCTTCGAGGCCCTGCGCGCCTGGCGTGCCGCGACCGCGAAGGAGCAGGGCGTGCCGGCGTACGTGGTCTTCCACGACGCGACGCTGCGGGAGATCGCGACCCGGCTGCCCGCCACGGCCGAGGAGCTGGGCACGATCAGCGGCGTCGGCGAGGCGAAGCTCGCCAAGTACGCCGAGGGGATCCTCGACACCCTGGCCGAGACCGGTGCCACTGCGGCCCCGTCGTCCCCGCCCCCGCCCCGGGAGGCGCCGCCGGAGCCTGCGGCCCCGCATGCCGACGAGGAACCGCCCTTCGACTTCGACGAGACGGACCCGCCCTGGGACGACTGGGAGTAGTCACGCAGCCGATCACAGGGCGCCGGGGTCGACGGGCGGCGGACTCGGAGAGGGGCTCGGGGAGGGGCTCGGGGAGGAACGCAGCACCGCCCGCATGTCGGTCGGGTCGGACTTGGTGAGGGCGAAGACCTTAACCAGGGCGAGCAGGCTCGGGCCGGCGAGGAGGGAGGCGAGCCAGGGCTGGTCGTGAATGCCCACGACCACCGCCCCGGAGAGCATGCCCAGGGCGAGGAGGAACCCGGCGGACATGCCGAACCGCGCGTGCTGCAGTCGCAGCCGCAGCATCCGCTCCTCGTGGGCGCGCGCCTGCTGCGGCTCGAGCGCCTGGAGCAACAGCTCCATCTGGCGGTTCGGTACGCCCTTCCACTTGGCCGCGATCTCCAGCGCGAGCAGCTCGTCCTCGGTGCCGCTCATCTCCGCCCCTCCCGTGCCGGATCGCTGTCCGGCGGTGGTCCCAGCGCCAGGAAAAGTGCGACCAGTTCGTCATTGATCTGCGCCACCGCGGTGGCCCTGTCCTGCGCTGCGAGTGGCTGGCCGCCCACGAGCCACAGCCAGAGTGCGTGCACCAGGCCGAGCAGGCGGCCGTACCACCGGTGGAGGGTCAGCACCAGCACGAGTGCGGCGAGGACCGTCACGACGGCCGTCCGGGCCCAGCCCGGGAGGTCCGCCGCATACGTGAGCAGCGAGTAGAGGCTGGACAGCGCCACTGCCGTCGCACCGAGGACCGCCGCGGACAGCAGCCAGTGCGGCAGCCCGGCCGACACCGCGACCGTGCGCCCGCCTACCGGCACGCCGACCCACTCGCCGTCCGTCCTCGGCCGGCGTCGGACGGCCGCACGTGCCGCAAGAGCGACGACGTCCCGGTGCCAGACATCGCTGTGCGCCCCCGAGGCGGCGGAGCCGCGCCGGACCACCCGGGACACGTCGACGTTCACGATGCCGCGGACCGGCAACGGCTCCGTACGCGTCTCCTCAAGGGTGACGTCGACGGCGGCCTCCCCGGCCACCCCGCGGTACCCGGCGGCTTCCCCGGCGTGCGGTCCGGCCGCCATCGGGTAGAGCACGCCCAGGTCGCTGTCGTGGTGCGAGTACGACACGACCACCGGGCCGTCGACCCGGTTCCTCAGGCCCACCAGGGCGCCGCGGACACCGTCCGCGGCGTGGGGGACGCGGTCGGTGAACGTGTGGCGGGACATGGCTCCCTGAAGCAGGGTCAGCGACTTCACGCGGGAGACCCCGGACGGCAGTCCGCGCAGGGCGAAGGCAGCCAGCCTGCTTGCCGCGCCGTGCCCGACCAGGTGGATCCGGACGCCCGGAGCGGTACGGGCGAGTACGCCCAGCAGGGGGCCGAGGCCCAGCGCGCCGACGACTCCGGCCCGGCGCTGCAGGGCCGCGTACACGAAACGGCGCAGCAGTTCCCAGGCGCCGGTCCACAGGTCGTCGCCGGGCTCCGCGCCGTATTCCGGCGCACCGTACTCCTGCGTGACGCCCATCCGTCGCAGGGCCGCCGCGAGCCGGGCGCAGACCTCGGACGCCCGGCCCGCAAGCGGCGCCCCCGAGAACGACAGGTCCTCGCCGGTGAGATCGCCCCAGTACGCGCTCTCCCGGCGGCCGGGCTCGTAGAGGCCGCCGACCAGGCGCGCGACGAGTCCGGCGAACTCGTCGAGGGCGTCATCGGATCGAGGGTGCAGGTCCAGCAGCTCGGCCAAACGGTGCACCTCGGGCTCCCGGCCGGGGAACAAGGAGCCGAGCGCCGCACGACACCAGTCGTCGAGCACGGGACGCCAGGGCGCGGTCAGATCCACCTGCGGCGTCGTGAAATCGGGGATCGACTCTCCCGTGAAGCGCATGGCGGGCCAGCGGATGCCCACGTATCCCAGCCGCACGCCGTCCCCGCTCGGGCGGACTTCGCCGAAGCAGGAGAAGAAGCGGTCGTCCAGAAGAGACGCCGTCTGCCGGTCGTTCTGCCAGTCGTGGGCGAAGACGACCAGGTCCGTGACGCCGGTGTGCGGGAGCTCGGCGGCGAGGTGGGCTGCCTCCTGCCGGTCCACTTGGCCGTCGGCGTCGAAGGCGACGTCCCACCTCGGCTGCCACACTCCCCCCATGCCGCGCATTATTCCATCCGTCTCCCCAACTCGTCGTACACATGGGTGAATTGACGGAGGCTAGGCCGCGTCGGCGGGGCGGTCCTCGTCCGGGTACTCCTCCTCGGCCTCGTCGGGGTGCGCAGGGCACGGGGGGCACAGGCGCGCGTACTCCGCCATCACCTCCTCGACCGTCTCCTTCTGCTTGCGCTCGCACGCCTTCTTGCGCGTCTCCTCCTTGCAGACGAGCTCGGCGCGGGCGCCCTCCAGTACGGCGATCGCCTGCCAGCCCTTGAGTACGCACAGCAGGGCCTTGCACAGGCAGTCGACGAACTCGGAGACCGTCTCGAATCCCCGCCAGGCCTCGGTGATGCGGCGCAGCAGCACCAGCAGGCGCGCGTACAGGCGTGTGCGCCACGCCTGATCCAAGGCCCGGCCGGAGCCATGGGCGACGGCCGCGTCCGCCCTCGCCGCCGCGGCCGCCCCGGGCTCGGCGGCCGGCGGGCCGCCCCGTCCTCTCCGCCGTCCTCTTCCGGGTCACCTTCGTCCTCGCCGGCTCTTCCGGCCGACGCAGCGCCCTGCGCCGATCGCTCGGATAGGGTGAATCGGTAGGAATCAGACCCCCCGGGGTGAGGTCGGTGCGGTGGACACATACCAGTCGACGAGCGAGGTCCCGGATCAGCCGGCCGCAGCTGTCGGGTACGCCGGTGTGCTCCGCGAGCTGCTGCCGATCGCCCTGTGGCGGGAGGACGCCGACGGACTCATCGTGGAGTGGTCGCTCGCCGCCCAGGACCTGCTCGGCCACCGCCCCGAGGACATCATCGGCCTCCCCGGCACCTCCGTGCTCGTCCCCGAGACCAACCAAGTGCTCGCCGACGACCTGACCCGGCGCGTCCAGGCGGGTGAGACGGTGGTCGGCACCCTCCCCGTACGCCACCGCGACGGGCACCGCGTCACGATGGAGATGTGGATCGTCCCCGCCATCGACCCGCAGGGCCGTACGGGGGCCATGCTGATCGCCGTGGAGACGTCCGAGGTCCTGCGCATGCGGGACTCCCTCGCAGCCCTCCAGAGCCTCTTCACCCAGTCGCCCATCGGCCTCGCCACCCTCGGCCCCGACCTGCGCTTCCTGCGCGTCAACGACGCACTGGCCCGGATGAACGGCGTCTCCGCCGCCGGTCACCTCGGCAAACGGCTGACCGAGGTCGTGCCCGGCGTCAACGCCGTCGCACTCGAAGCGACGATGCAGCACGTCCTGGACCGGGGCACCGCCGTCGTCGACGTCCGCCGCACCGGCCGCACCCCGGCCGACCCCGGGCACGACCACACCTGGTCCTGCTCCTACGCCCCGCTCCTCGACGGCTCCGGCCGCCCGCTCGGCGTGATCGCCTCCCTCATCGACATCACCGACAGCCAGCAGGCCCAGGTCGACGCCGAGCGGGCCCGCCGCCGCTTCGCCGTCCTCGCCGAGGCCGGCACGCGCATCGGCACCACCCTCGACCTGGACCAGACCGCCCGGGAGATCGTGCAGGTCCTCGTACCCCAGCTGGCCGACTCGGCCGACGTACAGCTGCTGGAGGCCGTCCTCGCGCCCGACGACGCCGCAGCCACCCACCAGGGCATGCTCCGCCGCATGGCGGTCGAGTTCCCCGACCCGGACGCCCCCACCGCCCGGCTGGCGCCCGGCCAGACCTTCCAGATCCCGGCGGAGTCGGTCTACGAGCAGGTCATCGCCGAGGGACGGCCCATGAACCTGTACGTGTCCGACGTGCACGCGCTGCTCCCCGACCCGCGCGCCACGGAACTGCGCGACTACCTCGCCACCCTCGGCTCCGCCCGGCTGATCCCGCTCGTCGCCCGCGGCACGGTGCTCGGCGCGGTCACCGTGACACGGGTGCGCGGACGCGAGCCCTTCGACGAGCAGGACTGCGTGCTCCTCGACGAGGTGGTCGCCCGCGGGGCGCTCAACATCGACAACGCCCGCATGTACACCAACCAGCGGCGGGCCGCCCTGACCCTCCAGCGCAGCCTCACCAACAGCGCCCTGCCCGAGGTCACCGGACTCGAACTCACCGGCCGCTACCTGCCCGCCAGCGACCACGACGTCGGCGGCGACTGGTTCGACGTCATCCAGCTGCCCGGCGGCCGCACCGGGCTGGTCATCGGGGACGTCATGGGCCACGGGATCCACGCGGCCGCCGTCATGGGGCAGCTGCGCACGGCCGTGCGCACCCTCGCCCGCCAAGACGTCTCCCCGACCCGGCTGCTGCGCTCGCTCGACGCCGCGGTCGCCGACCTCGGCGAGGACGAGATGGCGACCTGCGTCTACGCCGTCCACGACCCGGCCACCGGCGGCTGCACCATCGCCCGCGCCGGCCACCCGCCGCCCGCCGTGGTCACGGCGGGCGGGGAGGTCACCTTCCTCGACGGCCCGCCCGGAACCCCGCTCGGCACGGGCGGGCAGGAGTTCCGCACCGAGGAGGTCGCCCTGCCACCCGGGAGCCTGCTCGTCCTGTACACCGACGGCCTCATCGAGGCCCGCGACCGCGACCTCGACCAGGGCATGGCCCAGCTGGGACGGGCGCTGCGCGACGCCGGGCAGCCGCTGGACCGGCTGTGCGACGGAATCCTGGCGCGTCTGCTGCCGGGGGCCCCGCAGGACGACGTGGCGGTCCTGCTCGCCCGTACGACGGCCTCCCGGACCCGCTGACCGGCCCGCCGGTTCGGCCGGAGCCGGAGCGCCGGCGCGCCCGTCACCAGGCCAGGTCCTCCAGCGACTCCAGGTCCATCACCGGCGACGAGGGCTCCGGACCGCCGGTCAGCGGCAGCTCGGCCCAGATGACCTTGCCGCGCTCGGTGTACCGGGTGCCCCACCGCTCGGCGTACTGCGCGACCAGGAACAGCCCGCGGCCGCCCTCGTCGGTGGTGGCCGCGTACCGCAGGTGCGGCGAGGTGCTGCTGCCGTCGGAGACCTCGCAGATGAGGTTGCGGTCGCGCAGCAGCCGCACCCGGATGGGCGCGGTCCCGTACCGGATGGCGTTGGTGATCAGCTCGCTGAGGATGAGCTCGGCCGTGAACGCGATGTCCCCCAGTCCCCAGGCGGCCAGCTGCGCCGAGCCCGCGTTGCGCACCCGGGAAACCGCGGCCGGGTCGGCGGGCACGTCCCACTCCGCGATCCGGTCCGCCTCCAGCCGCCGCGTGTCGGCGATCAGCAGGGCGATGTCGTCGCTCGGGGACGGGAACAGCAGCGCGGCCAGCACGTCCGCACAGGCCTGCTCGGGGCTGCGCCCGGGCAGGGAGAGCGTCTGGGCCAGCAGGTCGAGGCCGGTGTCGAAGTCCCGGTCGCGGTCCTCCAGCAGGCCGTCCGTGAACAGCACGAGCCGGCTCGACTCCGGCAGCAGCAGATCGGTGGTCTCGAAGGGCATGCCGCCCACGCCGAGCGGCAGCCCGGCGGGCAGCTCCGGGAACTCCACACCCCCGTCGGGCCGGACCAGGGCCGGTCCGGGGTGTCCGGCGCTCGCCATCGTGCAGAGCCCGGAGACCGGGTCGTAGACCGCGTACAGGCAGGTGGCACCCGTGACGCCGGCCGACTCGCCCGCGCCGTCCCCGGCCTCCTCGGCGGCCCCGGACTCGTTCTGGTCGATCCGGTGGATCAGCTCGTCCAGGTGCCCCAGCAGCTCGTCGGGCGGCATGTCCAGGGTGGAGAAGTTGTGCACGGCCGTCCGCAGCCGGCCCATCGTGGCCGCCGCGTGCACCCCGTGCCCGACGACGTCGCCGACGATCAGCGCCACGCGGGCGCCGGCGAGCGGGATCACGTCGAACCAGTCCCCGCCCACCCCCGCCTTCGCGGGCAGGTACCGGAAGGCCACCTCCACCGCGCTCTGGTCCGGCAGCACCCGGGGCAGCAGGCTCCGCTGGAGGGCCACGGCCGTCGCGTGCTCCCGGGTGAAGCGGCGGGCGTTGTCGATGGAGACGGCCGCCCGCGCCCCCAGCTCCTCCGCGAACGACAGGTCCTCCTCGTCGAAGGGCTCCGGGGTGTCGGCGGCCCGCCAGAAGTTGGCCATCCCGAGAACCACGCCGCGGGCCTGGAGCGGCACCGAGATCAGCGAGTGCAGCCCGTACCCGAGCGCCTGGCGGGTGCCGGCCTCGTCCTGCGCCCGCCAGCCCATCGCCTCGTTCAGATCGGCCGCGAGCACCGCGTGTCCGGCGTCCAGGGCCGCCGCCATCGGAGCGGTGGGCACCTCGAAGCGGATGACGTCGCCGACCGGCTGCAGGGGTTGGTCGGTGCGCACCCCGCTCATCGCCGCCCTGCGCATCTCCGAGTACGCGCCGGCGGCCGGCGAGGGCTCCTCGCCCTTCAGCACCGGCTCCAGCAGCTCCACCGTGACGAAGTCGGCGAACCGGGGCACGGCCACCTCCGACAGCTCCTCGGCGGTCCGCACCACGTCCAGCGTGGTCCCGATCCGCACCCCCGCGTCGTACAGCAGTTGGAGCCGCTCCCGGGCCACCTCGGCGCGGCCGGAGAGCGCGGCGAGCTCGGTGGTGTCGCGCAGGGTCATGACGCTGCCGGACGGGTGCCCTCCGTACGGCTTGGTCGGGCGGACGTTGACGGCGAGGAGCCGGTCGCCCGCCAGGTGCACCTCGTCCGTCGCGACCCGCCCGGACACGAGCAGCGAGGTGGTGCGCGGGTCGAGGCCCAGCTCGCCCACATGGCGCCGCTCGGCGTCGGGCGGCAGGTTCAGCAGCCGCCGGGCCTCGTCGTTGGCGAGCAGCAGCCGCTGGTCGGCGCCGATGATCAGGACGCCCTCGCGCACGGCGTGCAGGACCGCCTCGTGGTGTTCGTTCATCCGGGCCATCTCGAGCTCGCCCAGGCCCCGGGTCTGGCGCCGCAGCCGCCGGCTGACCAGGGCGGCGCCGCCCGTGCCGAGCAGCAGGGCGCCGGCCGCGGCGCCGAGCAGCAGCGGCAGCTGGCCCTCGACCACCTCGGCGACGTTGGCGACCTCGATGCCGGTGCCGACCAGGCCGACGACCGCCCCGCTCGCGTCCCGTACGGGGACCACGGCGCGGACCGCGTCGCTCGGCGAACCCTTGAACATCTCGGTGAAGGAATGCCCGCCGACGGCCCGCGAGAGGTCACCGGTGGCCCGTTTGCCGATCAGCTCGGGCCGGGAGTCGGTGTAGCGGACCCCGTCGCGTGTCATCACGGCGATGAAGTCGACGCCCGCGGCCCGCCGGGCGGCATCCGCCAGGGGCTGCAGCTCGGCCGTCGGGTCCGCGCTCGTCAGGGCCTCGGGGAGGCCCGGGGCGTGCGCGAAGGCCTCCGCGGCCGCGAGGGAGCGGTGGCGCGCATCGCGCTCGGTGTCGTACCGCTCCTGGAACACGAGGGCCAGCGCGGCGGCGGCGATCAGAAGCACCACGATGAAGGCCTGGAGCGCGAAGACCTGACCGGCGACACTGCGGGCACCCAGGGAGAGGCGCGGCGGCAGCCCCGGGTCCCGCCCGGTCGGCTGCCGGGGCGGGGATCCCCTGGGTCGACCCAAACGTCCGGTCATGAGCCATTTCTAACACTGTCACCGGGATTTGGGCGGAGCTACAGGTGTGGCGGTCGCCGCAGTGCGGTACGCACGGGGGCTGAGGCCCACGTACGAGGTGAAGTGCTGGCGGAACGTGACCTCGCTGGCGAAGCCCGCCCGCCGGGCCACTTCCGGAACCGGATGGTCCGTGCGCTCCAGGAGCTTGCGGGCCTCGTCCAGGCGGTGGCCGAGGAGCCAGCGGTGCGGGGTGGTGCCGGTGGCGGCGACGAAATGGCGGGCGAAGGAGCGCGGCGACATCCCCGCCCAGCCGGCCAGCGTGGCCACGGACAGCGGCTCGTGCAGATGGCGCAGGGCCCGCTCCCGTACGGCCGCCAGGGCCTCGGCGGTCCGGTCCGCCGCCGGGGTGGGCCGGTCCAGGTACTGGGCGTGGCCGCCGGTGCGGAACGGGCCCGTCACCATGGACCGGGCGATGGCGGCGGCGGCCTCCGCGCCGTGGGCCTCCCGTACGAGGTGCAGGCAGAGGTCGATCCCGGAGGCCACCCCGGCGGAGGTCCACAGGCCGCCGTCCTCCACGTACAGCGGGGTGTCCTCGACCAGTACGGAGGGATGGCGCGCGGCGAGCTGCGGAGCCAGCCACCAGTGCGTCACGGCTCGGCGGCCCGCCAGCAGGCCCGCCTCCGCGAGGATGAACGCCCCCGCGCACAGGGCGGCGACCGGCACGCCCCGGGCGTGCGCGTCCCGCAGGGCGGCGAGGACCGGCTCGGGCGTCGGGGCCTCGGGTTCGGCCAGTGCCGGCACGACGACGAGATCGGCCTCGGAGAGCCAGTCGAGCCGCCGGTCCGGGGTCAGGGTGAGCCCGCCGGGCAGTGCGATGGGCTCGGTGCCGACGGCGCACCGGCGCATCTCGAAGCGGGGGACGCCGAGGTGGCTGCGGTCGGGGCCCCACACCTCGGTGATGACGGCGAGGTCGAAGCTGCGGATCCCGGGCTGGACGACGACGGCGACACGATGCATGCTGCCATTCTGGCAGGATCCCATCAGTTCGGGTCCCGGTTGCCGCTGTCGCCGGGGCCGTCCGGCGGAAGATCATGAAGCCATGACGAACCACG
Organism: Streptomyces sp. NPDC031132; assembly: GCF_055570595.1. Taxonomy (NCBI): domain Bacteria; kingdom Bacillati; phylum Actinomycetota; class Actinomycetes; order Kitasatosporales; family Streptomycetaceae; genus Streptomyces; species Streptomyces sp. NPDC031132. Next base: position 29,581 of record NZ_JBVIGX010000024.1, read on the forward strand.
AGATCGCACTCGCCCCGAACGCCGCCCTGCTGGTCATCGACGTACAGAAGGGCTTCGACGACGCCTCCTACTGGGGCCCGCGCAACAACCCGGCCGCCGAGGGCAACATCGCCGCCCTGATGGACGCCTGGCAGGAGTCCGGCCGCCCGGTGGTGCTCGTCCAGCACGCCTCGCGGACCGCCGGCTCGGTCCTGGCCGCCGACGAGCCCGGCCACGCCTTCAAGGACTTCGTGGCCGACCGGGCGGGGCAGGAGTCCCTGCTGGTCACCAAGACGGTGAACTCCTCCTTCTACGGCACCCCGGACCTGGCCGCATGGCTCACCGCCCAGGGCATCGGCCAGCTCGTGGTCTCCGGGATCCAGACCAACATGTGCGTCGAGACCACCGCGCGGATGGCCGGGAACCTGGGCTACGACGTGCTCGTCCCGCTCGACGCCACCCACACCTTCGACCTCGAGGGCCCGGACGGACTCCGGCTGACGGCCGACCAACTGGCGACCGCCACCGCCGTCAACCTCCAGGGCGGCGGCTTCGCCCGCGTGGCGACCACGGCTCAGCTGCTCGCCGCCTCCGGGACGCCGGCCCAGCGCACGGCGTAGTACCGCAGCCGCTCGTCTTCGGCGACGAGCCGCATCCCGGCCGCGGCCATGACCCGGTGCGAGGCGGTGTTGTCCCGGTCGGCATCGCCCGCCGCCCCGGCGGCCCCGTGGGCGCGGGCGTGCTCCAGCAGCGTCCGCAGGGCCTCGGCGGCGTAGCCGCGACCGCGGGCACCCGGGACCAGCCCGTACCCGACGGTCACCACTCCGGCCGCATCGGCGGGGCCGTGGAACCCGGCGCCGCCGATGATCAGCCCGTCGCCGCGCAGCCGGATCTCGTACGCACCGAACGGGGCGGGATCCCCGCTCTCTGCCAGCACCCGCAGATACCGCCGGGCCCCGGCCCGGTCCCCCTCGGCGGGATACCCCTGCGCCCACCGGCACCCACGTTCCGGCACCCCGGCCGACACCCACCGGGCCCGTGCCGCATCCAGAGCCACCAACACGAGCCGCTCACTCACCAGCTGATCCATTCCCCACCGACTACCACCCCGGCCACCCGCCCCGCACGCGGGTTCCCGGCACTCACACGCCGTAGTCGCCCAGGCGGACCGGCTGCGTACGGCCGTGCTGCGGGGCGTCGGCGGCGAGCATGTCCAGCACCTCCTGGGTCGGGGCGGGCAGGAAGAACCGCTCGGCGCCCTCCCGGCCCAGCGCCTGGTGCTCGGCGACGTACGGGCGCATCCGGTCCTCGTACGCGGCGAAGGCCGCCCGGTGGTCGCCGCCGGCCCCGGCCAGCTCGCCCGCCAGGACGTACGCGCCGATCAGCGCCTGCGAGGTGCCGCGGCCCGAGGTCGGCCCGGCGCAGTACCCCGCATCGCCGAGCAGCACGACCCGGCCGGCGGCCCACGTGTCCATCTCCACCTGGGCGTTGGCGTCGAAGAAGAACTCCGCCGCCGCGTCCATCTCCTTCACCAGCCGCGGCACCTCCCAGCCCTCGCCCGCGAAGCGCTCGGCCACGATCCGCTTCTGCTGCGCCCGGTCGCGGCGGTCGTACTCCAGCCCGTCGGGCGCGGCGAAGTGGAAGGCCGCCCGGGCCTCGGTGTCGGCGCGGGCCGAGAAGACGTTGGCGGCCTTGCCCGGAGCGGCGTACAGCTGCCCGGTGCTCCGCAGACCGAGGTAGTTCTCCAGGTTGAAGACCGCCGTGTAGATGCCGAGGTGGCGGACGAACCGCTCCTCGGGGCCGAAGGCCAGCGCGCGGGTGGTGGAGTGCAGCCCGTCGGCGCCGACGACCAGGTCGAAGCGACGGGGCGCGCCGTGTTCGAAGGTGACGGACACGCCGTCGGCGTCCTGTTCCAGGGTCGCGACCGAGTCGCCGAAGACGTACTCGACGTCGGCGCGGGTGGCCTCGTGGAGGAGCCGGGTCAGGTCGCCCTTGAGGACCTCGAGGTCGCCGGCGAAGACCGCGGCGGGGAGGGTGGCGTACTGCCTGCCGTCGGCGTCCATCATCGCGGCGTCGCCCATCCCGGTGTCGAGCGCCCGGATCTCGTCCAGCAGGCCCATCCGGTCGAGCACGTCGAGTGCCTCGCCGCGGAAGTCGACGGCGTAGCCGCCGTCGCGGAGCTGCGCGGCGCGCTCGACGACCGTGGGGGTGAACCCGTGCCGGTGCAGCCAGTAGGCGAGGGCGGGGCCGGCGACGCTGGCGCCGGAGATCAGGACGGTCTTCGCGTGGGTCATTTCGGGTTCCCTTCTCGTTCCGATGCGTACAACGTACAGACGCAAAACCCCGGCTGTAAGGCCCCAAGTGGGCAAAGCAACCTAGTGCACTACACTCGGCATGTACTAGTGCACCAGGCAGGGTCGGGGAGGCCGGACATGACACGACAGGCGCCGTACGCGCGGATCGCGGCCGAACTGCGGCGGCGGATCGAGACGGGGGAGCTGCGGCCGGGGGACCGGGTGCCGTCGACGCGGGCGATCACCCAGCGCTGGGGGGTGGCGATGGCCACGGCGAGCAAGGTGCTGGCGCTGCTCGCGCAGGAGGGCCTCGTACGGGCCGTGCCGGGCGTGGGCACGGTGGTCGCGGCCGAGCCGGCGGGCCCGACGGGCGGCCGGGAGGACCCGGGCGCGGCCCGGACCCGGATCGTGCGCACGGCGATGGAGATCGCGGACGCGGAGGGCCTGGCGGCGCTGACCATGCGCAGGCTCGGGGCGGAGCTCGGCGTCTCGGCGATGTCCCTGTACCGGCACGTACGGAACCGGGAGCAGCTGGTGGCGCTGATGGCCGACGCGGCCTTCGGGGAGGCCCCGCTGCCGGAGCGGCCCCCGACGGGCTGGCGGGCCCGGCTGGAGCTGTCGGCGGCCGCGCAGTGGCGGCTGTACGGGGCCCACCCGTGGCTGGCCGCGGCCATGAACCTGAACCGCCCGCTGCTGATCCCGAACGGGGTCCGGCACATCGAATGGGCCCTGGCCGCACTGGAGGGCCTGGGCCTGGACGCCGATGCGCGGATGCACGCCGCGGTGTCCCTGTTCGGATACGTCCGGGGCCAGGCCGTGGACCTGGAATCCGAATCGGCGGCGACCGCCTCGAGCGGGGTGACCGGCGACCAGTGGATGCAGGCCCAGGAAACCCGGATGGCAGCCCTCCTCCAGGACGGCACCTTCCCGTCCTTCACGGCAGCCCGCACCTCCGCCGCCCTCTCCCCGGAGTCCCTCTTCGACTTCGGCCTGACCACTTTCCTGAACGGCCTGTCGATCGACATCGGCAGCGACACCTGAGCCCCACGGTGAGGCACATTCGCCCCGGATCGGGGTCAAATCCGGCCCCGCCGGCGTTTGAGGCGCGGGGTCCGGGGCGGAGCCCGGCAGCGGAGCCGCACCGGCACCCCCGGCACCCCTGCACCGGCGCAGGCCGAAAACGCCGAGGCCCGGCGCCCCACTCGGGGGGCGCCGGGCCTCGCGTGGCCGACCGGAGGTCAGAGAACGTCGGCGGCGATGTGGGCCGCGACCCGCTCCAGCAGCGGACCCGCGTTCGGGATGGACTTGGCCGGGTCGGGCTCCAGGTCCGTCAGCGGGTACGCCTTGCGGATGCCCGCCGCCTCCAGGGCCTCCTGGCCCAGCAGCAGCCGCCCGCACACCGCCACGACCGGCTTGCCCGCCGCCCGCGCCGCCGCCGCGACACCGGCCGGGGCCTTGCCGTGCAGCGTCTGCTCGTCCAGCGAGCCCTCACCGGTGATCACCAGCGTCGCCCGCTCCAGCGCCGGAGCGAACCCCAGTACCTCCAGCATCAGCTCGATGCCGGGCCGGAACGACGCGCCGATCAGCAATGCCCCGTACCCGATGCCGCCCGCGCCGCCCGCACCCGGGGCGGCGGCCAGCCGGCCGGCCTTCTCGCCGATCGACTTCTCCAGCACCACCGCGAAGTGCGCCAGCGCCGCGTCCAGCGTCGCCACGTCCTGCGGCGACGCCCCCTTCTGGGGGCCGTAGACCGCGGGCGCGCCCTTCGGGCCCGTCAGCGGGTTGTCCACGTCGCTCGCCAGGACGAGGTCGACCTCGGCGAAGCGAGGGTCGATCCCGGACAGGTCGGCGGAGGCCAGCTCCGCGAGCGCGCCGCCTCCCGGACCGACCGGTTCACCGTTCGCGTCCAGGAACACCGCACCCAGCGCGGCCAGCATCCCGGCACCGCCGTCGGTGGTGGCGCTGCCGCCCACACCGAACACGATCGAGCGCGCCCCCGCGTCCAGGGCGGCCTTCAGCAGCTCGCCCGAGCCGTACGTGGTCGCCGTCAGCGGGGCGAACACACCCGCCGGCAGCAGCTGGAGCCCGGAGGCCTCCGCCATCTCGACCACAGCGGTGCCGTCGCGCAGCGCGAAAGCGGCCGTGACCTGCTCGCCGAGCGGTCCGGTGACCCGTACCTCCCGGCGTTCGAACCCGGCCGCCACGGCGGCCGCGACCGTGCCGTCGCCGCCGTCCGCGACGGGGAGGGTCTCGATCTCCACGCCCGGTACGGCCTTGCGGAGGCCCGCCGTCACCCGCTCCGCGACCTGAACGGCCGTGAGCGAGCCCTTGAATTTGTCCGCGGCGATGAGCACGCGCGCGGTCTCAGTTACTGCTCCGTCCGTCACCTTGCTAATCCCTTGCTATCGAACAGTGCAGTCGCGCCCCCATGAGCCTATCCGGAGGATCCTCCTATGCCCATGGGTGGCCTGGGTCACGTACGGCGCACCATGCCCCTAAATGCGGATATACACCTGCATAGTGTGGCCATATGAGCGCGGATTCACCGGGAGACGCCCGTTCGGAGGGTTCGGACGACCTGGTCGCGCCGCCCTTCGTGGAACAGGGCCCGTCCCCTCCACCCGCGTCCGCGTCGACCGGCCGACGCCCCCCGTCGCGACCGCGACGCCCCCCGCCCCACCCACCCCCGAGGCGTGATCCCGGTGGGTGGGGCGGCTCGGTAGGGTTGCGGCGTGACCACCACGGATGACTACGCCACGTACATCGCGAGCCTGCCCCGGGTGCTGGCCGGCGCCGCCGCCCTCTACCGGGACGCCGAGGGACGGGTGCTGCTCGTCGAGCCCAACTACCGTGAGGGCTGGGCCCTGCCGGGCGGCACCATCGAGTCGGACCTCGGCGAGTCCCCGCGTACGGCCGCCCGTCGCGAGAGCGCCGAGGAGATCGGCCTCGACCTGCCGCTCGGCCGGCTGCTCGCCGTCGACTGGACGCTCGGCGAGGGCCGCCCGCCGCTGGTCGCGTACCTCTACGACGGCGGCGTGCTGGACGAGGCGCAGCTCGCCTCGATCAAGCTCCAAGAGGAGGAACTGCTCTCCTGGCGGCTGGTCGAGCCCGCCGAACTCACCACTTACCTCCTCGGATCGCTCGGCCGACGCACCCAAGAGGCCTACCGGGTCCTCGAGTCCGGCGAGGGCGCCGCGGAGCTGGAGAACGGCAGCCGCCCGGTCTCCTCGTGACACCGGGCTTACTTCGAGCAGGACAGAATCATCTGATGATCACGATGTACGCCTGGCCCAGCACCGCCGACGGGCCCGACGCCCTGCCCATGGTCCACTTCACCACCGAACAGCAGGAGGGCGGCGAGGTCACCGCCGAGGGGACGCCGGTGTGGCTGTTCGACACCGCGATACGCGAGGGCGGCTGGGCCCAGTTCACCGATTTCGAGGGCTGGTCCGTCCCCGCCGCCGGCTGGCAGGCCTTCTACCGCCGCGAGGACGACCTCCTCGCCGTGACCGGCCCCGGCGCCTGCGAGGGCTGGTACCAGGGCAACCTCGGCGCCGACGCCGAGTGGGTGGCGGCGGCCACCGCCCAGCAGAGCGTGGTCCTGCTCGCCGCCCCCGTCCAGCACCCCTCGCTCTACGGCTACGCGGTGGAAGCGGGCGCCGCGTTCGCCCTGCTGGTCCCGCTCGCGCTGGTCTGATCCACGCCGGTCTGATCCACGCCGGTCTGATTTACAACGTCGTCGCCCCGGCCTCGAAGGCCAGGAGCTGCACCTTGCGCTCGACGCCACCGCCGTAGCCGGTCATGCTGCCCGAGGCACCGATCACCCGGTGGCACGGCACGATGATGCTGACCGGGTTCTTCCCGTTGGCCAGGCCCACCGCCCGCGAGGCGTTCGGCTTGCCGAGCTTGGCCGCGAGCTCCCCGTACGACCAGGTCTCGCCGTACGGGATCCGTACGAGCTGGTCCCACACGCTGCGCTGGAACGCGGTGCCCTCGAGCCGGACGGGCACGTCGAACGCGGTGAGCTCACCGGAGAAGTACGCGGTCAGCTGCCGCGCCACCTCCGGAAACGGCTCCTCGGTCGGGGCGACCCGCTCCCCGAAGGACTCGTCGGCGGGCCGGTGCCGCTGCCCGGTCATGTACAGGCCGCTGAGGACGCCGTCCATGGCGACCAGGGTGAGCGGGCCGTAGGGGCTCTCGACGACGGTGTGCTGCTTGGTGCTCATGCTGCTCATGATGTTCGTGGTGTTCGTGGTGCTCATGACGGGATGCACTCCTCAGACGGGCAGGTGGTTGATGGGGTGGGCGTCGGTGGCCCACAGGTACTGCACGGCGTACGCGCGCCAGGGCCGCCAGCCGGCCGCCCGGGCGGTGAGCGCCACGGGCGTGGACGGCAGCCCGAGCTCCTTCGCGGCCCGCCGGACCCCGAGGTCGGACGGCAGGAAGGCGTCGGGATCGCCCAGCGCGCGCATCGCGATCACCTCGGTGGTCCACGGGCCGAACCCGGGCATCGCGTTCAGCTGCGCGCGGGCCGCCTCCCAGTCGCTGTCGATGCCGAGCGGGAGGGAACCGTCGGCCAGCGCGCCGACGAGGGTGGTGAGGGTGGCGCGCCGGCTGGCCGGCAGGGCCAGGGACTCCGGGTCCAGGGCGGCCAGCGCCTGCGGCGAGGGGAAGAGGTGGGTCAGCCCGCCCGCGGGATCGGGGTCGACCACCGGTTCCCCGTACGAGGTGACCAGCCGGGCGGCGTGCGTACGGGCCGCCGCCGTGGACACCTGCTGGCCGAGCACCGCCCGTACGGCGAACTCCGCCGCGTCGACGGTACGGGGCACCCGGCGCCCGGGGGCCTTGTCGACGAGCGGGGCCAGCAGCGGGTCGGAGCACAGCTGCTCGTCGACGGCCTCGGGGTCGGCGTCGAGGTCGAGCATCCAGCGGCAGCGGCTGATGGCGATGGTGAGGTCGCGCAGGTCGGTGAGGGCGAGCTGGCAGCCGATGTGATCGGGCTGCGGGGTCAGCGCGACGACCCCGGTGCCGTACGGGAGCCGCAGCGTCCGGCGGTACGCGCCGGAGCGCCACTCCTCGACGCCGGGAACGGCGGTCGCGGCGAGGTGGCCGAAGAGGTTGTCGGGGTTGAGCGGTGCCCGGAAAGGCAGGCGCAGGCTGATGGTCCCGGGCACCCGGGGGACGTGCCGGTTCGCCTTCTCGGCCCGCAGGCGCAGCTCGCCGGGGGCGAGGGCGAAGACCTCGCGGACTGTCTCGTTGAAGGTCCGGATGGAGGAGAACCCGGCGGCGAAGGCCACGTCGCCCATGGGCAGCTCGGAGGTCTCGATGAGCAGCCGGGCGGTCTGGGCGCGCTGCGCCCGGGCGAGGGCGAGGGGCCCGGCGCCGAGCTCGGCGCCCAGCTGGCGCTCGACCTGGCGGGTGGAGTACCCCAGCCGGGCCGCCAGCCCGGGCACGCCCTCGCGGTCCACGACGCCGTCCTGGATGAGCCGCATGGCCCGGGCGACGGCGTCGGCGCGGGCGTTCCACTCGGGGGAGCCGGGGGACGTGTCGGGCCGGCACCGCTTGCAGGCCCGGAACCCGGCCTGCTGGCAGGCGGCGGCGCTGGGCAGGAAGGTCATGTTCTCGACCTTGGGCGGCACCGCGGGGCAGCTGGGACGGCAGTAGATCCCGGTGGTCCGCACGGCGGTGAAGAACCACCCGTCGAAGCGGGCGTCCTTCGACTGCACGGCCCTGACGCAGCGCTCGGTGTCGGTGTACATGGCTCCAGGATCCTGGCCCAGCCCCTGCGGGGCTGGCGATTTTCCGACATCAAGCGTAGCCGCACCCGCGGGTGGGGGGCGGCCCCCGCGCAGTGTCACGGGCGGCCCGCGGGGCCCCGGGGATGCGGAAGGGCCCCCGGGGTGTGCACCCCGGGGGCCCTTCCGATAAAAGCGGCGGTCCGCGTTACGGCAGTTGCGACGCCGCACGCGCCTCGCGGCGGTTGTGACGGAACGTGTTCGCGCGACGCGTCGTCGCGAACAGCGGGATGGTCGCAGCCATCGCGATCTGCAGGGCGCAGCCCGCCTGGAGCAGCAGCTGACCACCCGGGGCGTCGAACGCCCAGGCCGCCAGCAGGCCCATGGCCCCGATGATCCAGCTCAGCATCGCCACCGCGAGGACGCCCCGCGGCTTCGGGTACTCGACCCGGCTCACCATCAGCCAGGCCACCCCGATGATCGCCAGCAGCGTCGGGACGAACGGCAGCTCCAGCAGCACGATCGAGACGACCGTCAGCGCGCCGAAGGGGCTCGGCATGCCCTGGAACATGCCGTCCTTCATCGTCACGCAGCTGAATCTCGCGAGTCTGAGCACCACGGCCAGCAGCACCACGATCGCGGCCAGCGCCGACATCTTCTGCACCGCGTCGTCGGCGACCATGCCGTACACGAGCACGAAGTACGCGGGAGCCAGGCCGAAGCTGATCAGGTCGGACAGGTTGTCCAGCTCGGCGCCCATCGGCGAGCTGCGCAGCTTGCGGGCCACGATGCCGTCGAAGAGGTCGAAGACCGCGGCGAGCAGCATCAGTATCACTGCCGTCGCGGCGCTGTTGCGGGCCATGCCCGACTCGCCGCTGCCGGTGAGGTGCGGGATGAGGATCCCGGTGGTGGTGAAGTACACCGCCATGAATCCGCACGTCGCGTTGCCGAGGGTGAGGGTGTCCGCTATCGACAGCCGCAGCGAGAGCGGCATGTCGTCCTCGGCGGACTCCTCCTCCGCGGCCTCGGGTACCCACCCACCCGACGGTGTGGTGGGAGTCTCAGGGTCAGTCACGGTCAATTCGGGTCACCCCCGCGGTGGTGGCCTGACCGACCTCGACCGCGACCTCGACACCCTCGGGGAGGTAGATGTCGACGCGGGAGCCGAAGCGGATCAGACCGATGCGTTCGCCCTGCTCCACCTTGGTACCGGCCGGCAGGTACGGGACGATGCGGCGTGCGACGGCGCCGGCGATCTGCACCATCTCGATGTCGCCGAGCTCGGTGTCGAAGTGCCAGACAACGCGCTCGTTGTTCTCGCTCTCCTTGTTGAACGCCGGGACGAACCCGCCGGGGACGTGCTCCACGGACGTCACCGTGCCCGCGAGGGGCGCGCGGTTGACGTGGACGTTCAGCGGGCTCATGAAGATCGCGACCCGGGTCCGTCCGTCCTTCCACGGCATGATGCTCTGCACCACACCGTCGGCGGGCGAGATGACACGGCCCTGAGCGATCTCGCGCTCGGGGTCGCGGAAGAACCACAGCATGCCCGCCGCGAGAGCGGTGGTGGGCACGGCCACTGCCGCCCAGCGCCCGGACTTGCGGGCCCGGGTGAGGCTGAGCGCAGCGGTGGCGACGGTCGGCAGAAGCCACGGCGATGCTCCGCGTGCGAGACGTCCACCGAGGATGCCGACGCGAGGTGCAGAGGTTTGGCTGTGGGGCATGGATGACCTTCGTAGCGGGTGATTGCCGCGCCGCAAACAGGGGGACGGGACGGCGGCTTTACTGGAATGCTATCGGTTGCACGCAACAACTGGGCAAGCCAGAAGCCGAGTCGATGGCCGCAGGCCAGTGACTGCCAGTGATTCTTTTGCGACGAACCCGTGGAGGATCCGCCGCAAAAGGGACTTTCAGCCCTGGAGTCGGTACTCCTCGAGAAGGCGCCGACCGATGATCATTTTCTGGATCTCGGCCGTCCCTTCACCGATCAGCAGCATCGGTGCCTCCCGGTAGAGGCGCTCGATCTCGTACTCCTTCGAGAATCCGTAACCGCCATGGATACGGAAGGCGTCCTCCACCACCTCCTTGCAGTATTCGGAGGCGAGGTACTTCGCCATCCCTGCTTCGAGGTCGTTTCGTTCCCCGGAGTCCTTTTTGCGTGCTGCATTCACCATCATGGCATGGGCGGCCTCGACCTTGGTAGCCATCTCGGCCAGCTTGAACTGGATGGCCTGGTGCTCGGCGATCGCCTTGCCGAAAGTGTGACGTTGCTGGGCATACGAGACACCCAGCTCGAACGCACGCTGAGCGACGCCGCAGCCACGCGCCGCCACGTTGACGCGGCCGACCTCGACCCCGTCCATCATTTGGTAAAACCCTCGGCCGGTCTGGCCTCCGAGGACCCGATTGGCCGGAATGCGCAGTCCGTCCATGATGAGCTCGGTCGTGTCGACGCCCTTGTAGCCCATCTTGTCGATCTTGCCCGGGATGGTCAGGCCCGGACGGACCTCACCGAAGCCGGGCTCCTTCTCGACGAGGAAGGTCGTCATCGACTTGTGCGGGGCCGTGCCCTCGGGGTGGCCTTCGTCACTTCGCACGAGGACCGCCACCAGCGTGGAGCTGCCGCCGTTCGTCAGCCACATCTTCTGGCCGTTCAGGACGTACTCGTCGCCGTCCTTGACCGCCTTGGAGGTGATGGCCGACACGTCGGAGCCCAGCCCCGGCTCGGACATCGAGAACGCGCCGCGCACCTCGCCCAGCGCCATGCGGGGCAGGAAGTGGTCCTTCTGCTCCTGCGTGCCGTGCTGCTTGAGCATGTACGCCACGATGAAGTGGGTGTTGATGATGCCCGAGACGGACATCCAGCCCCGCGCTATCTCCTCCACGCACAGTGCGTAGGTGAGCAGCGACTCACCCAGGCCGCCGTACTCCTCGGGGATCATCAGCCCGAAGAGGCCGAGCTCCTTGAGGCCGTCGACGATCTGCTGCGGGTATTCGTCACGGTGTTCGAGCTCGGTCGCGACCGGGATGATCTCCTTGTCGACGAACTCCCGGACGGTCTTGAGGATCTCCCGCTGGACGTCGGTGAGCCCGGCGGTCTGGGCGAGTCGGGCCATGGCTACTTCCCCTGTTCCTTCAGCTGCGGGCGGCCGGGCTGCTCGCCGCCGCGCTCCTTGATGTACGTCTCGGTCGGGACCATCACCTTGCGCCGGAAGACGCAGACGAGGGTGCCGTCCTGCTTGTAGCCCTTGGTCTCCACGTAGACGATGCCGCGGTCGTTCTTCGACTTCGACGGGGTCTTGTCGAGGACCGTGGTCTCGCCGTAGATGGTGTCGCCGTGGAAGGTCGGTGCCACGTGCCGCAGGGACTCGATCTCCAGGTTGGCGATGGCCTTCCCGGAGACGTCCGGCACGGACATGCCCAGCAGCAGCGAGTAGATGTAGTTGCCCACGACCACGTTCTTGCCGAAGTCGGTCGTGTTCTCCGCGTAATTGCTGTCCATGTGGAGCGGGTGGTGGTTCATGGTCAGCAGGCAGAAGAGGTGGTCGTCGTACTCCGTGACCGTCTTTCCGGGCCAGTGCTTGTAGACCGCCCCGACCTCGAACTCTTCGTAAGTGCGTCCGAACTGCATCGGGATCAGGCCTCCGGGATCTCGAACTTGGTGGTGCGCTGCATCCCGGCCGCGCGACCCTTGCCCGCGATGACCAGGGCCATCTTGCGGCTGGCCTCGTCGATCATCTCGTCGCCGAGCATGGCCGAGCCCTTCTTGCCGCCGGCCTCGGAGGTGCACCAGTCGTACGCGTCGAGGATCAGCTCGGAGTGGTCGTAGTCCTCCTGGGAGGGGGAGAAGACCTCGTTGGCCGCGTCGACCTGGCCCGGGTGCAGCACCCACTTGCCGTCGAAGCCCAGCGCCGCCGCCCGGCCCGCCACCTCGCGGTACGCGTCCACGTCGCGGATCTGGAGGAAGGGGCCGTCGATCGCCTGGAGGTTGTGCATGCGGGCCGCCATCAGGATCCGCATCAGGATGTAGTGGTACGCGTCCGCCGGGTAGCCGGGCGGCTGCATGCCCACGACCAGGGACTTCATGTTGATCGAGGCCATGAAGTCGGCCGGCCCGAAGATGATGGTCTCCAGACGCGGCGAGGCGGCCGCGATCTCGTCGACGTTGACCAGGCCCTTGGCGTTCTCGATCTGCGCCTCGATGCCGATCTTGCCGACCTCGAAGCCCATGGTCTTCTCGATCTGGGTCAGCAGCAGGTCCAGCGCCACGACCTGCTGGGCGTCCTGGACCTTCGGCAGCATGATGCAGTCGAGGTTCTGGCCCGCGCCCTCCACGACCGTGATGACGTCGCGGTACGTCCAGTGCGTGGTCCAGTCGTTGACGCGCACGACCCGGGTCTTGCCGGTCCAGTCGCCGTTGTTCAGCGCGTCCACGATCGTGTGGCGGGCGCCTTCCTTGGCGAGCGGGGCACAGGCGTCCTCGAGGTCGAGGAAGACCTGGTCGGCCGGCAGGCCCTGGGCCTTCTCCAGGAACCGCGGGTTCGAGCCCGGAACCGCGAGGCAGGAGCGGCGCGGCCGCAGCCGGTTCACGGGAGACGTGGGCGTGGTCATGCGGGGACCTCCAGAGGGTCGAGCTTGTTCGCTTTCCGGATCTCGTCGACGATACGGCCGATGATCTCCGTGATACCGAAGTCCTTGGGTGTGAAGACGGCGGCGACTCCGGCCGCCTTGAGAGCGATGGCATCGGCGTTCGGAATGATGCCGCCGAGCACGACGGGGATGTCACCCGCCCCCGCCGTACGGAGGCGTTCCAGCACGTCCGGCACGAGCGCGCTGTGCGAACCGGACAGGATGGACAGTCCCACGCAGTGCACGTCCTCGGCCAGCGCCGCCGAGGAGATCTCCTCGGGCGTCAGCCGGATGCCCTGGTAGACCACCTCGAACCCGGCGTCGCGGGCCCGTACGGCGATCTGCTCGGCGCCGTTGGAGTGGCCGTCCAGGCCGGGCTTGCCGACCAGCAGGCGCAGCCGGCCGGAGCCCAGGTCCTCGGCGGTACGGGCGACCTTCTCGCGGACGAGGGCCATCGGCGTGCCCTCCTCGGCGGTGACGGCCACCGGGGCCGAGGAGACCCCGGTCGGGGCGCGGAACTCGCCGAACACCTCGCGCAGCGCGTTCGCCCACTCGCCGGTGGTGACACCGGCGCGGGCGCACTCCAGCGTGGCCTCCATCAGGTTCTCGGTCCCGGCCGCGGCCTCCTTCAGCCGGTCCAGGGCCTGCATCACCGTCGGGAAGACGAACGGGTCGCCGTTCCCCTGCCGCTCCGAGGACTCCTGGCGCTCCTCGCGCCAGCGCCCGATCCGCTCCACGGTCAGCGCCTCGACGGCCGGGTCGACCGTCATGATGGCGCCGTCCAGATCGGCGGTGAGCGGGTTCTCCTCGGTCTGCTCGTAGCAGTTGACGCCGACGATCTTGTCCTCGCCGGCCTCGATCCGGGCCCGCCGCTCGGCGTGCGAGGAGACCAGCTCGCCCTTCAGATACCCGGACTCGACGGCGGCCATCGCGCCGCCCATCTCCTGGATCCGGTCGATCTCGGCCAGGCAGTCGGCGACCAGGGAGTCGACTTTGGCCTCGATGACGTGGGATCCGGCGAAGATGTCCTCGTACTCCAGCAGGTCGCTCTCGTGCGCCAGGACCTGCTGGATGCGCAGCGACCACTGCTGGTCCCAGGGCCGGGGCAGGCCCAGCGCCTCGTTCCAGGCCGGCAGCTGCACCGCGCGGGCGCGGGCGTCCTTGGAGAGGGTGACCGCCAGCATCTCCAGCACGATGCGCTGGACGTTGTTCTCCGGCTGCGCCTCGGTCAGCCCCAGGGAGTTGACCTGCACGCCGTAACGGAAGCGACGCTGCTTCGCGTTCTCGATGCCGTAGCGCTCCCGGGTGACCTTGTCCCAGATGCGGCCGAAGGCGCGCATCTTGCACATCTCCTCGATGAAGCGGACGCCCGCGTTCACGAAGAACGAGATACGGGCGACCACTTCGCCGAAACGATCCTCCGGGACCTGGCCCGAGTCGCGCACCGAGTCCAGCACGGCGATCGCGGTCGACATCGCGTACGAGATCTCCTGGACCGGGGTGGCCCCGGCCTCCTGGAGGTGGTACGAGCAGATGTTGATCGGGTTCCACTTCGGGATGTGGTTGACCGTGTACGCGATCATGTCCGTCGTCAGGCGGAGCGAGGGCCCGGGCGGGAAGACGTGCGTCCCGCGCGAGAGGTACTCCTTGACGATGTCGTTCTGGGTGGTGCCCTGGAGCAGGGCGATGTCCGCGCCCTGCTCCTCGGCGGCCACCTGGTAGAGCGCCAGCAGCCACATGGCGGTGGCGTTGATCGTCATCGAGGTGTTCATCTGCTCCAGGGGGATGTCCTGGAACAGCCGCCGCATGTCGCCCAGATGGGAGACCGGGACCCCGACCCGGCCCACCTCGCCGCGGGCGAGGATGTGGTCGGGGTCGTAGCCGGTCTGCGTCGGAAGGTCGAACGCGACCGACAGGCCGGTCTGGCCCTTGGCGAGGTTGCGGCGGTACAGCTCGTTGGACGCCTCGGCCGTGGAGTGGCCGGCGTACGTCCGCATGAGCCACGGACGGTCTTTCTGGCGCTCTGTCATCTCAGGCTGTCCCTTTGGCCCTTGAACGATCTCAGACGGGTCGGGCGAATCAGATGTTGCGGAAGCGGTTGATGGCTTCCAGGTGCGTCGCGCGCATCTCGTGGTCGCGCACGCCCAGGCCCTCCTCGGGGGCCAGCGCCAGGACGCCGACCTTGCCCTGGTGGAGGTTGCGGTGGACGTCGTACGCGGCCTGGCCCGTGTCCTCGAGGGAGTAGACCTTGGACAGCGTGGGGTGGATCTTGCCCTTGGCGATCAGGCGGTTGGCCTCCCACGCCTCGCGGTAGTTGGCGAAGTGCGAGCCGATGATCCGCTTGAGCGACATCCACAGGTAGCGGTTGTCGTACTCGTGCATGTAGCCCGAGGTCGAGGCGCAGGTGGTGATGGTGCCGCCCTTGCGCGTGACGTAGACGCTCGCGCCGAAGGTCTCCCGGCCGGGGTGCTCGAAGACGATGTCGATGTCCTCGCCGCCGGTCAGCTCGCGGATGCGCTTGCCGAAGCGCTTCCACTCCTTCGGGTCCTGGGTGTGCTCGTCCTTCCAGAACTTGTAGCCCTCGGCGTTGCGGTCGATGATCGACGTCGCGCCCATCGAGCGGCAGATGTCAGCCTTCTGCTCGCTGGAGACCACGCAGATCGGGTTGGCGCCGCCGGCCAGCGCGAACTGGGTGGCGTAGGAGCCGAGGCCGCCGCTGGCGCCCCAGATCAGGACGTTGTCGCCCTGCTTCATGCCGGCGCCGTTGCGGGAGACCAGCTGGCGGTAGGCGGTGGAGTTGACCAGGCCGGGGGAGGCGGCCTCCTCCCAGCTGAGGTGGTCCGGCTTCGGCATCAGCTGGTTCGACTTGACCAGAGCGATCTCCGCCAGGCCGCCGAAGTTCGTCTCGAAGCCCCAGATGCGCTGCTCGGGGTCGAGCATCGTGTCGTTGTGGCCGTCGGAGGACTCCAGCTCGACCGAGAGGCAGTGTGCGACGACCTCGTCGCCCGGCTTCCAGGAGTTGACGCCGGGGCCGGTGCGCAGCACGACGCCCGCGAGGTCGGAGCCGATGACGTGGTACGGGAGGTCGTGGCGCTTGCTGAGGTCGCTGAGCTTGCCGTAACGCTCCAGGAAGTTGAAGGTCGACACCGGCTCGAAGATCGACGTCCAGACCGAGTTGTAGTTGACCGAGGAGGCCATGACGGCCACCAGGGCCTCGCCCGGGCCGAGCTCCGGCACCGGGACCTGGTCGAGGTGCAGGGACTTGCGCGGGTCCTTCTCACGGGTGGTGAGCCCCGCGAACATCTCCGCCTCGTCCTTGTGCACGGTGATCGCGCGGTAGGAGTCGGGGAGCGGCAGGGCCGCGAAGTCGGCGGCCGTAGCGGCCTGCGACTGGATCGCGTCGAGGATGTCCTTCACGGTGTTGCCTCCGGCGAGCGCTGATGAGGGTGCGCTGAGGGATACGCGGGGTGCGCGGTACGGGTGTGGTGTGGGTGGTGCTGAGGTACTGCGGGTGCCGTCGGTCCGGCGGAGCTGTGGTGCTGGCGACGCCCGTGGTGAGGCGTGCGGTGCCTGGTGACGCAGGCATCCGGGGCGCGGTTCGTGCCGAGTGGGCGTGGACCGCGGGGACATCCGGACGAGATTCAACGTATGGCACCCCGTGTCACCCGGCAAGGCACCGCGTGCCAAAACTTTCTCTCATTTGCCTATTGACCTGCGCAGATGAGCGATGATCGATCAGAGTTACCCGTGAGTAGGGGCAAGTCGGACAAACAAAAGCGGCCGCCCCCGGAACGGGGGCGGCCACTGTGATGTGTGTGACTCGACGGGTGTGACTACTGCTTGTTCCTCAGCGCTTCCTCGATGGTCCGCATGACCTCGTCGAGCGGGGCGTCCGTGCGGGCCACCGCCACCAGCACCTCGCCCTGCGTACGGACCTCCGCCGGCGCGGCCGGGGCCGGCGCCGTGCTCAGGGTCCGGCCCGCGCCGATCCCCGTGCCGAAGGTCTTCCGCACGATCGAGAAGGCGTGGTCCAGCTGCGCCTCCACGTCCCCCTGGCCGCCCGCCCGCAGCCAGCGCCGCAGCACGTGGTTGTGGGCCGTGACGACCGCGGACGCGGCCACCTCGGCCAGCAGCGGGTCGTCGTTGCCGTCGTGGTGGTCGGTCTCGTCGAAGTGGGCCAGCAGGTAGCGGGTGAACAGTCGCTCGTACCGGGCGACCGAGGCGATCTCCCGCTCCCGCAGCGCCGGCACCTCGCGCGTCAGCCGGTAGCGCTCCACCGACACCGCCGGGGAGGCGGCGTACATCTTCATGACTTCCTTGATCCCGCGGCACACCGTGTCGAGCGGGTGCTCGTGCGCCGGGGCCACGTCCAGCACCGCCTCGGCCCTGGTCAGGGTGTCGTCGTGGTCCGGGAAGATCGCCTCTTCCTTGGAGCGGAAGTGCCGGAAGAAGGTCCGGCGCGCCACCCCCGCGGTCGCGGCGATCTCGTCGACCGTCGTCGCCTCGTACCCCTTGGTCGCGAACAGCTCCATCGCGGCGGCCGCGAGCTCACGGCGCATCTTGAGCCGCTGCGCGGCCGCCTTGGTGCCGGCCGTGGTCTCCGGGCTGTCGGAGGCCGTGGCGGCGCGGGGCGAGGTCTTGGCGGGCTGGGACATGGATCGAAAGTACTTCATTTGCGCAGGGGAGCGCGCCTGAGGGGGGTGGGACGGGGGTGGATGCGGGGGAGAGCCCGCACTGGGCTCGGAAGGTACGGCCTGCCGTGAGGGTCCGGCAGACCCGAGCAGCCCTCCCCACGCATCCGGCTCTTGGGGCACCTGGCCAGGGCGCTGCTTACCGGCGGGCGTACTCACGGAATCCGCGGCCGGTCTTCCGGCCCAGGCAGCCCGCCGCCACCAGGTGCTCCAGCAGCGGGGACGGGGCCAGTCCCGGGTCGCGGAACTCCTTGTGGAGGACCTTCTCGATCGCCAGCGAGACGTCCAGGCCGACCACGTCGAGGAGCTCGAACGGCCCCATCGGGTAGCCGCCGCCCAGCTTCATGGCGGCGTCGATGTCGTCGAGGGTGGCGTAGTGCTGCTCGACCATCTTGACGGCGTTGTTCAAGTACGGGAAGAGCAGCGCGTTCACGATGAAGCCGGCCCGGTCCCCGCAGTCCACCGGGTGCTTGCGCACCTTCGTGCAGATCTCGCGGACCGTGGCGTGGACGTCGTCGGAGGTCAGGACGGTCCGGACCACCTCGACCAGCTTCATCGCCGGCGCCGGGTTGAAGAAGTGCATGCCGATCACGTCCTGCGGACGCGAGGTCACGCGGGCGACCGCGATCACCGGCAGCGAGGAGGTGGTGGTGGCCAGCACCGCGCCCGGCTTGCAGACCTTGTCCAGGGCCGCGAACAGCTCCTGCTTGACCGCCAGGTCCTCCGCGACGGCCTCCACGGCCAGGTCCACGTCGGCGAACGCGTCCAGCGAGCCCGCCGGGGTGATCAGGGCCAGCGTCTGCGCGGCGCCCTCCTCGGTCAGCCGGCCCTTGGACACCGCACGGCCCAAGGACTTGCCGATCGCGGCCTTCGCGGCATCCGCCTTCTCCTGGCTGCGGGCGGCGAGCACCACGGCGAAGCCGGCCTGCGCGAAGACCTGCGCGATACCGCTCGCCATGGTGCCGGAGCCGGCCACGCCGACCGAGCTGACCGGACGGCCTTCGCCGAGCCGGGCCCCGTCCAGCGGGGTCTGCGCGTCGCGGACGATCGTGGAGCTGCCCGGCTCCTCGTACGTGTAGAAGCCGCGCCCGGACTTCTGCCCGGTCAGGCCGGCCTCGGCGAGGTGGCCCAGGATCGGGGCGGGGGCGTGCAGCCGGTCGCCGGAGGAGGAGTACATGGCCTCCAGGACGGTCCGGGCGGTGTCCACGCCGATCAGGTCGAGCAGCGCGAGCGGGCCCATGGGCAGACCGCAGCCGAGCCGCATCGCCGCGTCGATGTCCTCGCGGGAGGCGTACTTCGACTCGTACATGGCCGCGGCCTGGTTGAGGTAGCCGAAGAGCAGGCCGTCCGCGACGAAGCCGGGGCGGTCGCCGACCGAGACGGGCTCCTTGCCGAGCTCGCGGGCCAGCGCGGTGACCGCCTCGACGGCCGGCGGGGCGGTGAGGACGCTGGAGACGACCTCGACGAGCTTCATCGCCGGGGCCGGGTTGAAGAAGTGCAGGCCGAGGACGCGCTCGGGACGCTGCGACTCGGCGGCGAGCCGGGTCACCGACAGGGCGTTGGTGCCGGTCGCCAGGATCGTGTCGGGCCGGACGATCGCGTCGAGCTCACGGAAGAGGCGCTGCTTGAGCTCGTAGTCCTCCGGGACGACCTCGATCACGAGGTCGGCGTCGGCCGCGGCGGTCAGCTCGGTGAAGGTGCGGAAGCGGGCCAGCACGCCCTCCCGCTCCTGCTCGGTGATGCGCTCGCGGGTCACCGAACGGGCCGTGGCGGCCGCGAGGGAAGCGGTGGCCCGGCGGGTGGCGGTGTCGCTGACGTCGATGCCGATGACCTCGCGGCCGGCCCGGGCGAGGACCTCGGCGATGCCGGTGCCCATCGTGCCGAGGCCGACGACGGCGATGGTCTGGAGGGTGGACTGACTGGACGTGGACGGAAGGTCCATCGCGGGACTCCAGTGGAAGAGGGTGACGACTGAGGGCGGCGCGCGGCGCACGACGCGCGGCAGGGATCCCGGCCCCGCAGAAGGGCGGGGCGAAGGGAGCGGCGGACCCTGTCCCGGGGCCACGCCGTACACGAGAAGCACTCGAGGCGGCCGGGGTACACGAGGTACGTGATGTGCCCGGGGATGCCTGATGTGCCTGAGGTACCGAACTGAGGTACCGAACCGACTGATACGGGGCGGCTGCGTCACCAGGCCGGCCTCGTACGTTGAAGGGAGCGTAACCCGCCGGTAACTGGCGCGCCAGAGCGCGGAGATGTGACCTGTACCGCCCAAATGTACCGATCATCGATCATCGATCAGCCATCTCCGGAAACCCGCCGCGGCGACGCCCCCCACCGCCCTAGGGTGGCCGGGTGAACGACGTGATGGAGCGCCTTCGAACGGAATCCGGGCAGTCCCCTCCGTACGAGGAACTGCTCGCGGCGGACCCCGACGCGCTGGCGGCCTCCCTGACCTCCGCCGGGCTGCCCCTGTGGGCCCGCGAGCTGGCCGCCTACCGCCTCGGCCTGGCCGGCGACCGGCGGGCCTTCGAGCCGCTGGTGCTGCTTCTCAACCACCGGGACCCGCCGCGCTGCGCGGCGGCCGCCGAGGCGCTCGCCGTACTGGGGGACCCGCGCACCGCCCGCGCGGCGGCCGCCCTCGCCACCAACACCCTGCGCACGGCCTACGCCCTCCAGCCCGTACGGCTGCTCACGGCCCTGCGCGCCCCCGAGTCGGCGCCCGTCCTGACGGCCACCCTGGCCCGCCTGCTGTCCCCGCACGACCCCTACTGGCGGGTGGCCCTGGCCTGTGTCGAGGGACTCGGCGCCCTGGCCGACCCCCGGTCCCGCGAGGTGCTGACCCGGGCCCAGTCCCATCCGCGCCTCGCCGTGGCGGCGACGGCCGCGCTGCGCGCGCTCGGCTGACATGATCGCCCGCATGAGCGAATACGACGACAGCCACATCACCCGCCTGGCCGCGCCGGAGGGCGTCCACCCCGGTACGGGCTACAGCCATGTCGCCTGGGGCACCGGGCGGTTCATCGCCGTCTCCGGCCAGTGCGCCTTCGACGAGGAGGGCGAGATCGTCGGCGTGGGCGACGCCTCCGCGCAGGCCCGCCAGGTGTTCGAGAACCTGCGGCGCTGCCTGGCCGCGGCCGGGGCGACCTTCGACGACGTCGTGAAGCTGACCTACTTCGTCACGGACGTCGCCCACCTCCCGGCGGTGCGGGAGGCGCGCGACGCCGTGATACCCGGCGACCGGCAGCCGGCCTCCTCGGCCGTCCAGGTCGCCGCCCTCTTCCGGCCCGAACTCCTGCTGGAGGTGGAGGCCTTCGCGGTGCTGCCGACTGCCTGAAGATCCGAAAGAGACGACCTACAGGGGGCGTCTTGCCGATCACGCCCGGCTCGCGGCCTGATCCAAAAGTCAGGCCCTAGCCGCGGAAGCCCAGCAGGCCGTGCAGGGCCGTGCCGCCCGCCGACGGGGGCACCGCGCGGGTGGCCGCGGTCGGCTTCGGGGCCGGCGGGGCGGGGCAGGTCGCGTCCGAGGCGCCGCCCGTCCGCAGGTACGCGGCCACCTTCTCGTCGAGGCACTTGTTGCCGCTGAGCGCGACCCCGTGGTTGCCGCCGCCCTCCTCGACCACCAGTGCCGAGCCCTTCAGCTTCCCCTTCATGCTGAGCGCCCCCTCGAACGGGGTCGCCGCGTCATCCGTCGCCTGGAGGAGCAGGGCCGGCGGGAGGTCGGCGTTGGTCACGTCCGGCGCCACCAGGGGCTCCGTCTCCCAGAACGCGCACGGAGCGTTGTACCAGGCGTTGTTCCAGGTCATGAACGGCGCCTTCGCGTGGGTGCGCCACATGTCCGTGCGCCACTGGTTCCAGTCCTTCGGCCAGGCCGAGTCACGGCACTGCACCGCCGTGTACACGCTGTAGCTGTTGCCCGCGGACGGCTCCACCGCCCCGAACCGCTCGTACGCAGCCACCAGCGGCTTCGGGTCCCCGGCCACCGCGTACGCAGAGAAGGCCTCGGCGAGGATCGGCCAGTAGCCGTTGTAGTAGCCGCCCGGCATGTAGGTGTCCTCCAGCTCCGACGGGCCCACCTTGGCGCCCGCCGGTGTCGCACGCAGTGCGTCCCGCATCGCGTACCAGCGCTCTTCGACCCCCGCCGGGTCGGTGCCGAGCTTGTACGTGGCGTCGTACTGGGCCACCCAGGCCAGGAAGGCCTTGTGGCGGGCGTTGAAGGCCTGGTCCTGCGCGAGGTTGTCCTCGTACCAGACCCCGCCCGGGTCGACCACGGAGTCCAGGACGAGGCGGTGCACCCGGTCCGGGTGGAGTTTGGCGTACACCGCGCCCAGGTAGGTCCCGTACGAGTAGCCGAAGTAGCTGACCTTCGCCGCGCCGAGGGCGGTGCGCAGCACCTCGATGTCGCGGGCGGCCGAGACGGTGCCGATGTACGGGAGCACGTCCGCGTGCTTGGCCTGGCAGGACTCGGCGAAGGCCTTCACCCGCTCCAGGTTGGCCTGCTCGGTCTGCAGGTCGCGCGGGACGGAGTCCGGGCGTACGGGGGTGAAGTGGCCGGGCCCGCAGTCGAGGGTGGGCTCGCTCTTGCCGACGCCCCGCGGGTCGAAGCCGATCACGTCGTACTGGGCGGCCACGTCCTTGGGGAGCGCGGAGGCGATGAACCCGGCCAGGGCCCGGCCGCTGCCGCCGGGGCCGCCCGGGTTGACCAGCAGCGGGCCCTGGGACTTGGCGGCGGTGTGCGGGACCCGGGTCAGGGCCAGCGAGATCTGGCGCCCCGCGGGGTGGTCGTGGTCCAGCGGGACCTTGAGGGAGGCGCACTGCAGCGTGGGGTAGCGCTGGGTCGCACAGCCGGTCCAGCGCAGGGCGGTGGGCGCGGCGGCGATGCGGGCCGGTGCGGCAGCCGTCGGTGTGGCGCCGGCCGGGCTCGTGACGACGGCGGCCACGGTCGCGGTGGCGATCGAGAGCAGGACGGCGGCGCGCTTCTTGAAGGGGCCGCGCTTCTTCGCGGGGTGCAGCATGGGGCCTCCCAGCCGAGGGTTCTGGGCGGAATCGTCCCGGAAACCGTGCCTGGAAGGCGGGATTGGGCTGCTGATTGGCCCGATGTGATGAGCTTTCGGCGGCCGTACGAGGTCACAGGAGGCTGAGCTGGGTGGGGCCGGCGGGAGCGGGCTCGGCCGGGCGTTCGGGGACGGCGATCCTGCGGGCCGCGGCCTGCCGGGAGGGGCCGATGCCGAATTCCGCCGCGAGCTCGTGGACTTGCCGGGTGATCTGGCGCTGGTACCAGGTGGGTGCGTACGAGCCGCCCGCGTACATCCGCTCGTACCGTTCGACCAGGTGGGGGTGGTGGCTCCGCAGCCATTGCGTGAACCACTCGCGGGCGCCCGGCCGCAGATGGAGTACGAGGGGTGTCACGGACGTCGCCCCGGACTCGGCGACGGCCCGCACGGTGGCCCGCAGCTGCTCGGGGGAGTCCCCGAGGAAGGGGATCACCGGGGCCATCAGCACCCCGCACTCGATCCCGGCGTCGGTGAGGGCCCGTACGGCGGCCAGCCGGGCGGCGGGGGAGGGCGTGCCGGGTTCGACGGTCCGCCACAGGGCGGTGTCGGTGAAGCCGACGGAGACGGAGATGCCGACGTCGGCGACCTCGGCGGCCCGCTGCAGGAGGGGGAGGTCGCGCAGGATCAGCGTCCCCTTGGTCAGGATGGAGAAGGGGTTGGCCCGCTCGGTCAGTGCCCCGATGATCCCGGGCATCAGCCGGTAGCGTCCCTCGGCGCGCTGGTAGCAGTCGACGTTGGTGCCCATGGCGATGTGCGCGCCGGTCCACCGGCTCGAAGCGAGCTCGCGGCGCAGCACCTCGGGGGCGTTGGTCTTGACCACGATCTGCGAGTCGAAGCCGAGGCCGGTGTCGAGGTCGAGGTAGCTGTGGGTCTTGCGGGCGAAGCAGTACACGCAGGCGTGGCTGCACCCGCGGTACGGGTTGACCGTCCACTCGAACGGCATCCGCGAGGCCCCGGGCACCCGGTTGAGGACCGAGCGGGCGCGGACCTCGTGGAACGTGATCCCGCGGAACTCGGGAGTGTCGAAGGTCCGCGTGACGACGGAGCCGGCCCCGAAGAGCGCCCCCGCGTTCGCCGCGGTCCCGGATCCGTCGGTCAGATTGTCCCAGCGCATGAGCGCCTCCCTCGGTGTTCTCACCCCGAGAATAGAACAAACGTTCCCATGATCGTGCGGCCCGTGACCCGATCGGTCACCACCGAGGGCCGGTGGAGGCCCCGGCCGCGGCGGTTCGCCGACCGGAGTGATCCGAAATTCCCCTGGCGAAAACCAATGCCGTCCAGCAGGTCGGAGGCTCCTGTGGACGGCATTGACGTCACGCACGCGTGGACGAGCTCAGGTCTACGCCCATTTCTTGTCGACCTTGATGGTGCCGTCCGCTCGCTTCACGGCCTTCCAGCCGTCGACGTGCTCTCCCTTGTCGGGGCGGTTCTTGTTGCTGTGCGGGGTGGCGTCGAAGTCGTCGTTGAAGGTGACCTCGGCGCCGGCCGGTGCATTTTTCAACAGCTCCTCCGCCACCTGCTTCGCCTCATGAGAGTTCATGTGAAGCACCCTTTCGTTCGAGCATGTCAGTGGACACCGGTCACTGAGTCGCGAGCTTGAATTGAAGCTCTTGGATTTCAGGAAACAGTTCTTTGTTCATGCGGTTGAGTGCTTGCAGGATGAGTGAATTTCGCTGCAGGCTCCTCACCTGGTCGGCGCGCGTGTCCGGAGGGGCCGGCTTGCTGCGCCTGAACATGCCCTTGGGCTCCGGGGCGGGGGGAAGGAGCTTGGCGGCAGCCGAGGCGATGCGGACTTCGTCGTCGTGATCTCCGCGCTCGACGGCGGCAACGAAGACTTTGAGTGTCTCGACCTCGGCGACAAGCTCGGCGAGCCTTCCCCGCATTACATCTGGACTCATGAGTCGTCTTCTTCTGCTAGGCAGGATCATACGGTTGACCGATCATCGGCTTTCGGTGGGAAGTTACCCGATGCCCGAGTGCGCCGCCTAGGTGCGGTCATGTGGAGACGAAGTTTTTACCCTGCTCGACCGGTCGAACAAAATGCCTATTGTTGATCGCTTGTTTCCGCCCGGTGAGCGAGGTATGCGACCCCCGGATATCCAGAGCCGAAACGTCGGAAAGGCGGCCGGAATTGGCTCACCTCTCGGAAACTGCGCGGCGGCCTACGTCGGCGGGCGCATGCGGAAGTCGTACGACGGGGGGAGCGGGCGGTCCGTCATGCGGGTCCAGACCTCCGAGAGGATCTCGTCGCCCTCGCGGAGGTCGGGCAGTTCGAAGCCCTCCTCGAACACCCGGCGAGCCGCGCCCACATGCCCCTCCGCCGCCAGCAGCCGGGCGGCCAGCAGGCGGAAGCGGCCCTCCTCGCGGAGCGCCGGCCGCAGCCGGTCCCACACCGACCGCGCCGCCGGCAGGCGACCCGCCGCCAGCAGCGCCGTCATCGCCTCCCGTCCCAGCGCGGACTCCGCGGCCGTCCACGGCTCGCCGCCCCGGCTCTCCTCGGCCAAGTCCTCGAAGGCCTCGGCGAACCGCTGCGCCGCCCGCGCCGGGTCGCCGGCCAGCGCGTCCGCCACCGCCAGGCAGCGCAGCAGCGGCCACCGCGACGGCGCCAGCGCCAGGCCGCGCTCCCAGCTGCGCACCGCCTGGGCCACATCGCCCGCATGCCACTGGGCCACACCCAAGTGGTACTCGGTCAGCGGATCCGCCGGGGCAGTCTCCAGCATGTCCCGCCAGTGCGGGGCCACCAGGCTGGGCCCCGGCGGCGCCACCCGCCGCGCGGCGGGGAAGACCCCGGTGCGCCACAGCTCCAGCCACGGCGCCTGCGCCTCGCCGAGCCCCGCCTCCTCGAACGGGGTGCCGGGCAGCTTGTGCCCGCCGCACAGCACCTCCAGCGCGCCCCATCCCGAGCCCGCGGCCAGCCGCTCCCCCGGTTCGGTGTCGGCGGACCCGCGCCACGCCTCGTACGCCTCCTCGACCCGCTCGCGGGGGAGGGCCGTCGCCAGGGCCTTCTCCGCGGCGGACCGGGCCGCCGCCCAGTCGGGTCCGTGCACCGCGGCCGGGTCCGCGGCCAGCGGCCCGTACGCCTCCAGCCAGCTGAACTCCGCTCCCGCCTCGAGCCGTACGTGCTCCAGCTGGGTCCGGGCGAGGCCGGCCTGGATCTCGGCGTAGCCGCCGGTGCCGGGCTCGGTCAGCCACTCCTGCCAGCGCCGGCCGCCTTCCCCCGCGCCCCAGACGAACAGCTTGCGTCCGCGCAGCCGGGCCGTGGACGTCTGGACGAGCCCGTGCCCCTCCGCGTCCAGCGAGGCGATCCAGGGCCGGGCCCCGTCCTGGACCTCGTAGAAGAAGTCGGCCGGGTACGTGCTGCGCAGCGGGTACGTGCGGTCCTCGCCCTCCCACTGCGGTACGGGGATCCGCCGCAGGGCCCGCTCGTACCCGAAGTGCCAGGCCTCGTCGGCGGGGGCCAGCACCCGTGTGCCGGGGCCCTCCGGGACGGCGATGTTGGACCACCAGTACACGGGGGCGGGCCGCTCGTGCGGGTTGCGGACCCGGACGCCGACGTACAGGAACTCCGAGTCCCCGGGCAGCCACAGGTCCACCTGGAACGGCAGGTCGCGCAGCCGCTCCCACTCCCACAGCCGGACCATCACACCCCCGTCGGGCGCCGGTACGAGCGCGGCGTGCAGCGGGGCGCAGGAGAGGGTGGTGTGGCCGGTCGCGCCGATGTTCCACTCGATGCCGCCCGAGAACCAGGCGCCGTTGAGGGCGAAGTTCGCGGGCTGGAACACCGGGTTGCGGTACAGCAGTTCGCGGCCGGTGGGCACGTGTACGAGCGAATGGACCCGGCCCCCGAGGCCGGGCAGCACGGTCACCCGCAGGTGCGCGTTCTCGATGACCACGGCCTCGAACTCGCGTTCCTGCCTGCGCCGCTGGTACCCGTCCAGCAGCCGCACGGGCAGCAGCGAGCGCAACGGCTCGTACCCGATCTGCCGGGCCATGTCGCGCGGGAGCCCCTCGCGCGAGCGCTCGTCGAGTGCGTGCGCGTCGGCGGGGGCGCGCAGGACGGGCAGCGGGTTCTCGGGCCCCAAGGGGGCTGCGGGCAGGGTCAGTACGGCGCGGCGGACGGTGGTGGCCATGCAGGAAATGGAACACGCCACGGCGGCCGGTGCACAGGGGTTCCGCGGATCACCACCGGTCAGGATTACGCAAAGCCCTGGCCGGAGCGCTACGCGAACGACCCGGACTACGCGAACGCCCCCACGACCAGATCGGCGAGCAGAGCGCCCGCCCGCAGGTCCGGGTCCAGGTCGGGGTCGTAGATCGTGACGTTGAGGCCGACGCACCGCGGCGAGCCCACCAACACGGCGAGCAGCTCGGCCAGTTCACCGGGCAGCAGTCCGCCGGGGTCGGGGCTGTCGACGGCCGGCATCACGCCCGGGTCCAGTACGTCGGCGTCCAGATGGACCCAGAACCCGGCGGTGTCCGGCGGGTGCAGCCCGTCCAGCGCGGCGCGCGCCACCGGGGCGGCGCCGCGTGCCCGGACGTCCCCGACGGTGGCCGCGGAGATCCCCGCCGCGCGCAGCTCCGGCAGGTCCGCGTCACCGTCGCGCAGCCCGAAGAGCCGTACGTCCTCGTCCCGGAGGTAGGGTCCGAGCCCCTCCAGGTCGGCGAGGTCGGCCTGGCCGCGGCCGGTGGCGAGGGCGAGCTCCTCCCCGGCGGCCGCCCCGACGGGCCCGTTGACGGCCTCGTTGCCGGGGTGGCGGAAGTCGGCGGAGCCGTCGATCGCGGCCAGCCCGTACCGTCCGAGGCGGCGCATCGCGAGGGAGGCGCCGAGCTGGATCGAGCAGTCCCCGCCGAGGACGACGGGGAACTCCCCGTCGCGCAGGTGCGTTTCGATCCGGTCGGCGAGGGCGAGCGTGTACGCGGCGAGGGGGCCGGCGTGGAAGACCCCGTCGCCCTCCTTCCAGCTGCCGCGGTCGTAGCGCGGCGGCACCACGACCCCGCCCTCGCGGGCACCGAGCCGGCTCAGCAGGCCCTGGTCGCGCAGGGCGCCCGCCAGTTTGTAGACACCGGGAACGGTGCCGGGCGCGGACGGGCGCAGGCCCAGGTTGGACGGGGCGTCGAGGAGCACCAGGCTTCGCATGCCCTCATCCTGCGCGATCGGAGCCCGTGGGACCACACATCTCGGCGGTGATCGCCCAGCGCTCGTGGTCGCGCCAGGCCCCCTCGACGAAGAGGAAGTCCGGCGAGAACCCCTCCAGCCGGAACCCGGCCCCGCGCACGAGGGCGAGGGAGGCGGCGTTGCCCGGCTGGATGTTGGCCTCCAGCCGGTGCAGTCCGAGGCCGCCCTCCTCCTCGGGGGTGAAGGCGTACCCGACGACCAGGCCCAGCGCCTCCCGGAACAGCCCGCGCCCGGCGGCGTGCGCGAAGGCGCCGTAGCCGAGCGCCCCGCAGTCGAAGGCGCCGCGGACGATGTTGTTGACGTTGACGAACCCGGCGATGGCTCCGGTCTCGCGCTCGCAGACCAGGAACCCCGCCCGGCTCCCGCCCTCGATCAGGCGCGTCGCGTACGGCTCGTACTCCTCGATCGTCGCCGGCGGGGACAGCCACGGGCGGTGGAGGCCCCGGCTCTCGTGCACGCGTGCGGTGAACTCGGGGCCGTCGGCGAGCCGGAACGGCCGCAGGCCGACGTGCTCCCCCTCGCGGAGGTACGTGGAATATGACATCCGCCCAGGCTATGAGGTGTGACAGGATCCCCGGCGTGATCATCGAGAGGGACACCGAAGAACTGCTGCGCGCGGCGGTACACAACAACGCCGAGTGGTGCGCGGCGGTCAGCGGCGGCGGCTCGTTCGGGGCCGGCGCGTGGACCAGTGCGCGCCGCACCCCGCCCTACTACCCCGACGGCGTGACCCTGATCCGGGAGGCCTCGGCGGACGCACTGCTGGCCGGGATGGACACCGACTCCCCCGGCTGCTCGGTCAAGGACAGCTTCGCCGTGCTCGACCTGGCCCCGGCGGGCTTCGAGGTCCTGTTCGGAGCCGAGTGGATCCACCGCCCGGCCGCCGCCCCGGCTCCGGCCGCGTCCGCCCTGGACTGGTCCCGTGTCGCCGACGCCGGGGAGCTGGCCGCCTGGGAGGCGGCCTGGGACGGCGGGGAGAGCAGCGGCCTGTTCCACCCGGGCCTGCTCGCCGAGGAGATCGCCTTCTTCGCCGGCCGGTCCGCCGACGGCCGCATCGTCGCCGGGGCCGCGGCCAACCGGACGGGCGCCGACCTGACGGACAGGGTCGTCGGCCTCTCCAACGTGTTCACCACGGACGGCACCCCGGACGACGAGGCCTGGGCGGGCGCCCTCACCGCCGTCGCGGACCTCTGGCCCGGCCTCCCGGTCGTCGGCTACGAGAGCGGGAACGACCTCGACACCGCCGTCCGCCACGGCTTCACCCCCCTGGGCCCGCTCCGCGTCTGGCTGCACACGTCCTGACCGCCCTGACCGCCCTGACCGCCCCCTAGAGCGGCCTCGGCGCCAGCACCACCTTCGGTACGTCCGTCCGGTCGAGCCCGAACACCTGGGCGTACAGGGAGAGTTCCGCCTCCAGTGCACGGATCATGGTGTCCGCCCGCCGGAAGCCGTGGCCCTCGCCCTCGAAGGCGACGTAGGCGTGCGGGACCGGGCGGCCCCGGAGGGCGGCCAGGAAGCGCTCCGCCTGGGCCGGCGGGCAGACCGGGTCGTCCAGACCCTGGAGCAGCACGAAGGGCGCGGTGATCCGCCCGGCGCGGGCCACCGGTGAGCGCTCGCGGCAGCGTACGGCCAGCGTCTGCGGGGGTCCGGCCAGGCCGTCGATGTAGCGGGACTCCAGGTCGTGGGTCTCCTCGGCGAAGCCCAGCAGGTCCAGCACCGGGTAGATGATCGTCCCGCAGGCGTACAGGCCGGTGGCGGCCAGTGAGGCCGCCGCCGTCCAGCCGCCCGCGCTCGCGCCCCGGATGGCGAGCCGGGCCGGGTCCGCGGTGCCCTCGGCGGCCAGCGCCCGGGCCACCGCCGCGCAGTCCTCCACGTCGACGACGCCCCACTGCTCGCGCAGCCGCTCCCGGTAGGCGCGCCCGTAGCCGCTGGAGCCGCCGTAGTTCACCTCGGCCACGCCGATGCCGCGCGAGGTGAAGTAGGCGATGTGCAGGTCGAGTACGGGCGGGACATGGTCGGTGGGGCCGCCGTGCGCCCACACCACGTACGGGGGCAGTTCGTCGGCGGGGGCCCGGCGGGCGGGGTGGTGCGGCGGGTAGACGTGGGCGTGGATCTCCCGGCCGCCCGGACCGAGGAAGGTCCGGGTCTGCGGTTCCGGGTAGTAGGAGGGGTCCACCGGGTCCACCCCGGCCGCGCCGACCACCCGGGCGTGCCCGTCCTCGACGTCGAGCTCCACCACCTCGTAGGCGCTGCGCGGGCTGGCCGCGACCCCGTAGACGCGGTTGCCGTGCGAGGCGAGCGTCGGCTGCCAGGCCGTCCACGGCCCGGCGGCGTCCACCAGGTCGCCGCTCTCCGGGTCGAGGATGCCGAGCACCGAGGAGCCCTGGCCGTGCAGGACGGCGAGCAGTCCGCCGGGCAGCGGAGCGAGCCAGCTCAGGCCGGGCTTCCACAGGGGGCCGCCGAACTCCTCCTCGCGCGGGCAGAGGTTGACGGCCTCGCCGGTCGCCGGATCCACCCGGTACGGGTTCCACCAGCCGCTGCGGTCGCTCACGGCGAGGAGGGCCCCGCCCGGGGTCCACTCCACCTGGGCCACGGACTCCTCGGGACCGCCGAGCACGGTACGGGCCCCGGTCAGCGTCCCGTCGGCCGCGACGCCGGCGAGGCGCACCTCGGTGCCGTCCCACGGCATCCGCGGGTGGTCCCACACCAGCCAGGCGGCGTGCAGCCCGTCGGGGGAGAGCCGGGGTCCGGTGGTGAACCGGTGCCGGTCGTCGGTCAGTTCGCGTACGAGGGACCGGTCCTCGGCGGCCGAGCCGTCCAGCGGTACGGCGGCCAGGACCCGGCGTACGTCGGTCGGCGCCGGGCCGGTGAACTCCTCGAGCACGCACCAGACTTCACCGCCCCGCAGGACGGGGTCGGCCCAGCGCAGGCCGCCGCCGACCGCGGAGACGGGGGTGAGGGGCCGCGGGGCGGGGCCGCTGGGCGCGTCGGGCTCGTACGCGTACATCCGCTGGTCGGCGAAGTGGACGAACACCACCAGGGGTCCGCCCGCGGGCCGTTCGGTGCCCGCCCAGGGCCGGCCGCCGTACTCGGTGACGCGGCTGCGGACGTTCCACGGGGCGGGCAGCACCGAGGCCTCGGGGCCGCCGTCGGCGGGCCGGCGCACCAGGGTGCGGCGGCCGCCCTCGGCCGGCCGGGGCTCGGTCCACCACACCTCGGGGCCGACGGTGCCGACGTACTCGGGCCGCCCGTCGAGCGAGGCGGCGGCCGCCGCGTCGAGGGGCGAGGGCCAGCTGCCGTAGGGCCCGGTCGGGACCGCCATCACCGGCTCCCCCTCACAGGGTCCGCAGGGCGCGGTCGAGGACGCGCACGCCGAAGTGCAGGGCGTCGACGGGGACCCGCTCGTCCACGCCGTGGAAGAGGGCCCAGTAGTCGAAGCCGGGCGGCAGCTTCAGCGGGGAGAAGCCGTATCCGGTGATCCCGAGCCGGGAGAACTGCTTGGCGTCGGTGCCGCCTGCCATGCAGAACGGCACCACGTGGCCGTCGGGGTCGAAGTGCTCCACGGAGTCGCGCAGGATCCCGAACGTCCTCCCGTGGACGGGGGCTTCGAGGGCCACCTCGCGGTGGTGGAACTCCCAGGTGACCTCGGGGCCGGTGAGTTCGTCGAGGGTGGCGATGAACTCGGCCTCGCTGCCGGGCAGCATCCGGCCGTCCACGTAGGCGGTGGCCGTACCCGGGATGACGTTGAGCTTGTAACCGGCGCTGAGCATGGTCGGGTTGGCGCTGTTGCGCACGGTCGCCTCGACGAGGAGGCCGGCCGGGCCGAGCTTGCCGAGGACGGCGTCGAGGTCGAAGTCGCGGGCTCGGGGGTCGACCGACAGGCCCTGGAGGGCGGCGAGTTCGGTGATGCAGGCGGCGACCGTGGCGGTGAGCCGGACGGGCCACCGGTACTCGCCGATCCGGGCCACGGCGGCCGCGAGCCGGCTGACGGCGTTGGCCCGGTTGGGCTTGGAGCCGTGGCCGGTCGTGCCGTGCGCGGTCAACTTCAGCCACGCGGTGCCGCGTTCACCGGCCGCGATCGGGTAGAGGGCCTGGCCGGGGCCGTTGTGCACGGTGAAGGCGCCGGACTCGCTCAGGCCCTCCGTGCAGCCCTCGAACAGGTGCGGGTGCTCGTCGGCGAGGAATCCCGAGCCGTCGACCGCGCTGTCCTCCTCGTCCGCGGTGTAGGCGATCACGATGTCGCGGCGCGGCTGCACGCCTGCGCGCGCCCAGGCCCGTACGATGGCCAGCACCATCGCGTCCATGTTCTTCATGTCGACGGCGCCGCGGCCCCAGACCACCCCGTCGCGGATCTCGCCGGAGAAGGGGTCCACGCTCCAGTCGGCGGCCTCGGCGGGAACCACGTCGAGGTGGCCGTGGACGAGGAGGGCCTCCGCGCCGGGGTCGGTGCCCTCGAACCGGGCCACCACGTTGGTGCGGCCGGGCGTGCGTTCGAGCAGGACCGGCTCGAGGCCGGCCGCGGCGAGCCGCTCGGCGACGTACTCGGCGGCGGGGCGCTCGCGGCAGTCGCCGCCGCCCCGGTTCGTGGTGTCGATGCGGATCAGGCCGGAGGTGAACTCGACGGCTTCGTCGAGCGCCACCCGGTCGACGGGGGCAGGGGACTCCCCGGCGGAGGGTTCCCCGGTGGGGCTCTCCTCGGCCGGGCGCTGGGGGGTGACTGCGGGCATGTCAGCCATACTGCTCCTCCACGGCCGCCGAGACGACCGTCGTGACCGCCTTGAAGGTCCGGATCCCCTCGTACATCGTCTCGCTGGTGTACGCGACCCTGCGTTCCCCGGAGCGTTCGGCGCCCGGGACGACGGTGGCGGCCATCGCCAGGTGCTCGGCGTCGAACTCCAGCTCCACGGTGTACGGGCCGCCGCGCACGGGGTCCCGGCGTACGGCGAGGGCCGTGGCCTCTTTGGCGGCGGCCCGGATGTCGGCGGCGGTACGGGCCGGGGTGCGGCAGACGGCCGCGTAGCGCGAGACGTGGTCCTTGACGGCGACCTTCACCGCGTCCGGGGCGTAGCCGTCGGCGTCGACGCAGGTCAGGTCGTCGCCGGTGACGAGGACGACCGGCACCCCGTACTCGGCGACGACGTGGGCGTTGAGCAGCCCTTCGCTGGCGCGGGTCCCGTTCAGCCAGACCCCGGTGATGGAGTTGGCGAGGTAGGTGTGGGCGAGGACGCCCGGCGTTCCGGCGCCGGTGTGGTAGCCGACGAAGGCGATGCCGTCGACGTCGCCGTGCTGGACCCCCTCGACCATGGTGAGGGACTTGTGGCGGCCGGTGAGCATTTCGGCCCGCTCGTCGAGCTGTTCGAGCAGCAGGTTGCGCATGGTCCAGTGGGCCTCGTTGACGAGGACCTGGTCGGCGCCGCCGTCGAGGAAGCCGAGTACGGCCGCGTTCACGTCGGAGGTGAACAGGTGGCGGCAGCGTTCCCACTCGGGCGTGCCGGGCAGGACGTCGGCGGGCCACGTGACGCCCGTGGCGCCTTCCATGTCGGCGGAGACGAGGATCTTCATCGGGCCCCCCGGGCGGTCGGCTGCCACGGCGCGGCCGACACGGACGGAGCCGTCCACGCAGACTTCCACCCTAAGCGGTCTCGGGGAAGGGGGGCACGTTCCCACGCCGCCCGGGGTGGCATCGGGGCGGTGCCCGCACGTGCCCCCGCGGTATCGCCGGGAGGTCACATCCGGGCCCGGAGGTCACACCCGGGCCGGGGGCTCACCTCCGCCGGGAAATCCACCCGATCCGGTGAGCCGCCCGGCGCCGCCGGCGGGCAACGGCCTTGCTCAGCCCTCGACTTCGGCGGCCAGGTTGGCCAGCAGGGTGTCGTAGATCCGGCCGAGGCCCTTGGGGGCGAAGGTGCGCTCGAAGAAGCCGCCGATGCCGCCGGCGCCGTTCCAGACGGTGGTGACCACGGCCTTGGACTTGCCCTCGCCGGCCGGGGTGACGACCCAGGTCGTGACCATGGTGGAGTTGCGGTCCTTCTCCACGAGCTGGCCGTCGGTGGGCTCCGTGACCTCGAGCAGGCAGTCGCGTACGCGCTTGCTGGTGGCCTGGAGCTTCCAGTGGACGAGGGTGCCCTCGCCGTCGCCGCCCTCGCGCACCTCGTACTCGCTGAAGTGCTCGGGCAGCAGCTTCCCCCGGGTCCCGGTGTAGTCCGCCAGCGCGTCGAACACGGTCTCCGCGTCGGCCGCGATGATCCGCTCCGTGGTGGCCTCGACCTGCGCCATAGCTGTTCCTCCAGCAGTTGTCTTCGCTCGTCGCGGCAAGCCAACCACCTCCGGGGCAAGGGCCCAAATCCGGGTCAGACGTGACGATCAGGCCCGGGCCAGGATTTCGCCGTTCAGGACCGAGAACCAGGCGTCCGGTGCCGTGCCCCAGCGGTGCCAGGCCTCGGCGACGGCGGACAGTTCGGCCGCGGTCGCGTGGCCGCCGCCCGTCACGAGGGACGCGTACGCCGAGGCCGTCGTACGGTCCGCCCACAGGGAGGACCACCACGCCGTCTCCTCGGGAGTGGCGTAGCACCAGGCCGTCGCCGACGGGGACACCTCCGTGAAGCCCGCCGCCCTGGCCCAGGCCAGCAGGCGGCGCCCGGCGTCCGGTTCGCCGCCGTTCGCGCGGGCCACCCGGCGGTACAGGCCCTGCCACTCGTCCAGGCCCGGCTCCGCCGGGTACCAGGTCATCGCCGCGTAGTCCGCGTCGCGGGCGGCCACGATCCCGCCCGGCCGGCACACCCGCCGCATCTCGCGCAGCGCCCGTACCGGGTCGCCGACGTGCTGCAGCACCTGGTGGGCGTGGACCACGTCGAAGGAGTCGTCCGGGAAGTCCAGCGCGTGGACGTCCGCAGCGGCGAAGTCGACCGCCCCGGCCAGGCCGCGCTCCGCCACGTACGCCGCGGCCTGCTCCAGGACGTCCTGCGCCGCGTCGACCGCGGTCACCCGCCCGCCCGGCGCGACCAGTTCCGCCAGATCCGCCGTGATCGTGCCCGGGCCGCAGCCCACGTCCAGGACCGACATCCCCGGCCGCAGCTCGCCGATCAGGTACGCCGCCGAGTTCGCGGCGGTGCGCCAGCGGTGCGAGCGCAGAACGGATTCGTGGTGCCCGTGCGTGTAGACAGCCGTTTCCTTGGCGCTCATGACCCGACTCCTCCTCGTCGTTGAACCGTTGTGATCACCGTAGGGGATGGGTTCGGGATATGAGATACGTGTTTTGACATGTGGACACCCTGCTTGTGCCCCAAGGGAGTCGTGCGGGTCGGTGGCAGGGAAATGCAGGTGCGAGGACAGTGGGCTCCAGAGACGGGACCCCCTGGCCGAGGACGGTGGGAGCCATGCCGGACACGCTGCTCGAACAGCACGCCGAGGCCCTGCGGCTCTTCGGCGAGCGGGTGCGCGCCGTCGCGGACGACCAGTGGGACGCCCCGACCCCGTGTACGGAATGGACCGTGCGCGACCTGGTCAACCACGTCACCGGCGAGCAGCTCTGGATCCCGCCGATGGTCACCGAGGGCCGCACCGTCGAGGAGATCGGCGACGCGTTCTCCGGCGACGTCCTCGGCGAGGACCCGGCCGGCACGTGGGAGCGGGCGGCGGGCGCCGCGCATGCCGCGTTCACCGCGCCCGGGGCGCTGGACCGCACGGTCAGGCTGTCGTACGGGCCCGCGCTGGGCCGGGCGTACTGCGCGGAGCTGACCGCCGACTGCGTCGTGCACGCCTGGGACCTGTCGCGGGGCATCGGCGCCGACGACCGGCTCCCGGACGGCCTGGTCGAGTTCGCGATCAAGGAGGTCATGCCGTACGCCGACGGGCTCGCGGCCGGCGGGATGTTCGCCGCGCCGCTGGACGTGCCGGCGGGCGCGGACGCCCAGACCCGGCTGCTGGCCATGGTGGGCCGACAGGGCTGAGCCGTGGCCTCCGGCCCGCGGCGGGCGACAACAGGCGTACCACCGCAAATAACCGTATAAAGAGCATGGTCGGTCGGCGGCACGGACGGAGTCGGCGACCCGGACGGAGTCGGCGGCCCGGATGGAGCCGGCGGTACGTACGGGACGGGGAAGGCAGGGCGGCGAGGTGTCGGGGATGCAGCGCACGGCGGAGGGCCGAGGTCCGGTCCGGTACGGGCCGCCCGCGCCCCAGCCCGGCCTGCCCGTGCTGCCCGAGCTCACCGCCGTGATCGCCGCGGCCGCCGAACGGTCCGCCCCCGAACCCCCGGGCGGCGGCGAGCCCGTACGCGAGGCCGCGTGCCGGCACTGGGGACGGCGCGGGCTCCCCACCGAGCCGGAGAACGTGGCCGCCGGGCCCGGCGCGCCCGCCCTGCTGCTGGCGCTGCTCGGCGCGTACGGGGGCGACGTCATGCTGCCGCGACCCTGTCCCGCCTGGTGGACGCCGCAGGTCCGACTGCTGGGAAAGCGGGCCTACCACGTGCCGACCCCGGCCGAGTGCGGCGGCATCCCCGACCCGTACGCCCTGCTGGAGACCGTACGGCGGGTCCGCGCCGAGGGCGGAGACCCGCGCGTGCTGCTGCTGTCCGTCGCCGACGACCCGACGGCGACCGTGCCCCCGCCCGAAATGCTGCGCGAGGCCTGCGAGGCCGCCGGGGACGCCGGGCTGTTCGTCGTCAGCGACGAGAGCTGGCGCGACACCGTCCACCGGCCGCACGACACCCTCGTCCTGAGCCCGGCCGAGATGCTGCCCGACTCCGCCGCCGTACTCCTCGACCTGTCCGGTGCGCTGCTGCCCGCCGGGTGGCCCGCCGCCGTGGTCCGCTTCCCCGGCACCCCGCGCGGCACCTGGCTGCGGGCCCGCACCCTCGACATCCTCACCGCGACCGGTGCCCTCGTCGCGGGCCCGGTCGCAGGGGCCGCCGCGCACGCGCTCGACGAGCCCGACGCGGTCTCCGGCCGCGCCCGAGCCGCGGCCGCGCTGCACGGGGTGGTCGCCGCCGCGGCCCACCGGAGACTGCTGGCCGTCGGCGCCCTTGCACGGCCGCCGCAGGCCGGGCGGCACCTGTACGCCGACCTGACCCCGCTGCGGGCCGGGCTGGCGCGGCACGGGGTCCGCGACGCCATGGAACTGGAGGACTACCTGGGCGGCCGGCTCGGCGCACCCACCCCCGGCGGACAGCGCTTCGCGGACGACCTGGGGGCGCTGCGGTTCCGCCTGTCGACCGGTCCGCTGCTCGGCGCCACCCCGGAGGAGCGGCTCGCCGCGCTCACCGCGCGCGACCCCCTCGCGCTCCCGCAGGTAGGGCGCTCCCTGGACCTCCTCGGATCGGTCCTGGCCGGGCTGACCTCCTGACCGACTTTCCCCGACCGACGCGACGAGCCCGCTGTGCGGTGAAGGGAGAGCTCTTGATGAGGGACGAGACGCACACCCCGACGGCCCCCATGCCTGCGGCCCCCGGGCGCCCCGTTCCCGCGGCCCCTGGTCCTGCTCCTGCCCCTGCTCCTGCTCCTGCCCCCGGTCTTGGACCCGGCCGTCCGGGTTCCGGTGCTGCGGGCCACGGGGTCGGTCGCGGTGTGCCGCGGGCGTTGGGGGAGGTGCGGAGCTGGCCGCGGTCCTTCGCCGACCGGCTCACCACCCCGTTGCCCGGCGTGCGTTCCTTCGCGCGGCTCGCCCGAGAGGGCGCCTTCCGGCCCGGCCCCGACGGGCTGCGCGGCATTCCCGACCTCCCGTACGCCCCGGCCCCGCTGCCCGCGGCCGGCGCCGCCACGCTCTGCGCCACCTGGGCGGGACATGCCAGTTGGGTGCTGCGGGTCGGCGGGCTGACCGTACTGACCGACCCCGTCTGGTCCCGGCGCATCCTCGGCACACCGGCGCGGATGACCCCGGTCGGGGTCCGCTGGGAGGAACTGCCGCCGGTGGACGCGGTGGTGATCAGCCACAACCACTACGACCACCTCGACGCCCCCACCCTCAAGCGGCTGCCCCGGCACACCGCGCTCTTCGTCCCCGCCGGCCTCGCCCGCTGGTGCCGGCGGCGCGGCTTCACCCGGGTCACGGAGCTCGACTGGTGGGAGTGCGCGGAACTGGGCGGCGTACGTTTCGACTTCGTCCCGGCGCACCACTGGTCGAAGCGGTCGCTGCTCGACACCTGCCGGACGCTGTGGGGCGGCTGGCTGCTGACCGACACGCGGGCCGCGACGCCGAGGAGCGTGTACTTCGCGGGGGACACGGGGTACGGGCACTGGTTCGGGGAGATCGGGCGGCGTCATCCCGGGATCGACCTGGCCCTGCTGCCGATCGGCGCGTACGCGCCGAGGTGGTGGCTCAGCGATGTCCACGCGGATCCGGAGGAGGCCGTTCAGGCTTGCCTGGACGTGGGGGCGCGGCGGATGGCGCCGATGCACTGGGGGACGTTCGTGCTCTCTGCGGAGCCGGTGATGGAGCCGCTGCAGCGGGTGCGGGAGGCGTGGGCCCGGGCCGGGCTGGCCCGGGCGGACCTGTGGGATCTGCCGATCGGGGGCTCCCGGGCCCTCTAGCCCTCCGGGCCGGGGTCGGCGGCGGCGCCGGGCGGGACCGTGGCGCGCGAGTCAGAGACCTCGCAACCGGCGCCAGAGGGCAGGAGCCGTGCTGATCAGGAGCGTGAGGGTTACCGCCAGCGCGACGCCCTTCCAGGGCTCCGTGAACAGGGAGCCGCCCAGGATGCCGATCAGGCAGTACGTCGCCGCCCAGGCCAGGCATGCCGGGGCGTCGCCGCGGGCGAACCGGCGGAGCGGGAGACGGGACAGCAGGCAGGCCAGCATCACCGGGATACGGCCCGCCGGTACCAGTCGGGAGACGACCAGGACCAGGACCCCGTGTTCGTCCAGCTTGCGCTGCGCCTGGGCGAGCCGCTCGGGCGTCGCCCGCCCGCGCAGGGCTTCCAGCCAGCGCGAGCCGTTGCGGGACGCCACCCCGCGCTGTCCCAGCCAGTACAGCGCCACGTCCCCGGTGAAAGCGGCCACCGCCGCCACCGCGAACACCAGCAACAGCCCGAAAGGCAGCGACTGGTGATGGAACGCCACCACCGCCGCCGTGCTGACCAGGGCCCCCGTCGGGATCACCGGCACCAGTGCCCCCAGTGCCACCAGCAGGAACAGCGCCGGGTAGCCCACCGCCTGCTGCGTCGTCTCCGGCGGCACCTGGCCGACCCCGGCCCCGACCCCCGATCCCACCCCCGCCGCCACCAGCTCGCGCCACGTCACGGCAGCCGCACCCGCTCGCCGTGGTCCGGAACCCGTACCGTCACCTTCGGCGCCAGCTGCCGGGCCCGCCGTACGAACTCCTCGCCCGGCGCGTGGAATTCGTGCGGCCGCACCGCGTCCAGCCCGATCGGCCAGTACGTCCCGTAGTGCACCGGCACCGCCGCCGCCGGCGCCAGCGCGGCCAGTGCCTGCGCCGCCCGGCCCGCGTCCAGGTGCCCCGGCCCCAGGTACGGGCCCCAGCCGCCGACCGGCAGCAGCGCCACGTCCACCGGCCCGACCTCCTCGGCCATGGCGTCGAACAGCCCGGTGTCCCCGGCGAAGTACGTCCGCGCCGAGCCCTGGATCACGTACCCGAGCGCCGGCGCGAGATGCGGGCCGAACGGCATCCGCCGCCCGTCGTGCCGCGCACTGATCGCCCGTACCCGTACGCCGGCCCGTACGCCGATCTCGTCGCCCGGAGCCATCTCCGTGACCGCCAGCCCGCGCACCCCGGCGACCCGCGCCAGCCCCGGCACGGCCCGGCGCGCCCCGCGCGGCACCAGCAGCCGGGTCCCGGGCGCCAGCCGGGCCAGCGAGGGCAGGTGCAGATGGTCGGCATGCAGGTGCGACACCAGCACCGCGTCCGCCTCGGCCGCCTCCGGCGGGGGCAGCGCGCCGCGCCGCCGCAGATGCGCGAGCCGCCGGGCGAACAGCGGATCCGTCAGCAGCCGTACCCCGGAGTCCTCGACCGTGCACGTGGCATGCCCCCACCAGGTGATCTCCACCGACACCCGGCCTCCCCGTCGCCCTCACGTCCCCGGACACCTCGAGCCTAGATCCTGCCCCGCCCCCGCGCCCGGAACCGAAGGCCGCCGCCCCCCTCCTCCCGGGCGGCGGATCGGAGTAGGGTCGGGCGGCATGGATGAGCTGCGCGTGGCCGCGATCGCCAGCCTGGCCCCGCTCGAGGATCTGGACACCGACCCCTTCGCCGTCGACACCCGGAGCCAGCACGCCATGTGCGCCCGCTGGGCCGCCGGCCGGGGCTACGTCGTGACGAGGGAGCTGCTCTTCTACGGGCTGCGCGCCGACCACTGCGGGCTCTGGTGCGACGTCGAAGCCGGGCAGGTCGACCTGTTCGTCGCGCCCAACCACCGGGTACTGGCCCGTGCGCTGCGCTCCGTCGAGGAGTTCACCGCCGAGTGCGAGCGGCGCGGCGTACGGTTGGAGACCGCCGGGCTCGCCGAGCCGCAGTACACCTCCGCCATGAAGGCCGAGGTGCACCGCCGGCTGTCCATGCCGACCGCCGGCTACGACGGAACGTAGGCTCCCGCCCCGCTGCCGCGCGCCCCGGCTCCCGGCGCCGCGCGTTCCGTACGTCCGTGCGCCACCCCCGTCACCCGGCCTCCGCCGCCGCCCTGTGCGACGCTGGAGGGTGCGGCGCGGACCGCGGGTCCGGGGGAGACACGAGGCGGTACGGCGTGTGGCGAGGACGGTGGCGGACCACGGGCAGCGCCCTGGCACGGGTGACCGTCGTCTGGGCCGTGTCCACGCTCACGATGCTCGCACTGGCCGGCATCCTCCCCGACTTCCGGCTGCAGTCCGGCGACGGCGACAGCGTCACCGAGATCGGGCTGACCGCCGCCTGGGGCGCCGGGGCCTTCGGCCTGCTGAGCGCGCTGGTCTGGCCGGTGCTGGTCCGGGCGCTGCTGCTGGTGCCCGCCCTGGTGCTCGGCCTGCTCGTCTTCTTCCTCAACGGCTCGCTGCTGCTGCTCGCCCTCAGCCTGATCCCTTCCGGCCGCGGCGAAGTGGCCCCGGAGACCGCCGTGGTGGTGGCCGCGGTGATGTCCGCCGTCGCCTCGGCGACCTCCACCGCGCTCGCCGTACGCGACGACGAGGCGTACCGGCGCAGGCTCTACCGGCTCGCCGACCGCCGCCGTCGGCGTACGCGGCACAAGGGCGCGCCCGGCGGCGGCGCACCCGCCCCCGGCCTGGTCTTCCTCCAGCTCGACGGGGTCGGGTACGAGGCGCTGCGGCACGCCGCGGGCAACGCCCTGATGCCCACGGTGGCCGACTGGCTGGAGGGCAGCCACCGCATCACGCCCTGGCGCACCGACTGGTCCAGCCAGACCGGCGCCAGCCAGCTCGGCATCCTGCACGGCTCCAACTTCGACGTGCCCGCCTTCCGCTGGTACGAGAAGGACACCGGCGAGGTGATGGTCTGCAACCGGCCCACCAGCGCCGCCGAACTCCAGCGCCGGGCCATCACCCGAACCGGGGACGGCGGGCTGCTCACCCTCGACGGGGCGAGCCGGGGCAACCTGTTCAGCGGCGGCGCCGACCAGCTGGCCCTCGTCCTGTCGGTCTCGGCGCGGCGGGGCCGGGCGAACCGTTCCCGCGCGGGCTACTTCGCGTACTTCTCCGACCCGGCCAATGCCGTCCGCACCGCGCTGTCCTTCGTCGCCGAGGTCGTCCGGGAGATCGGCCAGTCGCTGCGGGCCCGGCTGCGGGGAGAGCGGCCGAGGGTGGCCCGGGGCGGGCTGTACCCGCTGATCCGGGCCTTCGCGACGGTGGTCGAACGGGACGTCGTCGTGGCGGCGGTGATCGGCGACATGCTCGCGGGGCGCGCCGCGATCTACGCGGACCTGGTCGCCTACGACGAGGTCGCGCACCATTCGGGGCCGCACGGGCGGGACACCGA
This sequence comes from Streptomyces sp. NPDC031132, assembly GCF_055570595.1. Classification (NCBI taxonomy): domain Bacteria; kingdom Bacillati; phylum Actinomycetota; class Actinomycetes; order Kitasatosporales; family Streptomycetaceae; genus Streptomyces; species Streptomyces sp. NPDC031132. The sequence continues at coordinate 71,047 of NZ_JBVIGX010000024.1, forward strand.
CCAGGTGCTGGCCCGGCTCGACCGGAGCCTCGCGCTGATCGCCCGGGTCGCCGAGCACGCACCGCGGGAGTACCGGATCGTGCTGCTGTCGGACCACGGCCAGAGCCCGGGGGAGACCTTCCTGGGCCGCTACGGGCTGACGCTGAAGGACCTGGTCCGCGCTGGCTGCGGGCTGCCGGTCTCCCGCCGGGCCGGGCGCACCCGCAGCGGGGCCGAGGCCCGCGCGGCGGTGCTCGCGGCCCTGCACCGGCCGGTGGAGGAGGGCGCCGAGGCCCATCCCGAGCGGGGCCCGGACCCGGTGGTGCTGGCTTCGGGCAACCTCGGGCTGATCTCGTTCCCGGACCTGCCGGGCCGGGCCTCGCGGGAGCGGATCGAGCGGGCGCACCCGGCCCTGCTGGCGACGCTGGCCAACCACCCGGGCATCGGGTTCCTGCTGGTGGACGGGCAGGTGCTGGGCCCGGGCGGGGCGGCGGCCCGTCTCGACGAGCCCGGCGCGGCGCAGGAGCTGCTGGCCCGGTTCGGACCGGGCGCGGCCCAGGCGGTCCGCCGGACCGACGCCTTCCCGCACGTGGCCGACGTGATGGTGAACTCGGCGTACGACCCGCGGACCGGGTCGGTGCACGCCTTCGAGGAGCAGATCGGCTCGCACGGAGGCCTGGGCGGTGAGCAGGGCCACCCGTTCCTGATGTGGCCGACGGAACTGTCGGAGCCGGACGCCGACCTGGTGGGCGCGGAGGCGGTGCACGAGGTGCTGAGGCGCTGGCTGCGGGAGGCGGACGGGCCCCAGGTGCCGGTGGCTCCGCCGGTGGGCGGGTCGGCGGCGGAGCCTCCGGCCCGGCCTGCGGATCGGGGCGGGGGACACTGCGGAGGGCACCCCGAGGGACACCCCGGCGGGCGCCCCGCGGGGCAGCTGGTGGAGGAACCCCCGCCCGGCGGTGGAAACAGCGGAAGCCTTCCTTCCGAAGGGGTGCCCGCGCGGGACGAAATCCGCTGATTTGGTGGTGCCTTCGCGGTGGTCAACCATGGGTTGACCCTGCCCAGCATGTGAGACACCCCGAGGCGCACCACCGATGACCAGCACCGCAACCCTGCCCGCCGAGGCCGCCGCACCCCCCGAGCAGGGCCGCGACCCCCATGCGCGCCGCTTCGGCCTCCCGGTCGCGACCTGCCTGGTCATGGGCAACATCATCGGCGGCGGGATCTTCCTGCTGCCGGCCTCCGTGGCGCCCTTCGGCACGATCAGCCTGGTCGCCTTCGGTGTGCTCACCGCCGGTGCGATCGCCCTCGCCCTCGTCTTCGGCCGGCTCTCGCAGCGGCTCCCGCAGACCGGCGGCCCGTACGTCTACGCCCGCGCCGCGTTCGGCGACTTCGCCGGCTTCCTTGCGGCCTGGAGCTACTGGATCACCGCCTGGGTCTCGAACGCGGCCCTCGCCGTGGCGGCCGTCGGCTACCTCACCGTGCTCTTCCCGGCCATCGGGGACCACAAGGCGGCGATGTGCCTGGCCGCCCTCGCCGTGCAGTGGCTCCCGGCGCTCGCCAACCTGGCCGGCACCCGCTACGTCGGCGCCGTCCAACTGGTGTCCACCGTACTGAAGTTCGCCCCGCTGCTGCTGGTCGCCGTGGGCGGGCTGTTCTTCTTCGACCCGGCGAACCTCGGGCCCTTCCAGGCCACCGACCAGAGCCCCGTCGGGGCGGTTTCCGCCGCCGCGGCGATCCTGCTCTTCAGCTACCTCGGCGTCGAGTCGGCCGCCGTCAGCGCCGGCGAGGTCCGCGACCCGGCCCGCAACGTCGGCCGGGCCACCATCCTGGGCACCGCCGGCGCAGCCGTCGTCTACCTGCTGGGCACCCTCTCCGTCTTCGGCCTGGTCTCCCACGAGAAGCTGGTCTCCTCCGAGGCCCCCTTCACCGACGCCGTCAACGCGATGTTCGGTGGTACGTGGGGCGGCACCCTCGTCGCCTGCGCGGCCGTGATCTCGATGCTCGGCGCCCTCAACGGCTGGACCCTGCTCAGCGCCCAGACCCCGTACGCCGCCGCCCGCGACGGGCTCTTCCCGAAGGTCTTCGAGACGAAGAAGCGGGGTGTCCCGGTGGCCGGCGTGCTCGTCACCGTCGTCCTGGCCTCCGGCCTGACGGTCTACAACTACACGCTGGGCTCGGACGGGGTCTTCGAGGTCCTCGTCCTGGTCACCACCTTCACGGCGACCGTCCCGTACCTGCTCTCCACCGCCGCGCAGATCTACTTCCTGCTCTCCGGGCAGTCCGAGCGCGTCCACCGCGGCCGCCTGGCCCGCGACGGCGTCCTCGCCGGCCTGGCCTTCGGCTTCTCGATGTGGCTGGTCGCCGGCTCCGGCTACGCGGCCGTCTACCAGGGAGTCCTGTTCCTCTTCGCGGGCGTCCTCGTCTACGCCGCGATGTCCGCGCGAAAGCACCGGGCCGGGCCCGGGGCCACCGCCTGACCTGCGCGGTAGTTTGGAATCAGAGGAAAGACGAGGAAAGACGAGGAAAGACGAGGACAAGCAGGGGGCAGTGAAGGGGTCGCCATGTCAGCGATCAGAGAAAGCATCGACATCTCCCGCAGTCCCGAAGAAGTCTTCGACTACGTGACGGACCCCACGCACCTGCCGGAGTGGCAGGACAGCGCCGTCTCCGCCCGCCCGCTCGACGGCGCTCCGCTCCACGTCGGTTCGAAGGTCAGGGTCACCCGGCGCATGGGCAAGCGGCGGTTCCCGATGACCATGGAGGTCCAGGAGCTCGACCCGCCGCGCAGCTGGCGCCTCCACGGGCTCGACGGACCCGTACGCGGCGATGTGCGCGGGACCATCGAACCCCTCGAGGGCGGAAGGCGCTCGCGCGTGACCCTCGACCTCGACTTCGAGGGCCACGGCATCGGCAGGGTCATCGCCCCGCTCCTGGTCAAGCCGTACGCCCGCAAGGAAATGCCGCGCAACGAGGAGAAGCTGAAGCACCTGCTGGAGCACTGAAACACCCGGCCACCGCCCCGCGGCGGAAAACCGGATGCCTCGGGGTACGCGGTGCGCCCACACTGGGCGCGCCACGTACCCCACCCCTGAGGACCGCTTCTCGTGCAGGCTGCCGTCACCGTCACCCCCGCCCAGATCCCCGAACTGCTGCTGGGCCTCGCCACCGTGCGGCCCGTGTTCCTGTGGGGGGCGCCCGGGATCGGCAAGTCCTCGCTGGTACGGAAGTTCGCCGACTCCCTCGGCCTGGAGTGCGTCAGCCTGCTCGGCACGCAGCTCGCGCCCGAGGACCTGATCGGGGTACCGCAGATCCGTGACGGCCGGTCCGTGTTCTGCCCGCCCGAGGCCATCGCCCGCGACGAGCCGTACTGCCTGTTCCTCGACGAGCTCAACGCCGCGACCCCGGACGTCCAGAAGGCCTTCTACTCGCTCATCCTGGACCGCCGGATCGGCAGTTACGAGCTCCCCGCCGGCTCCATCGTCATCGGCGCGGGCAACCGGGCCACCGACAACGCGCTGGCCCGGCCCATCGCCTCCGCGCTGGTCAACCGGCTGACCCACGTACACCTTCAGGCCTCCGCGCAGGACTGGCTGGTCTGGGCAGGGGAGAACGGCATCCACCCGTGGATCACCGACTACCTCACCGACCGCCCCGACCACCTGTGGTCCGCGCCGCCCAAGACCGAGGAGCCCTTCTCCACACCGCGCTCCTGGCACATGCTCTCCGACGCCCTGCACTCCTTCGGGACCGGCCTGGACGAGCAGACCCTCAAGATCGTCGCGCACGGCACCCTCACCCCGGCGCACGCCGTCTCCTTCTGCGGCTACGCCAAGATCGTCCGTCACACCTTCGGCATCGAGGCGATCATCAAGGGCGATGCCTCCTGGCCCACCCGCCTCGCCGACCGCGATCTGCTCTACTACCTCGCCGAGGCCTTCCGCGGCCGCCTGGTCAAGGAGCTCCCGGAACGCAAGGAGCACGTCTCGCCCGCCGTCCGGCAGACCGCGTACCGCGCGAAGTCCCTGCTCGTGCAGCTCGCCGAGATCTCCGTCGAGGTCGCCCAGACCGTCATCGCCGACGACGCCGACGGCCTGCCGGTGCTGCCCGCCTGGTTCCTGGTGGAGGCCGCACGCGACATGCCGCGGCTGGTCGCGGCGCGCCGGTGAGCCGTACGAGCCCGCCCCGAGCACTCCATGCGCCCGTGCGCGCCCGAAGTGAGCCGGAAGTGATCCACCCGTGACCCGCAAGAAGAAGCCCGCCGCCGCCGACCCGGCCACCCTCGCCTACGAGGCCGGACGGGCCGCGATCCGGCAGAACCCGGCCCTGGGCGCCCTCTCCGCCACCCACTGCCGTGACCCCCGGTGCGCCTCGTGCACCTCCGCCGGGCTCGTCCTCGTCACCTCCAACGGGGTGATCCACGCCCATCCCACCCGTCGTGCCGAACCGCAGGAGTGGGCCTGGGCGCTGGCCCACTGCCTGCTCCACCTCGGCTTCGGCCACGTACCCGCCGCCAAGGGGGACGACCGCCCGCAGCCCGTCCCCGCCGAGCTCGCCGCCCGGTGCGTGGTCGTCAACCGCTTCCTGCTGACCTTCTCCGTCGGCCGCGCCCCCGACCACCTCCCCGCCGAATACCCCGGCGGGGACGAGGAGCAGCTCGCCGCCCGCTGGCGCCGTGACGGCGTCCCCGCCGCGTACGAGGACTGCGGCGCCTCCGGTGAGCACCCCGACCAGGTCCTGGTCGGCTGGCGCACCCTGACCACGGACGTTCCCGACTGGGAGACCTCGTTCGCGCACGCCCTGACCCGCAGCGTCTCCGCCGCCATGGACGCGGCCGGCGGCCGTCGCGACGGGATCACCGGGGAACGGGTCCGCCTGCACCCCTGGGACCGGGCCCTGAACTGGTTCGTCTCCTCGTACCCCCTGCTCGGCGGGCTCGCCGCCGGCCTGCGGATCGTCGCCGACGCCGAGCTCGCGCGCGCCCAGGACATCGCCGTCGCGGCCGTCAGCGCGAGCGCCGGGGAGATCTACGTCAACCCGCTGCGTACGTTCACGGACCCGGAGTGGCGCTTCGTCCTGGCCCACGAGATGCTGCACGCCGCCCTGCGCCACGGCGAGCGCTGCGGCGCCCGCGACCCGTACCTGCACAACGTGGCCGCCGACTACGTGGTCAACGGCTGGCTCGTGGAGATGGGCGTCGGCGACATGCCCGAGGGGCTGCTGCACGACCCGGAGCTGAAGGACCTCTCCGTCGAGGAGGTCTACGACCGCATCGCCACCGACCTGCGCCGACTGCGCCGGCTGTCGACCCTGCGCGGCAAGGGCCTCGGGGACGTCCTGGGCGAGGCGCTGCCCCACGCGGGCAGCCTCCCGTACACCGATCTGGACGATTTCTACCGGCGCGGCCTCGTCCAGGGCTTCGACCTGCACACCTACGGGGAACGCGGGCTGCTGCCCGCCGGGCTGGTCCAGGAGATCCGGGCGCTGGCCCATCCGCCCGTGCCCTGGGACGCGCAGCTCGCCCGCTGGTTCGACGCGTACGTGCCGCGCCCGGAGCCCGTACGGAGCTACGCGCGCCCGGCGCGCCGCCAGGCCTCCACCCCGGACATCCCCCGGGCGGGCCGGTACTTCCCGCCCGAGGAGATCGCCCGCTGCACGTTCGGCGTGGTCCTCGACACCTCGGGGACGATGTCCGCCGCCCTGCTCGGCAAGGCGCTCGGCGCGATCGCCTCGTACGCGGAAGCCCGCGACGTACCGGCGGCACGCGTCGTGTTCTGTGACGCGGCGCCGTACGACGCGGGCTATCTGCCCCCGACCGAGATCGCGGGGCGCGTGAAGGTCCGCGGGCGGGGCGGAACCGTGCTCCAGCCCGCGATCGACCTGCTGCAGCGCGCGGAGGACTTCCCTCCGCAGGCTCCGGTGCTGGTGATCACGGACGGGTGGATCGACACCCTGCGGATCCGGCGCGAGCACGCCTATCTGGTTCCGCAGGGTGCCTCCCTGCCCTTCACGCCCCGGGGGCCGGTCTTCCGACTGGCCTGAGGGCGCGGGCCTGCTTAGTCGAGGTAGTCGCGCAGCACCTGCGAACGCGACGGGTGGCGCAGCTTCGACATGGTCTTGGACTCGATCTGGCGGATGCGCTCACGGGTGACCCCGTACACGCGGCCGATCTCGTCCAGGGTCTTCGGCTGGCCGTCGTTCAGGCCGTAACGCATCGAGACGACGCCCGCCTCACGCTCGGAGAGCGTGCCCAGGATCGACTGCAGCTGCTCCTGGAGGAAGGTGAAGCTCACGGCGTCGGCCGGGACGACCGCCTCGGAGTCCTCGATGAGGTCGCCGAACTCGCTGTCGCCCTCCTCACCCAGGGGGGTGTGCAGCGAGATCGGCTCACGGCCGTACTTCTGGACCTCGATGACCTTCTCGGGGGTCATGTCGAGTTCCTTGCCCAGCTCCTCCGGAGTGGGCTCCCGGCCGAGGTCCTGGAGCATCTGGCGCTGGACGCGCGCCAACTTGTTGATGATCTCGACCATGTGGACGGGGATGCGGATGGTGCGCGACTGGTCGGCCATGGCACGCGTGATCGCCTGCCGGATCCACCAGGTCGCGTACGTGGAGAACTTGAAGCCCTTGGTGTAGTCGAACTTCTCCACGGCGCGGATCAGGCCGACGTTGCCTTCCTGGATCAGGTCCAGGAAGAGCATGCCGCGGCCGGTGTAGCGCTTGGCCAGCGAGACCACGAGGCGGAGGTTGGCCTCCAGCAGGTGGTTCTTGGCGCGGCGGCCGTCCTCGACCAGGATCTCCAGCTCGCGCTTGAAGACGGGCTTGTGGTCCTCCTCCTCTTCGAGCTTGTACTCGGAGAAGAGGCCCGCCTCGATGCGCTTGGCCAGCTCGACCTCCTGCTCGGCGTTGAGGAGCGGCACCTTGCCGATGAGCTTGAGGTAGTCCTTGACGGGGTCGGCGGTGGCGCCGGCCACCATGACCGTCTGCGCCGGAGCGTCGTCCTCGTCGTCGTCGGACAGGACGAAGCCCTGGGTGCCGCCGGCCTTGGGGGCCTCCTCCTCGGCGTCGTCGACGAGGTCCTCGGCGGCCCAGTCCTCGCCCTCGGCGGCGGGGGTCTCGCCCTCGTCGCCGTCCTTGGCGCCGGTCTTCTTGGCCGCGGCGGTCTTCTTCACCGCGGTCTTCTTCGCGGCGGTCTTCTTGACCGTGCGCTTCTTCGGCTCGGCGACGGCGTCGGCCGTCACCTCGTCCTCGGTGGCCGCGGTCGGCGAAGCGGATATCGCCGCCGCGGTGGCGGTGGCCGGGCTGGTGGCCGAGGCCTTGCGCGCACCGATGGGGCGCGGCGCGGCGGCCGCCTTCTTGGTCACGGTGCGGGCGGGCGCGGCGGCCGCCTTGCGGGGCTTCTTCGCGGCAGCCTTCGTGGCGGGGGCGGCGCTGACGTGCAGCGCGACACCCTCCTCGTCCAGGACCTGGTTCAGGCTGCGCAGGACCCGCTTCCACTGGTCCACCGGGATGCGGCCGGCCTCGAAGGCCTGGCGCACGTCGTCACCGTTGATGTGACCCTGCTCGCGGCCGCGCTCGACGAGCGCGACGAGGGCCTCCGATTCGGCGATCTCCGGAGGGAACGTACGGGACGGGCTGAGCGACACAAGGAGCCTCTCGTTGCGAACAGATAAGGAGTGGGCGGGACATCATCGCGCGGACTCGGGAAACAGACCCGAGGGGGGTCTGTATTCCGTGGCCGCGCGAGGACACCTGTCGGTTCATCGCATGCCCGAGTCGATTCGTTACGCGCTGAATTGAGTGACCTGCGCCACGCTGTGGCCGCGCAACCGATCGGCCGTGGATCCGTCCGCGCTCCCGCCGCCCTCCCGTCAGCCCGTTTTGCGGGCATCAATGAGGAAACGGGCGGTATGCGCCACGAACGGACCGTCACGTTCGATCTGTTCGTGGAGCTCGCGCAGCCGATCCCGGTACTGCCCGACCGTGAAGCCGGGCACCATCCAGATCACCTTCCGGAGAAAGTAGATCACGGCTCCGATGTCGTGGAACTCCGTGCGCAGTCTCTCGGAGCGCAGATCGACGACCTCGAGGCCGGCCTTGCGGGCGTCGGCGACCGCGTCGTCGGGGTGCCGGCCGCGCCGGACCTCCTCCGGCTGGGGCCCGAGGAAGTACTCGACGAGCTCGAAGACGCTCGCCGGCCCGACCTGCTGCGAGAGGTACGTTCCGCCCGGACGCAGGACCCGCGCGATCTCCTCCCACCAGATGGTCACCGGGTGCCGGCTGGTGACCAGCTCGAAGGCCTCGTCGCCGAACGGCAGCGGCGGCTCGTCGGCGTCCGCGACAACCACCGCGCCGAGCGGGTGCAGCAGCCGGGTCGCCTTCGCGATGTTCGGCGGCCAGGACTCGGTGGCGACCATCAGCCGGGGCAGGGTCCCCACCCCGGCGAGCACCTCTCCGCCGCCGGTCTGGATGTCGAGGGCGGAGCCGGCCCGGGCCAGACGCTCGCCCATGAGTCTCTGGTAGCCCCAGGAGGGGCGCTGCTCGGTGGCCCGGCCGTCGAGCCAGGAGAAGTCCCAGCCGTCGACGGACACGGACTCGGCTTCCGCGACGAGGTGATCGAAGGTGCGCGTCATGTCTCGATCGTCCCAGGCCGGGCGCCGGTGATCCACTGGTTTGACCGGATCTCGGACCCCCGGGGCCGCCGTGCGCTCCGGACGCGCGGACGAGGTCCATTAGAGTGGGGGCGGGCCGTGACTGGCGTTCGGGTGGATCACCACCGGGGAGCGGCCCGGCGCACCTCGCGTGCGCCCGGCGTACCACGGGTACGCCGCTTGCCGCGCGCCTGGGCGAACCGCGATTCCGCAGCGACGCCCAGGAGACCCCATGACGACTGCCCAGACTGCCACCGCCCCTGCCCGGCTCATGGACGGCACCGCCCTCGCCCGCCGCATCTCGGAGCAGACCGCCGTCCTCGCGGCGAAGATCACCGAGCGCACCGGTACCGCTCCCTGCCTCGCGACCGTGCTGGTCGGCGAGGACCCGGCGTCCGTCACGTACGTGAAGATGAAGCAGAACCGTTGCGCCAAGGCCGGGATCACCTCCCGCCACGTGGAGCTGCCGGCCGAGACGACCACGGAGGAGCTCGTCGCCGCCCTCACGGCCCTCTCCGAGGACCCGGAGATCAGCGGCATCCTGCTGCAGCACCCGGTCCCGCACCACATCGACGAGCGCGCCGCCTTCGAGGCCATCGCCCCCGGCAAGGACGTCGACGGCGTCACCATGCACTCCTTCGCCGCCATGGGCTTCGGGCTGCCGGGCTTCGTCTCCTGCACCCCCGGCGGAATCATGCGGCTCCTCGCCGAGTACGACGTGGACCTGACCGGCAAGCACGCCGTCGTCGTCGGCCGCAGCGCCATCCTGGGCAAGCCGGCCGGCATGCTGCTGCTGGAGCAGAACGCCACCGTCACCTACTGCCACTCCCGCACCGTGGACCTGCCCTCGATCGTGCGCCAGGCCGACGTGCTGGTCGCCGCCGTCGGCAAGGCCGAGTTCATCCGCGGCGAGGACATCAAGCCGGGCGCCGTGGTCCTGGACGCCGGCTACAACGAGGGCAACGTCGGCGACGTCCACTTCGAGTCGGCCGCCGCCCGCGCCTCGCTGATCACCCCGGTCCCCGGCGGCGTGGGCCCGATGACCATCGCCGTCCTGCTGGAGCAGACCGTCCAGGCCGCCGCCGCCCAGGCGGGGCTGGCGCTCGCGGAGCTCTGACCACCGGGTACGGGAACGCGCCGTACGGGACACGCCCCGGGCCCTTCGGCCCGGGGCGTTCCGCGTTCCGGCGGTGTCCGGATTCTTGCGGCCGGAGCCTGACGGGGGCCGGGTGGGGAGCGGTATGTTCTCCGACGGGGCGCGCGATGACACGTGCAACACGTTTCCTGGGGGGAACTGCTGATGGACCTGTTCACGCCACTGGAGCTGCCCAACGGCACGGCCCTGCCGAACCGCTTGGCCAAGGCGGCCATGGAGGAGAGCCTCGCCGGCGCCGGCCAGCTGCCGGACGAGCGCATCGAACGCCTCTACCGCCGCTGGGCCCAGGGCGGCGCCGGCCTGCTGATCACCGGGAACGTGATGGTCGACCGCAGGGCGCTGACCGCGCCGGGGACGATCGTCCTCGACGCCCGCTCCCCGCTCGACCCCTTCCGCCGCTGGGCCGAGGCCGCGTCCTGCGGCGGCGGCCGGGTCTGGATGCAGATCAACCACCCCGGCCGGCAGGTCGGCTCGGAGATGCCCGGCACGGCCTGGGCGCCCTCCGACATAGGAGTGAGCCTCGGCAAGCACACGAAGCGCTTCGCCCGCCCCACCGCGATGACCGAGGCCGGCATCGAGGCCACCGTCGCCCGGTTCGCGGCCACGGCCCGGCGGGCCGAGGAGGCCGGCTTCCACGGGGTGCAGATCCACGCCGCCCACGGCTACCTCCTCAGCCAGTTCCTCTCCCCGCTCGTCAACCGGCGCACCGACCGCTGGGGCGGCAGCCTGGGGAACCGGGTCCGGCTGCTCACCGAGGTCGTCGGCGCCGTCCGCGCCCAGGTGCGCCCCGGCTTCGCGGTCGGGGTCAAGCTCAACACCGCCGACTTCCAGCGCGGCGGCTTCGACACCGAGGAGGCGGCGCAGGTCCTCGCGGTCCTCGGCGGCCTCGGCGTCGACCTGGTCGAACTGTCCGGCGGCAGCGTCGAGAGCCCCGCGACCCTGGGCCGCACCGCCGATCTGCGGACCCTCGAACGCGAGGCGTACTTCCTCTCCTTCGCCGAGCAGTTCCTGGGCTCCGCCACGATGCCGCTGATGCTGACCGGCGGGATAGGCCGCCAGGAGACCGCCCGGAGGGTCCTGGAGCGCGGTGTGTCCGTCGTGGGGCTCGCCTCGGCCCTGGCGTTCCGCCCCGACCTGCCGGCCCGCTGGCGCGCCGGGGAGGACGTACGGGTGACCGTGGAGCGGCTGCGCTGGAAGGACCGGGACCTGGCCGGCGCCGGGCTGCTGGCCTTCGTACGCTTCCAGCTGCACCGGCTGGCCCGCGGACTGGAACCGCGCCCGGAGGCCTCCCCGCGGGCGGCGTTCGCCCTCGACCAGCTCCAGCACTGGCGCAGGGTACGGGCGTACGGGGCCTGGCTCGCCCGCAATCCCGAGCCCGAGGACGCCCTCGCCGGCTGACGCCTGCCGCCGCGCCGGCCGCTCACAGGCTCGCCGGGTCCCGCCGTACGGCCGCCACGATGGGGGAGGCGCGGAACTCCCGGGCCAGCGCCGCGAGCGGCCGGGAGTCCAGCCGGTACGGCTCGGGCAGCCCCTGATCGGCCCCGGCCGGGTGCTCTCCGGCGCCGTCCGCGTCCGCCGGGTCGAGCGCCTCCGCGGCTTCGGCGGCCTCCGCGGCTTCGGCGGCCTCCCGGCGCCGGCAGGCCGCGGCGAGCATGGCCGCGTCGGCCACGACCGAAGCCTGCGATGCGCACATGCCCTGCCCGAGCGCGGCCGCGTACGCGGCGCCCCGTACGGCCGGGTCGAACCAGCGGCCCAGCGCCAGGATCCCGTCGTCGATCACCGACTCGCGGTGGATCAGCCGGATCCCGATCGGCGACCACCAGGTCAGCGGCACGGTCGTCACGCTCGACGCGGCGAACCCGCGCAACGCCTTCCACAGCGGGTGCAGCCGCCGGTACCGGCTGAAGTCCCGCCAGGCCGCCGAGCCGCCTACCAGCGGCACGATGAACCCCGACCCCACCATCAGGGCCGCCGCGGAGGCGAACGGCGGGGCCACGTACGTGGACAGGCCGTCCCAGTCGCGGCCCGTCCAGCGGGCGCCCACGGCCGCCCACTTCGTGACGAGGTAGCCCAGGTCCAGCGCCCCGCCGAGCACGATCAGGGCCAGTCCGGTGCGCAGCGGCCGCAGCGAGGGGCGCACGCGCAGCAGCCACCTCCAGCACAGCACGGTGAGCGTCGAACTGCCCACGGTGTGCGCGAGCAGGTAGCAGACGATCATCTCGCGCAGCCAGGGCGTGGTGGCGTAGTACGTGTCCAGGTCGCGCAGCCGCTCGACCGGCGCGTCGCCGATCGCGAAGAGGACCACGATGAGCAGCGTGACGGCGCCGAACGCGGCCACCGTCAGCCGGGTCGCCCGCCGCACGACGGCGGGCGGGCCGCCGCCCCACTGCAGGACCAGCACGATGCACGATCCCGAGAACGCGGTCAGCACGCTGTACACCAGCGGGGCCGAGAAGTTGACGATGCCCGTGAGCCGGTTGACCGCGGCGATCGTCGGCGGAGCCGCCAGGAACATGACCATGCAGCCGACGACGAGCAGGGTGCACACGGCCCGCATGAGCGGCTGGTCCCAGCCCCGGCGCAGGGTCGGCGCCTTGATCAGCAGCGCCAGGATCATCACCGAGCCCGGTACGTACAGGATGAGACCGTCGGTCATCGCGCCTGGCCGACGGGACCGACGGGGCCGACCGGGCCCACGGGGTCGACCGGGCCCGCCGGCCCGACCGGCCCGACCGGGTCGGACCCCCGGTCGAGTCCCGCGACGGCCCTCTCGGCCGCGGTCAGCGGCGGCGCCTTCAGCGCGCCCCGGTCCGAGGCGCGCAGCACGCGCCAGACCACCGAGGGGCGCAGCCAGTGCGTGGGCGCGCTGCTCATGGTGATGACCTGGAGGAACGCGGCGGTCAGCGCCTCCCGCGTGGTGGCCCCGGTCATCAGCCGGCTGACGTAGGCGTTGAGCAGCCCGGCGCCGGCCCGCGGCTTCATGCCGGTGGCCCCGGGGTACAGGATGTCCTGCGAGGTGGCGAGCTCCCAGGCGGTGGCCACCTGCGGGACGAGCGCGCGCTGTGCCTCGCGGCCGAAGCCGGGATGGGCGAGGCCCCTGGCGCGCAGCAGGGCGCGTACGGCCAGCAGGCCCTGGGCGGCGACCGTCATGCCCTGTCCGTACAGCGGGTTGAAGGTGGCGACGGAATCGCCGACGGCGAAGAAGCCGTCGGGCAGGTCCGCCTTCTCGAAGTAGACCCGGCGGTTGGCGGTGCCCTGGGTGACGGCGACATCGGTGAGGGGCTTCCTGCCCTCGAGGAGCTCGCCGACGACGGGATCGCGGATGCCCTTGGCGAACGGGATGAACTGCTCGGGGTCTCCCGTGGGCTGGCCGCCTCGGGTGCCGGACAGGGTGGCCTGCCACTGGCCGTTCTCGATGGGCACGATCGTGGCCGTCTGCCCGGGTACGCGCACCCGCGGATCGGACTGCACGTTGACGATCGGGAAGCCCATCTCGTGGGCTCCCGCGGGGGCTTCGAAGATCCGGGTCGCGTACACCAGGCCGGAGTCGACCTGGGCCTGTCTGATCCCGCCGACCCCGAGTTCGCGCAGCCAGGCCCGGGCCCGGGAGCCGCGCCCGCTCGCGTCCACCACGAGGTCGGCGGTCAGCAGCCGGCCCGTCTCGTCGGGGGTGTCGACGCGGACGCCGGTGACGCGGGCCGCCGTACCCTCCAGGGCCTGTACGCGGCTCAGCTGGAGCGTGGTGACCTCGCGCAGGCCGGTCACCCGGGCGCGGACCACCGCGTCGAGGAGGTCGCGGCTGCACGAGATGTTGAACTGCTTCTCCCCGCAGCGCGGGATCCAGCCCTGGGCGGTCTTGGTGACCAGGTCGGTGGGCAGGCTGCGGCGGATCGCGCCCGCCGCCGTCCAGTCGTCGGTGATGCCCGGGAGTATCTTCTCGATGGCGCGGGCCCCGCCCGACCACATGACGTGGACGTGCCGGGCCTGCGGGAGTCCGCGCCGCGGCGCCGGGCTGTCGGGCAGCGTGTCGGCGTCGATGATCGTGACCGTCGCGTGCTCGGCGAGCACGGCCGCAGCGAGCAGGCCGGCCATGCTGCCGCCGATGACGACGACGTGGCGGGGCGGGGAAGACTGGGTCATCGTGGTGCTCTCTGTCAGGGCCGTGCGGGGGCAGCGGCACGTGAGGTGCATCGACGGGGAAGGCGGTGGTCACCGGGGCGTCATCGGTACGCGCGTCATCGGTACGCCCTGGGGACGTGCACTCAACGGCCCCATCCGAGCGAGGACTTGATGCGTTCGATCGCCTCGGGGAACCGTTCCTCGCGGGGCCCCGGCAAGTACGCCTTCAGGACCTGGCCGAGGTACAGCCCGAAGGTCTCGGCCCGGATCTCCGCCGGATCCTCCCGGTCGGCGCGGGCGGCCGCCTGCCGGACCACGCTGCCCAGTCCGGCCTCCGAGTGCAGCAGCTCGGCGAGATCGCCCCGCTGCCCCGTGAGCCGCGCCGCCACGGCCATGCCCGGACCGTGGCTGTCACACGTGCCTTCCTCCAAGTGCCATAACTCGTGGCAGGCGATGACGAGTTGGTGCTCGGGCCGGGTGCGCTCCTCGATGACGAGCAGGTCGCGCTCCTCCATCTCCAGCCACAGCCCGCTGGCCGTGTCGGGCGGGAATCCGGCGAACCGGAACTCCACCGGCCGGCCGCCGCGCCGGCGGCCGTACGCGGCGCACAGACTCCCGATGATCTCGGCGGCATCGGCCGGCTGCGCCAGGCGCGCATCCGCCAGCAGATCTCCGCCGAGTTTCCGCATGGTCCGTGTGGTCCTCATGGCGCTCCCCCCTCGGCAGCCTTACGGTCGTCGGGCACCGCCGCGCGGAGCGGGCGTTCACTGCCCGCGCCCGGGCGCCCCAGCTGGCCCTCGCGGGCCAGCAGGTCGTCGAGGTGGTCGGCCAGCGACTTCCAGCCCGCCGGAGAGAGCCGTCCGGCCCGCGTGACGATGCTCCGTACATCGTGCGCCCGCAGCACGGCGAGCACCGGGTTTTCGGCGTTCCGTCCGGCGGTTTCCAGCTCGTGCTCGATCCCGGAGAGCGCGGTGGCGAGCGCCTCGGTGTCGTCGGCCAGTAAGAAGCCGCCGTCGACCCCGTAGAAGCGCTGGATCCCGGCGGCCGCCGCGAGGTTGGGCAGGCCCTCACCGCGCGCGAGACGGGTCAGCGACTGCCCCGACGCGTCGAAGGAGTGGGCGATGGCCGTGAGGGAGTGGGGCTGGCCGTTCGCGCGCAGCCGGGTGCGGCGCAGGTGCTCGAACCGCTGGTGCACCTGCTCCTTGAGCGGGAGCCGGGGCGGTGCGCCGTCGAGGGTGAGTCGGATGTCGTGCGGGGGCATGCCCGTCAGGTACGAGAGGTGCTCGAGGTCGTCCACGGCGTCGGCGCCCCTGGTGGCGAGGGCGTGCTCCACCGCGCACTGGCTGTCGGCGAGGAGGAAGCCGGCGTAGACCCCGAAGAACCGCTGCACGCCCGCCGCGTGGCCCAGCCGGGGCATCCCGGTGCCCGCGTTGAGGGGGCCGAGGGAGGCGCCGGGCGCCTGGAAGTCCTCCGCGATGGCGGCGAGGGACCACTCCCGGCCGTGCTTGTCGCGGCGGGTGGCCCGCAGCCGCAGGAAGCGCCGGTGCACCCGCCGGTACAGCGGCACTTCGGGCGCCGTCCCGGCGACGAGCCGGGGGACGAGCGCGGGTTCGACCCCGCAGAGACGGCTCAGCCGCTCGGGGGACAGCACCTCGGCCGGGTCCCGGTCGCTGCGCTCCGCCAATGCCGCGACGCGGGCCCAGGCCGAGGCCAGGTCGGGTCGGGCAGCGGCTGGCACCGTGAGGTTCTCCGTATGTCGAGAGGACGTTCGAGAGCTTCGGCTCCGTGCAGCGTAGCCCGCAGCCCCCCGGCGAAACAGGAGATCTCCCACCTTTCTTGCGATGTGAGTCAAAGAAGGTTGGGCACGACCGCCGACGGGCCCGGCATGACCCCGGAGGTAATCGACCCCGCTGCGGGCCGCGGGGCACAGTGGAGCCATCGGGTCCCGAGTCCGCGCACTCGGCCTCGGGACCCGTCCCCACCAGCGCATTCGAGTGCGTGGCCGCCCGGCCGTGCCCCGCCCCGACCCTCGACGGAGGCTGATCCGCCATGTCCGCAACCCTGCCCGGCAGCGCCGCCCGTACCACCGTCCCGCAGACCGCGCTGCGCCGGCTCCTCGCGCTCGACTCCGTGGTCACCGCCGGGAACGGCCTCGCGTACGCCGCCTTCTCGGCCCCGCTCGGCCGGATCCTCGGCGTCGGCCAGGCCACCCTGTTCGAACTCGGCCTGTTCCTGACCCTTTTCGGGGCCGGCGTCGGATGGCTGGCCACGCGCCGCCGACCGCCGGTCCCGGCGGTGAAGGGCGTCGTCGAGGCCAACTGCGCCTGGGTGGCCGTCAGCCTGGCCTCGCTCTTCCTCTGGGACGCGCCCACCACGGCCGGCCTGGTGTGGATCCCGCTGCAGGCCCTCGTCGTCGGGGCCTTCGCCCTCTTCCAGCGGCTGGCGCTGCGTTCCGGCTCAAGTCCCCAGTGAGCGCAGGTACTTCACGGTGGCCGCGTCGGCCGGCAGGAGGGTCTCGACGGCGAGCTCGGCGACGGTCACGTCCATCGGCGTGTTGAACGTGGCGATCGAGGACACGAAGGAGAGCAGGTGCCCGTCGTGCTCGATCACCAGAGGCAGCGCGATGCGCGGGACGGCGTCCTCGGGTGCGGCGTCCCCCGGCCGGTCGGCGACCGGGTAGGCGGACACCTCCTCGTACAGGGCGCGCAGCGGTGCGGAGCGGGCCAGTGCGATCTGCCGCTCCATCTGTGCCAGCAGATGCCCGCGCCACTGCGCGAAGTTGCGGATCCTCGGCGCCAGGCCCTCCGGGTGCAGGGTGATCCGCATGGCGTTGAGCGGCGGCACCAGCAGGTGCTCCGGCAGACCGTCGAGCAGCACCGCGATGCCGCGGTTGGCGGCGACGACCTGGTACGTGGCGTCCACGACCAGCGCCGGATACGGCTCGTAGCCGGTCAGCAGCCGCTCCAGGCCCTCGCGCAGCGCCTCCATGGAGGGGTCGTCCAGCGGGGTCTGTGCGTAGCGCGGGGCGTAACCGGCCGCGAGGAGCAGGGCGTTGCGCTCGCGCACCGGCACGTCGAGGCGGTCCGCGAGCCGCAGGAGCATCTCCTCGCTCGGCCGGGACCGGCCGGTCTCGATGAAGCTGATGTGGCGGGAGGAGGAGTCGGCGCGGCCCGCCAGCTCCAGCTGGCTGATGCCGCGCCGCTCCCGCCAGGTACGCAGCAGGGCTCCGACGGACGAGGTGGAGGTCATGCCCACGACGGTAGCCCAGAGGGTGTCAGCCCAGGTCGAAGACGTTGCGCAGACCGAGCCGGTAGCGCCACAGGTCGTGCCGCTTGAAGGACTCCAACTCCGGAGCCCGGTACATCGACAGGACCGTGCACCGCTCCGCCTTCGAACCGTCCCTGTCCAGCAGGGCGTTGACGGCGGCGCGGGCCGAGGCGTTGGCGCCCTCCATCGTCGCCAGGTCGATGTCGACGGCCACGTAGTCCCCGCTGAGGAAGAAGTTGGGGACGCGGGTGTCCGCGCTCGGCCGGTTGTGGAAGGTGCCGGTGGGGTGGATCAGCAGCTGGTCCTGATTGGTCGGATTCGGGGTGCCGAGCCCGTCCACCCCCGGGTCCAGAAACCAGGAGTGCAGGGTGCGGTCCGTCAGCAGCGCCTTGCCGGTGTCGTTGAGGGAGGCCTTCAGCTGCGCCCACACCTCGCGGGCGACCTCTTCGCGGGTGCACTGCTTGGCCGTCTTCCCGTACAGGATCCCCGGCTCGTCCCAGTCCGAGATGTCCACCGACAGGCAGTCCACCGCCACCCCGTCGCCGTAGTCGGCAGGGAAGTCCCGGGCCGGCCAGTGCTCGGCCTGTTGGATCGCCGTCAACGACCAGGGCGAGTCGATGCAGTTGAGGTGCCCGTGGACGAGGGGTGCGCGCTCGGTGAGGTAGAACTGGATGCCGGTCATCCAGTCGGTCTCCAGCCGGTCGCAGCGGCCCAGCATCGGGTCCGCTGCCCGCAGCCCCGCACTCCAGGTGCGCCGGGCGTGCTCGACCGGCAGCGCGCTGACGTAGTGGTCGGCGGTGACGGTCTGCCGGGCCCCCGCCGGGTCCAGCGCCACGACCCCGCTCACCCGGCCGTTGCCGTACTGCACCTCCTGCACCGTCCAGCCGATCCTGAACTCCACGCCGAGGGAGCGTAGATGGGCCTCCCACGGGTCGATCCAGGCCTCGTTGGTCGGCAGGTTGAGGATCCGGTCCGGCGGCCCGTCCGCGCCGCGGCCCAGTGCGTTGAAGACGAAGGCCTCGCCCAGGGCGCCGACGGTACGGGTGGAGGCCTCCTCGGCCTTGGTCGCGACGATGTTGCGGGTGATGCCCACGGCGAGGATGCGCTGGTACTCGTTCGACATCTGTGCGGCCCGTACGAACTCCCACCAGGGGGTGTGCTCCCAGACCTCGTTGCGGCGCTCGTCGCAGCTGGTGAGGAAGACCAGCACGCGGTCGACGAAGTACGCGGTCTCGTGCGGCGGCAGCCGGACGAGTGACTGCAGGATGCCGGTCAGGGCACGGCGGATCTCGTCGGGCGTCAGCTCGGCGGAGGAGTGGCCGGGCCAGGGGATGGGCGCGCGCAGGTCCTCGCGGCCGCCGGCCCGGGCGAACATCATCTCGGGCGGGGCGACGAGGTTGTCCCACACGCCGTGGGCGTTGCCGGGGAAGGGGATGCGCCGCATCGTGTCGGGCAGGTTGTGGTAGATGCCCGGGATGAAGCGGAAGCCGTGCTCGGCGGGCAGGGGCCGGCGGCCGCCGCGGGCGCTGCCGGGGACGTCCATGCTGCGCGCCTTGCCGCCGAGCGCCCGGCGCTCGTACACGGTGACGGCGTAGCCGCGCTCGGCGAGTTCGTGGGCCGCGGTGAGCCCGGCGACCCCGCCGCCGAGGACGGCGACGCGGCGGCCGGTGGGTTTCGGGGCCGGGGCCGCGGCCGGGGACCGGGTCTGGCTCTGGGCCTGGGCGGGGGCGGCCAGGGCCCCGGAGGCCCCCAGCGCCCCGGCGGTGGCCGCCGCCCCCGCGCCCGCGATGAACGTGCGCCTCGAACTGCCCGTGCGCGTCATGAGGAAGCCCTTCGGAGTCTTCGGTGGGGTGTGCATTACCGGCGGTAACAGTCACGTCCGGCGCAGGAGCATAGGGGCGGCACCGTAGACCCGGAAGGCGCGGAAGTACCCGCACGCACTATGGCGCGAAACCTCCCTCCGGCGTGCGCTGTGGGAACCTTGACTCCACGTCAGGAGTCGGTCCACGAACGGTGAAGGAGCATGCCGATGGCAGACGAGCCGCTTTCGCAGAAGGAGATCGAGGACCGGTTGCGGGAACTCCCCGGCTGGGCCTTCGAGGACGACCGGATCATCCGCACCTACCGGCTGGGAACCCACTTCGCGGCGAGCGCTCTCGTCACCCACATCGCCGCGGTCCAGGACGAGTTGAACCACCACTCCGACCTCACCCTCGGCTACAACACGGTCCGGGTGTCGGTGAACACGCACAGCGCCGGCGACGCCGTCACCGGCGCCGACTTCGCGCTCGCCGAGCGGGTCGAGGCCCTCGCCCCCGTCCACGGCGCGAGCTGATCACGACGGGCGGGGGTCACGGGCGGGTGCGGGAGCAGCCGACGGCGCCCCCGCACCCCGGTGCGAACCCGCCCGCCCGGCGCGCTACGACGAGGCCGTCCCCGCCCCACCCGCCCTGCCCGGGCCGGGAAGGACCGGCTCCAGCCGCCACCACTGCGACGGCGAGTCGGTGTCCTCGCACTGGAGGGCACGGCCCTCGTCGTCCCCCTCCAGCGGCAGCCCGCTGATACAGGCGATCAGGGACACCACACCGGGATCGTCGAGATGCTCCTCGACGATCCACTCCTGCGCGCCGAACGCGTTCGGCCGCCACACCTGGACCCGGGTGCCGCTCTCCGTCGACGCGTTCGCGACATCGAGCCGCTTGTCGTTGTGCACGCTGACGACGTGGACGATCCCGCCGCCGCTGTGCACGGGCGAGATCCGCCACTGCCGGGCGGCCGGGGGACCGGCCGCATCCTCGGGCCCCGTCCGCACCCGCGTACCGCCCTCCAGCTGGAGCAGCAGACCGCTGGCGACGTTCCGGATCAGGTAGACCCCGTCGGGCAGGCTCATCCGCGCCTCAGACGTCGAAGGCGGCGGGGTCCGGCCCGATCCGCCCGGCCGTGGGACCCGTGCCCAGTGCGTCCAGCGCGGCGAGGTCGGCGGCGTCCAGTTCGAAGCCGAAGACGTCCAGGTTCTCCCGGATCCGGGAGGGCGTCACCGACTTCGGGATCACGATGTTCCCGAGCTGGAGGTGCCAGCGCAGTACCACCTGGGCGGGGGAGCGCCCGTGCCGGGCGGCGGCCTCGGTGACGGCCGGGAGCGTCAGCAGCTCCTTGCCCTGGCCGAGCGGGGACCAGGCCTCGGTGGCGATGCCGAGCCGGGAGTGCAGGGCGCGCAGCTCGGCCTGCGGGAAGAGCGGGTGCAGCTCGATCTGGTTCACCGCCGGGACCAGCGCACTCTCGGCGCCGAGCCGTTCCAGGTCGGCCGGGCGGAAGTTCGACACGCCGACCGCGCGGGAGCGGCCGCTCTCCGCGATCTCCTCGAAGGTCTTCCAGATCGTGAGGAAGTCGTCGCGCATCGGGCGCGGCCAGTGGATCAGGTACAGGTCGAGGTGGTCGAGGCCCAGCTTGGCGAGGGAGTTGTCGAGCGCGCGCAGCACGTCGTCGCGCTGCCAGGTCCGGGAACGCCCGTTCCACAGCTTGGTGGTGACGAAGAGCTCCTCGCGCGGTAGCCCGGAGGCGGCGATGGCCTCGCCGGTGCCGGCCTCGTTGCCGTAGGCGGCCGCCGTGTCGATGCTCCGGTACCCCGCCTCCAGCGCGGCCCCGACCGCCTGCGCGGCCTCGGAGTCCGGGACCTGGAAGACGCCGTACCCGAGCTGGGGCATGAGCGTGCCGTTGTTGAGCCGGATGGCGGGGGCGTCGTTCACGTCTGGCTGTTCCCTCGGATCGACGGACGGGGTACGAGGGGCGACGACCCGCCGCCCCGGCGAGCGTATTCCCGCCGGGGCGGCGCACCGGGACCGGACACACCGTCAGGACGTTCCCAGGTAGGCCTCCCGGACGAGCGGATCGGCACGGACCTCGGCGGGGGTGCCCCCGGCGAGGACCGTGCCGAGGTCCAGGACGACCACCCGGGTGCACAGGTCCATCACGAAGGCCACGTCGTGCTCCACCAGCAGCACCGCGCACCCCTCCTGCTCGGCCAGCCGCCGCACGACCCCCGCGAGCTGATCGCGCTCGGGCGCCGACAGACCGGACGCGGGTTCGTCCAGCAGCAGCACCCGTGGCGGATCTGCCACGGCGCGGGCCAGCTCGACCATGCGGGCCTGACCGACCGGCAGCCCGCCCGCGTACGCCGCCCCCAGCGCGCCGATCCCGCAGGAGGCGAGCACCCGCCCGCCCTGCTCCCGCCGCTCCCGCTCGCGGCGGCGCCGGGCCGGGGAGCCGAGGAGGTCGGCGGCGATCCCGCCCCCGCCACCGCGCCACTCCTGCGCGACGAGCACGTTGTCGGCCACGCTCAGCTGCCCGAACAGCTGCTGCCGCTGGAAGGTCCGGCGCATCCCGTGCCGGGCCCGCCAGACCGGGGAGCGCCGGGTGATGTCCGTCCCGTCGAGCAGCATCCGGCCCCGGTCGGGCCGCCGGATCCCGGACAGCACGTCGAACAGCGTGGTCTTCCCGGCCCCGTTCGGCCCGATCAGCCCGCACACCTCGCCGGCCCGGACCCCGAGGTCCACCCCGGTGAGGGCCTTCACCCCGCCGAACCGGACGCTGATCCCGGCGCCCTCCAGTACGTAAGGCCCCGTCATCGCGCCATCCCCAGATAGGCCGCGGTGAGCCGGTCGGCCTCCACCTCGGCGCGCGGACCGCACCAGGACACCCGGCCCCGGGAGAGGTACGCGACGGTGTCGGCGACTCCGAGGATCCCCGCGGCCTTCTCCTCGACCAGCAACAGCGCGGTCCCGGCGCCCCGCAACTCGGACAGCACCGCGTACACCTCCTCCACGACGCGGGGAGCGAGCCCCAGCGAAGGCTCGTCGGCGATCAGCACCTCGGGCGGGCGCTGCAGCAGCGGTGCGAGGGCCAGCATCTGCTGCTCCCCGCCGGACAGCGCCCCGGCGAGGACGCCCCGCCGCTCCCCGAGCCGGGGGAACCGGTCGTAGACGGCGGCCCGCGCGTCCGCCTCGCGGAGGTACAGCGCGAGGTTCTCCTCGATGGTCAGCGCCGGGAAGATGCCGCGCCCTTCGGGGGCGAGCAGCACCCCGGACCGGGCGCGCCGTACGGCCCGCTCGCGGGTCACGTCCCGCCCGCGTACGAGGACCGCTCCGTTCACGGCGGGCAGGAGTCCGGCGGCGACCCGGCAGGCAGTGCTCTTCCCGGCCCCGTTCGGCCCGAGCACGGCGAGGATCTCGCCCTTCCGGACGGCCAGGTCGACCCCGTGCAGTACGAGTCCCCCGTCGTACCCGGCGGTGACCCCGCGCAGCTCCAGGGCGGGCGCGCCGGGGTGGTGCCCGCCCGGCCCGGCCGGCGTTCGAAGCCCGGCGGTCCGGGGGCGGAGCCCCGGCAAGGGGGCCGGGCGCAGCCCGGTTTCGGGAAGGGGCGGGGTGGGGGAAAGCCCCGCAGGGCCCGCCTCCGGCCCCGGCTCGGCAGCCCCCGCGAGGGCAGCGGCCCCGGCAACCCCCACCGGCTCGGCAGCCCCCACCGGCTCGGCAGCCCCCACCGGCTCGGCAGCCCCCACCGGCTCGGCGGCCCCGGCAACCCCCGCGGCCCCGGCGGCCCCGGCCGCCCCCGCACCCCCGCCGGAGGCCCTGGCCGCCCGCAGGGCCAGCCGCACCGGAACGGCGGCGCAATACCCGTCCGGATCGTTGGCCAGGGCCAACCCCGCCAGGCCGAACAGGATCACCGGCAGGTGCGCGGACTCCGTCACGTAGTCGGCCAGCAGACGCGGGGCCACCGCGAACACCACCCCCGCGACCACCGCGTACTGCGGCCGCCGGACCCCCGCCGCCACCACCACCGCCAGCCACACCAGCCCCGTCATCGCCGTGAAGTCCGTCGCCGTGATCCGGGTGTTGTACGACGCCACCAGCACGCCCCCGAACCCGGCCAGCCCCGCCGACAGCGTGAACAGCAGCAGCTTCGTGCGCAGTACGGACACCCCCGAGGCCATCGCCGCCGCGGGCGCCGACCGTACGGCCAGCATCGCCCGCCCCGAGGGCGAGTTCCGCAGCGCGCTCAGCCCGGCCGCGCACACCGCGACGACCACCACCAGCGCCACCCCCAGCGCGCGGTCGTCCCCCAGGTCCACCGGCCCGAACACCGGCCTCGGGACCGACCACCCGGAGTCACCGTTCCGCAGCCAGCGCAGCTGGAACAGCACCTGGTCCGCGAGGAACGCCAGCGCCAGCGTCGCCAGCGACAGTGTCCGCCCACCCAGCCGCAGCGCCGGCAGCGCGACCAGTGCCCCGAGCAGCGCCGCCACGCACGTCCCCACCGCCAGCGTCGCCACGAACGGCCAGCCCCGGCTCATCAGCAGCCCCGCCACCAGCGCGGCCCCCGTCACGAACGTGCCCTGCGCCAGCGACACCATCGCACCGAGCCCGGTCACCACGGTGAAGGACATGAAGACCAGCCCGAGGGCCAGCCCCTGCGCGAGCAGCCCGCTCCAGAACGGCGTGGTCACCGTGTAGAACGCCACGCACAACACCCCGGCGGCCGCTGCCCACACCCCCCAGCGCCGTCCCCACGAGGCTCCCGCCAGATGGTCCACGGGCGCCGCGTCCACGGCCGCGGTCCCCGCCGTCCGGGCCCGCCGGGTCAGTACGAGCAGCCCGCCGAACAGGATCAGGAACGGCACCGCCGTCCGGAACCCGGTGATCCCCTCGGCGAACGACGCGTACCCGGCCACCAGGTTCTGCAGCACCCCCAGCCCCAGCCCGCCCGCGAACGCGAGCGGCACGGACGCGAACCGCCCGAGCACCGCCGCCGTCGCCGAGACGAACAGGAACAGGGTGAAGTCGTGCGCCGACAGCCCCAGCAGCGGCGTCGCCAGCACCCCCGCCAGTCCCGCCAGCGCGGAGGCGATCATCCACGCCACCGACGACAGCCGGTCGGCGCTGATCCCGCGCAGCTCGGTCAGCGAGCGGTTGTCGACGGCCGCCCGCAGCTGCAGCCCCAGCCGCGTGTGCCGCATCAGCACCCACAGGGCCACCGCCACGAACGCCGTCACCACCCAGGTGATCAGCTGGTCGGAGTCGATGCCGACGCCGTCCGTGAGCTGCCAGGACTTCGCCGGGCTCGGCCCCACCCCCGGCAGCCCGAACTGGTTCTCCGCGGGTTTCACGGGCGCGCCCGCATCCCCCAGCAGCTCGACGGCCCACAACCCGGCCGACGGCAGCGCGACCAGCAGCCCGATCGTGGCCACGATCTGCGCGGTCTCGCCGACCCGCGCCAGCCGCCGGAACATCAGCCGGTCCAGCCCCCACCCGAGCCCGGGGGCCAGTACGCACACCACCAGCAGGGCCGCCGGGACCGCCGGCCACCCCAGCCCGGAGTGCACCTCGTAGAAGGTCAGCGCGCACAGGTAGGCGGTGGCCCCGTGCGCGAAGTTGAACAGCCCGGACGCCGAGTACGACAGCACCAGCCCGGTGGCGAGCAGTGCGTACAGGGCTCCGGAGACCAGACCGCTCAGGACGAAGACGAGCAGATCTCCCATGGGACCGGGCCTACTTGAAGGGGATCGGCGCGTGGCACTTGAACGGTACGGAGACCTCGTACGCCCCGTTCTTCAGCTGGACCAGTGCACCGCAGCCGAAGCTGTCCTTCTGCCCCTTGGGCTCGGCCCGGTCGCCTACGAGGGTGCCGGCGTCGGAGAAGCTCTGCGCGGCGTTCTGGAAGTGTGTGACCGTGAGGTCCTTGCCCGCCTTCTGCGCGATGGACACGAACAGGTCCGCCGACATGTAACCGGTCAACATGTGCATGTTCAGCGGGACTTCCTGACCACCCGAGGCGGCCTTGATGTCCGCCTTGAACTGCGCCATGGCCGGGCTCGTCGACTCGAAGGGCTCGAACTGGAGCAGGACGTGCACCCCGTCGAGCGCCTGCTTGGTGGCGTCCTTGGCGAGCAGCCCCGGGTCGTAGTCGGTGGGGTCGGAGAGCACGCCCTTGTACCCGGCGCGCTTGAGGGCGGTGAACAGGCCGATGTTGTTGGGGGTCTGCATGACCGATACGACGGCGTCGGGAGCCCTGCCGTCATTGCCGGCCAGGATGTCCTTCACATAGGCCGACCAGTCGCTCGGCACCGCCGTGGCGGGCACGGAGGCCTTGGCGTAGGAGACCGTGAACCCGGCGCTCGCGAAGCCCTGCTGGAAGGTGCGGATGCCGAACTTTCCGGCGTCGCTGTCGTTGGCGATGACCGCGACGGACTTGCCCTTGGCCCCGCCGAGGATCTGGGCGATGCCCTCGGGCCAGGTCTGGTTCAGGGTGCCGCCGGGGGAGGGGACCAGGCAGCCGTTGAACCCGTAGATGTACTTGGGTCCGCAGAAGGAGGGCAGGGTGCCCCAGCCGAAGGTGGGGACCTTCTCCTGCTCCAGGAAGTCGGCGCCGGAGAAGGTGACCGAGCTCATCGGGGAGATCGCGAAGACCTTGTCCTGCTGGACGAGCTTGCGGGCGGCGGCCATGTTCTTGGCGGGGTCCTGGCCGTCGTCCTCCGCGCCCAGGTACTCGATCGTGCGCCCGTGGATCCCGCCCTCCGCGTTGGCCCGCAGGTACCGGGCCTTGGCCCCGAGATCGGTGTCCTTCTTGCTGTAGCCGCTGGCGCTGGTCATGGAGACGATGCCACCGACCTTGATCGACCGGTCGGTCACCCCGCGGAAGTTGGCGGCCGCGCCCGCGTCGGGCTTGCCGGGGGAGCCGCTCTCGGAGGCGGAGTTGCAGGCGGAGACGAGCGCGAGCGCCGCCGCCGCGGCGGCCAGGGTGCGGATCGGTCGCAACATGTGTGGGATCCCCTCCGGTCGGAATCCCCGCATTCTGTGGGCGACCTGACGGATCGTCAATATCGCGGACAAAGGTCAAGTGACGCATCGTCAGCTATCTGGTGCAGGGACCGTCAGGGCTGGTAGAGGGCCGCCACCTCCATCGCGTACGCCTTCTCGATCGCCCGCCGCTTCAGCTTCAACGAGGGCGTCAGCAGACCCTGTTCCTCCGTGAACTGCTCCGCCAGCACCCGGAAGGTGCGGATCGCCTCGGCCTGCGAGACCAGCGTGTTCGCGGCCACCACCGCCCGCCGGACCTCCGCCGTCAGATCCGGGTCGTGGACCAGCTGCGCCGCGGGTATCTGCGGGCGGCCGCGCATCGACAGCCAGTGCGCGATCCCCTCCATGTCCAGCGTGAGCAGGGCGGCCACGTACGGCCGGTCGTTGCCCACCAGTACGCACTGCGCGACCAGCGGATGCGAACGCACCCGCTCCTCGAGCGCGGTCGGCGAGACGCTCTTGCCGTTGGAGGTCACCAGGATCTCCTTCTTGCGCCCGGTGATGGTGAGGTACCCGTCCTCGTCCAGCCGGCCCAGGTCGCCCGTCGCCAGCCAGCCGCCGCGGAGCACCTCCTCCGTGGAACGGGGGTCGTTGAGGTACCCGCTGAAGATGTGGCCGCCGTGCAGCCAGACCTCCCCGTCGTCGGCGATGTGCACCGTACTGCCCGGGATCGGCCGGCCCACCGTGCCGTACTTCGTCGCGCCCGGCGGGTTCGCGGTGGCCGCCGCGCAGGACTCGGTCAGCCCGTAGCCCTCGAACACCGTGATCCCGGCCCCGTCGAAGAACAGCCCGAGGCGGCGCGACATCGCCGACCCGCCCGACATGGCGTGCCGCACCCGGCCGCCCATCGCCTCGCGGACCTTCCCGTACACCAGCTTCTCGAAGAGCTGGTGCTCCATGCGCAGCGTCGCCGAAGGGCCCGGCCCGAGGCCGAACGCCTTCTGCTCGCGCGCCTCCGCGTACCGTACGGCCGCCTCGACCGCCCGGTCGAAGGGACCCGTGCGCCCCTCCGCCTCCGCCTTGCGACGGGCCGCAGCGAAGACCTTCTCGAAGACGTACGGCACCCCCAGGACGAACGTCGGCCGGAACGCGGCGAGGTCCGGCAGCAGCTCGGCCGCAGCCAGCACCGGCTGGTGCCCGAGCTTCACCCGCGCCCGGACGGCCGCCACCTCCACCATCCGCCCGAAGACGTGGGCGAGCGGCAGGAACAGCAGCGTGGAGGGCTGCTCGCCCGGCCCGGCCTGGAAGACCGACTCCCAGCGGGCCACCATCGTGTCGGCCTCGTACATGAAATTGCCGTGGGTGAGCACACAGCCCTTGGGGCGCCCCGTGGTCCCCGACGTGTAGATCACGGTGGCGACGGCGTCGGGCGTGACCGCGGCGCGGTGCCGGTGCACCAGGTCGTCGGCGACCCCGCGGCCGTCCGCGACGAGCGCCTCGACGGCCCCCGCGTCGAGCTGCCACAGCCGCCTCAGGTGCGGGAGGCGCTCGATGACGGACCCGACGGTCATGGCCTGGTCCTCGTCCTCGACGACGCAGGCGGTGCAGTCGGAGTCCTGCAGGATCCAGTGCACCTGCTCGACGGACGAGGTCGGGTAGACGGGGACGGGCTGCGCGCCGACCGCCCACAGGGCGAAGTCGAACAGGGTCCACTCGTACCGGGTCCGGGACATGACGGCGACCCGCTCCCCGAACCGGACCCCCTGGGCCAGCAGCCCCTTCGCCAGCGCGAGCACCTCGGCGGCGAACTCCCCGGACGTCACGTCCCGCCAGACCCCGTCGGTCTTGCGTCCGAGCACCACCCGGCCGGGATCCTCCTGGGCATGCCGGAAGACGGCGTCGGCGAGCCCGCCGACGGGCGCCGCAACAACGACTGGTGGGACGGTGATCTCGCGCATGCCCCGCTCCTCTCCGCGCAGCGCGGCGACGCTACCCCACACCTCCCCGCGGTTGATCACCGTGCGAAGACCTCCACAAGACCTCCCCAGGGAGCTGGGGAAGGGCCGGCCGGAGGTGCGGAAGGGCCGTCCGGGAGACACTCCCCGCGGCGACGGCCCGGAAACGCCGGGCGCCCCGCCGATCGTGCGCCGGACGGGAGGCGGCGGGGCGCGGGCTCAGTGGTCCACGGCTGCCGGCCCGCCCGGAACGAAGGAGTCCAGCGCCGCGTCGAAGTGGCTCCGCGCCTCCGCGAGCCGGCCGACGGGCGCGGACACCCACACGTCGTACATGCGCCCGTTCTCGTCCCAGCAGACGTCGAAGGTGTGCCGGGCGCCTTCGGCAGCGGTGAAGCCGTTCCACGTGAACTCCCAGAGGGCGGCGGGCAGCCCGTCGTGGGTGGTCGGGACGACCGTGCCGTCGCGGTAACCGGGGTTCGTGGCCGGGCCGCTCGCGTGCGAGAGCCGCATGACGGCGACCGGCCCGTCGGACACTGCCGGCTTCACCTTGACGCCGATCCGGAAGGCCCCGTCCGGCGACACGTAGAAGACCCGCTCGGCGTCGGTGGAGCGCTGGAAGCCGTCGGGTACGGCAAGGCTGAAGCCCGCCGGGTCGGAGACGGACCGGTAGCCGGCGGGCGCGGGCTTGGCGGCCGCAGGCGCCGACGGGGGCGCGGTACGGGCCGGTGTCGCCGTCGGCGTGAAGGTCTGCGCGGGCTTGGCGTCGGCGGCGCCGGCGGAGGCCCGGCTCCATCCGGAGGCGGTGGCGGCAGGCGTCGTCTCCCGTGCGCCGTCCGCCGACCGGCCGCCGAACTGCGAGGTGACGGCCACGGCGCCGGCGACCGCGACGGCGAACAGCGCGGCGATCAGCCCCGCCCGGAGAGCGGGCCGGGCCCGCCGGGCGGACGGCTGTGGGACGTGCTCGGTCGGCGAGTAGCCGACCGCGGCGCCCGCGCCCGCGCCGGCGCCGGACGCGGTCCCGGTCGGCGGCGCGGTCACCGGAACCGGTGCCGGTACCCGGTCGGCGATGACGGGGACCTTGCCGGTGCTCACGTACGCCGACAGCAGCCGCTCGGCCTCCGCCGCCCCCATCCGCCGCTCCGGGAGGCGTTCCAGCAGGCCGCGGATGACCGGAACCAGCGGCCCCGCCTGTGCGGGCGGCCGGATCTCGTCGTACACGACGGCATGCAGGACCCCGCCGAGCGAATCGCGGCGGAAGGGCGACTCACCGGTCAGCGCCGCGCACAACAGGACGCCGAGCGACCACAGGTCGGACTCGGGTCCGGCTTCGGCTCCCTGCATGCGCTCGGGGGAGGTGTACTCGGGCGAGCCGACGAACGCGCCGGTCTCGCTGATCGTGGTGGACCCGGCGAGCCGTGCGATGCCGAAGTCGGTGAGCACCACCCGGCCCGTCCCGGCCTCCATGAGGACGTTGGCCGGCTTGACGTCCCGGTGGAGCACGCCGCGCGCGTGCGCCGCGGTCAGGGCGCCGAGCAGGGCCAGCCCGGTGCGCGCGGTCTCGGCGGGGTTGAGCGGCCCTTCGGTGCCGAGCCGGTCGGCCAGCGAGCCGCCGTCGACGAGTTCCATGACGATGTGGGGGCGCCCGTCGTGCTCCACGACGTCGTGGACGACGACGACGTGCGGATGCCTGACCTGGGCGACGGTCCGGGCCTCCCGCAGGGCGGCCTTGGCGTCGGCGCCCCCGTCGACATGGAGCTCCTTGACGGCGACGGGACGCCCGAGCAGCTCGTCGGAGGCCCGCCAGACGGTCCCCATGCCGCCTCTGCCCAACCGCTTCTCCAGGCGGTACCGCCCGGCGATCACGATGCTGCTGTCCGGCCCGTCGTGCGACACGTTGCTTCCCCTCCGACCCCGTGGCGCCCCATGATGCCGCACATCAGGAGCCTCCCTCTGCGAACAGGGGCGGGCAACGCAAGCCCACGGCGCCGGAATCGAGGGAGCGGGGCCGTGCACCGGGAGCGTCAGGTGTTGGAATTGCTGCGGAACCGCTTGGCGAGCGCCGGGTCCGACTCCCACCACAAGCCGGTCCCGGTGTACTCCTCCTCGGCGACCGCCGCACCCTGGGCGGTGCCACCATCGGCCCGGACCCGGAACAGCAGGCCGGGGCAGGCGCGCAACAGCACGGCGATCAGCACGATGGAGACGACCACGTAGACCGGGGGGACCGTGATCCCCGCGAGCAGGGGAAGCAGGACGGCGGCCTTCAGACCGGTCCCCTGGGCCGTGACCAAGGAGTCCTGGTCCTCGGCCACTTCCACCGTCACGGTGTTGGAGCGGGTCCGGTCCTTCCCGGCGACCCGTACCGTGTGGGTGCCGACGGCTACCGGGAACCGTGCGGTGGTTCCCTGCTCGACCCGGCCGACCACCACGTCGTCGACGACCACGTGGAAGGTCCCTGCCCGGCCCAGCCCCGGCTCGTCCGCCCGCACCACGACGGTTCCTGTCATGAGTCCCCCCTCATCTCCTGTTGATCAGGCATGAAACCACGGCTGTGCGACGGCGCCCGCGCCGGGAACGCAAAAAACCCCACCGAAGTGGGGTTGATGCTCTGTGTCCGAGGGGGGACTTGAACCCCCACGCCCGATAAAGGGCACTAGCACCTCAAGCTAGCGCGTCTGCCATTCCGCCACCCGGACCGGTGGTCGGCCCCGGTTTCCCGCGGCGACAAGGACAACAATAGCAAAGGATCGGAGTGGTTCCGACCAGGTATTCGGGCCCGGGCCGCTCGCTGACCTGCACGCATGCCCCCGAAGGGGCAGCGAGACGCCGTGTCTCGCGGGTCAGCGGGCCGCCGCGGTGCGCTCGGCCCTCAGCCAGTCGTCGTTGTGCTGCCACGCGTAGAGGGTGGTGCCGTCCATGTAGGCGTAGTACAGGCCGCAGCGCGCGGTGGCCTTCCCCCGGGCGTCCTTCGGGAACCAGTCCTCCGCGAGCGGGACCTCCTGCGCGTGTGGCCGCGGCTCCGTCGTGCACGGGGTCGGGAGCCGCTCGTCCGGCAGGGTGGCCGTCAGCAGGCGGTCGCCGCCCGTCGTCTTCATCGCGTACTGCACCGACGTCGCGTCGTCCGCCAACCAGCGCGGGACCGAGGCCCGAGCCGTCTTCGCCTCGGCGCCCGTCGCGTACGTGCCCGCCTCCTGGTGGCGGTTCCCGTACCAGTCGGCCGCGGCCGGGAGGGCGACCACGGTCGCGAGCCCCACGGCCGAGACGACTGCGGCGGTGGTCAGGATGACGGACCTGCGGATCATGCGGCGTTCGCTTCCCTCGGCGGCGGATGGCGTGCGTGCCTTCATCCTCCGGCCCCGCCCCGGCCCGGCGCGTCCTTCCACCGGGCGGGATCCGCGTACATCTCAGGTCGTATGCCCCTGAGGAGTCACCCTGCCCTCTACGCCCCGGCCAAGACACCCCCTAAGGGCAGCGGATGACCTGGCCCGCGTACGAGAGGTTGCCGCCGAAGCCGAAGAGGAGGACCGGGGCGCCGGTGGGGATCTCGCCGCGCTGGACCAGCTTCGAGAGGGCCATCGGGATGCTGGCGGCCGAGGTGTTGCCGGAGTCCACGACATCGCGGGCGACGACCGCGTTGACGGCGCCGATCTTCGCGGCGAGCGGCTCGATGATCCGCAGGTTCGCCTGGTGCAGGACGACGGCGGCCAGCTCTTCGGGGGTGACCCCGGCCTTCTCGCACACCTTGCGGGCGAGCGGCGGGAGCTGGCTGGTGGTCCAGCGGTAGACGGACTGGCCCTCTTGGGCGAAGACCGGCGGGGAGCCCTCGATCCGGACCGCGTGGCCCATCTCCGGGACCGAACCCCACAGGACCGGGCCGATGCCCGGCTCCTCACAGGCCTCGACCACGGCCGCGCCGGCACCGTCGCCGGTCAGCACGCAGGTGGTGCGGTCGGTCCAGTCGGTGATCTCGGTCATCTTGTCGGCGCCGATGACCAGGGCCCGGGTGGCCGAGCCGGCCCGGATCGCGTGGTCGGCGGTCGCCAGGGCGTGGGTGAACCCCGAGCAGACGACGTTGAGGTCCATGACGGCCGGGCTGCCGCCCATGCCCAGCTTGGCGGCGACGCGGGCGGCCATGTTGGGCGAACGGTCGATCGCGGTGGAGGTGGCCACCAGGACGAGGTCGATGTCGTCGGGGGACAGGCCGGCGCCGGCGAGGGCCTTGCCCGCGGCCTGGAAGGCCAGCTCGTCCACCGGTTCGTCGGGGCCCGCCATGTGCCGGGTCTTGATGCCGACCCGGGAGCGGATCCACTCGTCGTTGGTGTCGACCATCGCCGCGAGGTCCTCGTTGGTGATCACTTTCGCGGGCTGGTAGTGCCCTAGCGCCACCACGCGTGAACCGGTCATGGGCGGGGTCCCCCCTCGTACGGAAGTCAGGATCACCCAGCTTGACCTGCTACTGGTGGGTACATGTGCACGTGACCCAACAGGATTACCTGCCCTGAATTTGGAGATTCCGGAGGATCTTCCTGCCGGGAGCGCCGTGGAACGGCGATCCGGGAGAATGGGCTCGTCAGCTGCACGACGAGGTGCGCGACGAGGACAGAACGGGCGGGCTGATCACCATGGGACGGGTCACCGAGCGCCGTCGTGTCATCCGGGTGCGGAACGGGGTGACCGGGGTCCGCCCGGACACGCTGGTCGCCGAGGAGCCGCTGGAGATACGGCTGAGCGGCAAGCCGCTCGCGATCACGATGCGCACCCCCGGCGACGATTTCGCGCTGGCGGTGGGCTTCCTGGTGAGCGAGGGCGTGCTCGGCTCCGCGTCGGACGTACGGGCCGTGACCTACTGCGAGGGGGCGACGGAGGACGGCTCGAACACCTACAACGTCGTCAACGTGCAGCTCGCGCCCGGCGTCCCGCTTCCGGACATCACGCTCGAACGGAACGTCTACACCACCTCTTCCTGCGGCCTGTGCGGAAAGGCCAGCCTCGACGCGGTGCGCACGGCGACCCGCTTCCCGCTCCAGCGGAGCGCGGCCGAAGACACCGTACGGATTCCCGCGGAGCTCCTCGGCGAGCTGCCGGACCGGCTCCGTGCGGCGCAGAAGGTGTTCGACCGCACCGGCGGCCTGCACGCGGCCGGGCTGTTCTCCCCGCAGGGCGAGCTGCTGGACCTGCGGGAGGACGTCGGCCGGCACAACGCCGTCGACAAGATCGTCGGCCGGGCGTTCCGGGCCGGACTCCTCCCGCTGGAGGGCGCGGTGCTGCTGGTGTCCGGCCGGGCCTCGTTCGAGCTCGCGCAGAAGGCGGTGATGGCGGGCATCCCGATCCTGGCCGCCGTCTCGGCGCCGTCCTCGCTGGCCGTGGACCTGGCGCTGGAGTCGGGCCTGACCCTGGTCGGCTTCCTGCGCGGACAGAACATGAACATCTACGCGGGCGAGGAACGGATCACTCTGTAGCGGCTCCCCGGCGCGTTTCCGAGGTCCGGCCCTACGGCCCTACGGTGCTTCGGCTCGTCGGCAGTCGGCCGTGGCCCGTCGGCCGTGGCCGGGCGGCCCGGCGGCCCTGGGACCCTCCGGTCAGCGGCCCCGGCGGGTGCGGCGCTTCGCTTCCGGCCTGGGCTGGGGCTCGGGCGGGTCGATGCGGTGGAGGTCCAGGGTCGCCGGGACCGGGGTGACGCCCGGGCCGCCGGATTCCGCCCACGCGATGACCTCGTCGGTCGCGGTGTCGTCCAGGGCCCAGCCGAACCAGGTCGCGCGGGCGCCGCGGCGGCGGGCCTCGGTGGTGGGCTGGACCACGATGACGTTCGCCTGCGCGCACGGCCCGAGGCAGTCGCTCGTACGGACGGCCAGCCGGCCCCCCGACGCGGCGGCGGCCTCGCGCAGCCGGGCCAGCTGGCCGGCGTGGTCGGAGCCGGGGTTCTTGCGGGGGTCGCCGCAGCAGCAGCCGCGGCAGACCACGAGGGTGCAGGGGCGTTCGGCGTGCGCGGCGAGCGGGCGAATCCAAGTCACCGCCGCACGTTACCGAGCCTGCGGGGCCGGGTGTTGGGCGCCGGGGGAGACCTCCACCACATGTCCGGCGGGCAGTTCGGCGCCCGCTGTGGCCCCGGGGTCCCCGGCACGGCGGCGGGCCAGCACCGCGCACACCATCAGCTGCATCTGGTGGAACAGCATCAGCGGCAGCACCGCGAGGCTCGCCTGGGCCCCGAACAGCACGCTGGCCATGGGGAGTCCGGCCGCGAGGCTCTTCTTCGACCCGGCGAACTGGATGGCGATCCGGTCCGCCCGCCCGAACCCGAGCCGCTTCGCCCCGTACCAGCTGACCAGGAGCATGGCGGCGAGCAGTACGCCCTCCACCGCCAGCAGGGCGGCCAGGCGCGGGACGCTGACCTGGTGCCAGATCCCGGCGGCCATGCCCGCGCTGAAGGCGGCGTAGACGACGAGCAGGATCGAGCCGCGGTCGACGAAGCCGAGGACCCTCTTGTTGCGGACCAGGAAACCGCCGACCCAGGGGCGCAGCACCTGGCCCAGCAGGAAGGGCAGCAGGAGCTGGAGGACGATCTTGAGCAGGGAGTCGAGTGAGAACCCGCCCGCGCTGTTGCCGAGCAGGCCGGCGGCGAGGAGCGGGGTGAGGAGGATGCCCGCGAGGCTGGAGAAGGAGCCCGCGCAGATCGCCGCGGGGACGTTGCCGCGGGCGATCGAGGTGAAGGCGATCGAGGACTGGATGGTCGAGGGGACCAGGCAGAGGAAGAGCAGTCCGCTGTAGAGCGGGGGCGTGAGGAGGGTGGGGACCAGCCCTCGGGCGGCCAGGCCGAGCAGCGGGAAGAGGACGAACGTGCAGGCCAGTACGGTCAGGTGGAGCCGCCAGTGGCGCAGGCCGTCGAGGGCCTCGCGGGTGGACAGCCGGGCACCGTAGAGGAAGAAGAGCAGGGCCACGGCCCCGGTGGCGGCGCCCTCGGCGACGGAGGCGGCCGGACCGCGGGCGGGCAGCAGCGCGGCGAGGCCGACGGTGCCGAGGAGGGCCAGGACGTACGGGTCCAGGGGCAGCCGGGAGGGTATCTGCGGGCGGCGCATGTACGGGGCTCTCTCGCTGTCGTGGTGGCGGCGGGGCGGGGGCGTGCCCCTGGTGCCCGGGTGCCCCTCATCGTGGCGCTCGGGCCGGTGATCGGGAAACCCGCACACCGCACTGACTGTCATTGCGGTTCGTGATGGCCGTGGCAGCATGGAGCCATGCCCGCCATGTACGACCCCGTCCAGTTGCGCACGTTCCTCACGGTGGCCCAGACGCTCAGCTTCACCCAGGCCGCCGGGCGGCTCGGCGTCCGGCAGTCCACGGTCAGCCAGCACGTACGGCGGCTGGAGGAGGCGACGGGTCGGCAGCTCTTCCTGCGGGACACGCACAGCGTGGAGCTGACGGAGGACGGCGAGGCGCTGCTGGGCTTCGCCCGGACCATCCTGGAGGCGCACGAGCGGGCGGCGGCGTACTTCACGGGGACGCGGTTGCGCGGGCGGCTGAGGTTCGGGGCGTCGGAGGACTTCGTGCTGACCCGGCTGCCGGAGATCCTCGAGGGCTTCCGGCACGAGCATCCCGAGGTGGAACTGGAGCTGTCGGTCGAGCTGTCCGGGACCCTGCACGAACGGCTGGACGCGGGGCGGCTCGACCTCGTCCTGGCGAAGCGGCGCGGGCCGGGGGACGAGCGGGGCCGGCTGGTGTGGCGGGACCGGATGGTGTGGATCGGCGCGGAGGGGCTGCGGGTGGACCCGGACCGGCCCGTGCCGCTGATCGTCTTCCCGCCGCCGGGGATCACCCGGGCCCGGGCGCTGGAGGTGCTGGAGAGGGCCGGGCGGGGGTGGCGGATCGCGTGCACGAGCGGCAGCCTGAGCGGGCTGGTCGCGGCGGCGCGGGCCGGGCTGGGCGTGATGGCGCACACGCGGGGGCTGATCCCGCCGGGGCTGGTGCGGGTGCCGGGGCTGCCGGAGCTGGGGCCGGTGGAGTTCGCGCTGCTGCGGGGCGAGCGGAGCTCGCAGGCGGCGGAGGCGCTGGCTGCCGCGATCCTCTCGGGCGCGGACCGCCTGACCCGCCCCGCCTGACCCTGACCGGGGGCCGCCCCCCGAGCCCCCGGGCCCGCCGCGCGGGCTGCTGCCGCTGCGCGGGGCTCCTCTCCCCGCCCCCGCCCTTTCTCCGTTTCCCGGTGCACACCCCGGACCCTTCGCGTCTGCGGCGCCGCTGCCGGGGGGGGGGGGGCGGGGGGAGGGGGGGGGAGGGGGGGGGGGGGGGGGGGGGGGGGGGGGGGGGGGGGGGGTGGGGGGTGGGGGGGGGGGGGCGGGG
>NZ_JBVIGX010000024.1:107297-115785 GCF_055570595.1 Streptomyces sp. NPDC031132
GGACGCTCTTGGGGTGGTCTTCTCTCCCCCCCCCCTTTCTTTCCTCTGTTTCCTGGTGCACGATGAGTGCTTTTTGTGTTTGGGGTTCGGCGGCTGGGGCCGCCCCCCCGGGGCCCGCGCCTCAAGCGCCGGCGAGGCTGGGTAGGGGCACACGGCCATGGATCCTTCGCGTCTGCGGCGCCGCTGCCGGGCGCCGCACCTCAATCGCCGGCGGCGCTGGGTAGGAGCACGGCCCCGGACGCTTCGCGTCTGCGGCGCCGCTGCCGGGCCCCGCGCCTCAATTCGTCGGCGGGGCTGGGAAAGGGCACGGCCGCCGCGACTCGAGCGCGGGGCGGCTGGGAGGGGTAGCGGCCCCGTGCCTCGGGTGCGGCGGGGCCGGAACGGCGTGGGTAGGCCGTGGGCCCCGCGGCCTTCTGGGGCGGCGGGGCTGGAGGGGGGTGGGCGGTTGTGTGGGTCAGGTGCCCAGGACCAGGAGGCCTTCGGACTGGGGGAGGGTGCCCGGGGTGAGGGGGGCGAAGGTGAGGGGGAGGGCGAGGCGGGGTGGGCCGGATTCCGGGAGGGGGTCGAAGAAGTACGCCGCCTCCGCCGCGGTGTCGCTGACCAGGTGGGGACCGGCGGGGGACGGCGTGGCGCGGGTCAGCGGGGTGCGGAAGAGGCTGCGGAGGTGGCGGAGGGTCTCCGGAGTGACGTGCGACGGACGGGGGAGGGGGGCGGGGGTCGGCGGGGTCTCCTCGGCGTCCGGGGCCTCCGCGGCAGCCGGCACGTCCGGGGGGATGGCTCCCGACAGGAGCAGCGCCAGGAGCACCGGGACGGCCTTGCGGCGCAGGGCCTCCGTGGCCTCGGGCAGCCGGTGGGCCCGGTTCGCGGGCAGCGACAGCGCGAGGCTGCCCGCTGCGTCTCCGGTGGCGATCGGGACGGCGGAGCAGACGACCCCCGGCGAGTACTCGCGCAGGTCGAAGACCGGCGCGCCCGGAGCCAGCGCGTCGAGCGCGCTGAACAGCACCCGGCTGTCGGTGATCGTCTGCGGGGTGAGCCGAGCCGGCCGGTACCGGGCGACGTGGTCGCGGCGGCGGTCGTGGTCGAGCTGCGTCAGCAGGCACTTGCCGACGGCGCTGGCGTGCGCCGCGGCCTTGAAGTCCACCCACTCCTGCACCGGCGGCGCCCCCGGCCCGTCGGCCATCTGGGTGATCCGGACCTCCCCCTCGGCATACCGGCTCAGGTACACCGCGGCGCCCGCGCTGTCCCGGGCCAGGGCCAGGGTGCGCTGGAGCTGGCCCGCCAGCCCACTGCCGCCGGGGGCGGCGAGCCGGTCGAGGGCGGGCCCGCGCGCGTACACGCCCGCGCCCGGCCGGTACGCGTACTCCTCCTCGCACAGCATCGCCAGCAGCGGCCGCAGCTCCGCCTCCGCCAGACCGGCCTCCCGCCCCAGCTGGCCGGCCCGCACCCCCAGCGGGTGCTTCTCGAGGACCCGTACGACGGCCAGCGCGCGCCGCGCCTGCGCCAGGGCCTCGCTCGTCCCGGCCCGGGGGCGGCCGTCGCGCGCCGCCGACGCGAGCGCGGGATGCCGCAGCGGTCCCGCGCCCAGCCGGGTCTGCTCGGGGGACGCCGCCACCACCGGCGGCGCCGGCCGGAAGGCGTCCAGCGCCGACGGCAGTCCCGGCCTCGGCAGCGGCACCGGGCCCAGATCGGGATCGTCGAGCTGCTCGACGTAACGCAGGACCGTCGCCTGCGCGCACAGCCGTACCTCGCGCAGATCCCGCCGGCCGCCCGGCCGGAACCCGCGCCGGCCCAGCTCGCGCGCCCAGACCCGGGCGTCGTGGTGCTCTCCGCGCCGGGAGTGGTCGAGGAACAGGCAGTACGCGGCCGCCGCGGTCCGCGCTCGCCCGGAACCGGCGGCGAACTGCCACCAGAAGCGGGCCCCTTCGCGCAGCCCGGCCAGGTGGAGCAGGCAGCCGAAGACGACCGCCCCGGCCAGATCGGTGTGCCCGCTCTCGACGAAGGCCGTGAGCTGGGCCTCGGCCTTCGGGGTGCACACGGCGGCCAGGCAGACGGCCTTCAGGTCGCGCCGGGCCCGTTCCGAGTTGAGCGGGCAGTCCCGCGCGGGGTCGCTCCACCCGTACGCCCGGCGCCGGGAGGGCGCCGCGGCGGCCTGCCCCCGGGCGGCGCGCAGCAGCCGCGCCTCGGCCGCGCCCAGGTCGTAGTGCGGGTACCGGTCGCGGACCCCGGCCCGGGTCAGGAACTCGGCCAGGGAGCGGCGGGTGGCATCGCCGCCGCGCTCCTCCTTGCCCTCGCGCCGCCTCATGATTCGGCGGAGGTGTCGAGCAGGCGGGCGAGCCGCCGGTGGGCCTGGCCGAGCTGCGAACGGACGGTGGCCTCGTCGACGCCCATCACGGAGGCGGCCTCGCCGGGGGTGCACTGGAGCCCGTAGCGCAGCAGCACGGCGTCGCGCTGGCGTTCGGCGAGCCGGGACACGGCGGAGTAGAAGCGGATGGTGTCCGTCAGCACCTCGTACTGGTCGGCGTGGGCCTCCTTGAGGGCGGCCTCGAAGGCGCTGATGTCCATCGGTTCGGGCCAGGTGCTGCGCCGCCGCTGCCGGTCGACCAGCCGTTGCTTGAGGATGGTCCAGGCGTAGGCGTCGAGCCGGTCCATGTGGAGCATTCGTAACCACTCGTTCATGATCGAGTCGAAGGTGGCGTCCACCGCGTCCTCGGCAGCCGTGTCGGAGCCCAGCTGCAGGTACGCGAAACGCATGTACGAGGGCCGCCGGTTGGCGTGGAAGGCCCAGTACGACAGGCGTGCCGTCGGGTCCCACTGACTCATGGGCGTCGGCCGCCGCCGTCGGCTGGGCAGTCCCACGGCCCCACCGGACTCCTCTGGTCCGCCATCGCTCACCGTTCCACCTCACCTCATCCCCTGTGCGCGGACAGCCTGGCAGTGCGGGCGCACCCGAGGGGCGCAGAAGAGAGACCTCGAGAGATTACGTTCGGTGATGATCGGCGCGTGACCGACTTCGATCACCTGCGGGCCCACTCCGCGCGTACGCATATGCCGGGGCCAAGCCGGGCCGCCATGCACCGGCGTACGCCCTGTGACCAGCCAGGACGGCCGCACCGGCGGGCCCTCCCGGCCGAAGCCCGGACACCGGTCCGCGGTGATCCGGTCCGGCTGTAGCATGGGCCCACTGCGAGGGCCGTGACGGAGAGGTCACTTCCCTCGCTTTTGCGTTACGTCCACCCCGAAGAAATGCGGCCCGTGGCCTTTCGTCGGTTCGATACGATGAACCGCATCACAATCCGTCACGTCACGTTGTCACCGCATAGATGAAATGGAGCATCCGAGGATGGCTCGACACCTGATCACCAGCGCGCTTCCCTACATCAACGGGATCAAGCACCTGGGCAACATGGTCGGGTCGATGCTTCCGGCGGATGTGTACTCCCGGTACCTCCGCCAGCGCGGCCACGACGTCCTCTACATCTGCGCCACCGACGAGCACGGCACCCCCGCCGAGCTCGCCGCCAAGGAGGCCGGCGTCTCGGTCGCCGAGTTCTGCGCGCAGGCGCACGACGCCCAGAAGGCGGTCTACGACGGCTTCGAGCTGTCTTTCGACTACTTCGGCCGCAGCTCCTCGCAGCAGAACGCCGAGATCACCCAGCACTTCGCGCGGCAGCTGCAGAAGAACGGCTTCATCGAGGAGCGCGCGATCCGGCAGGTGTACTCGCCGGTCGATGGCCGCTTCCTGCCGGACCGCTACGTCGAGGGCACCTGCCCGCACTGCGGCTACGACAAGGCCCGCGGCGACCAGTGCGAGAACTGCACCCGCGTCTTGGACCCCACGGACCTGATCGAGCCCCGCTCGGCCATCTCCGGCTCCACCGAGCTCGAGGTCCGCGAGACCAAGCACCTCTTCCTCCTCCAGTCCAAGCTCCAGCACGAGGTCGAGGCCTGGGTCGCGGAGCACGAGGAGGAGTGGCCGCAGCTGGCGTCCTCCATCGCCCGCAAGTGGCTGACCGAGGGCCTGCACGACCGCGCGATCACCCGCGACCTCGACTGGGGCGTCCCGGTCCCGGCCGACACGTGGCCCGAACTGGCCGCCGACGGCAAGGTCTTCTACGTCTGGTTCGACGCGCCGATCGAGTACATCGCCTCCACCAAGGAGTGGGCGGACGCCGACCCGGCCACCCGCGACTACAAGTCCTGGTGGTACGAGGCCGAGGACGTGCGCTACACGCAGTTCATGGCCAAGGACAACGTCCCGTTCCACACGGTGATGTTCCCCGCCACCGAGCTCGGCACCCGCGAGCCCTGGAAGAAGGTCGACTATGTCAAGGCCTTCAACTGGCTGACGTACTACGGCGGCAAGTTCTCCACCTCGCAGAAGCGCGGCGTCTTCACCGACCAGGCGCTGGAGATCCTCCCGGCCGACTTCTGGCGCTACTTCCTCATCGCCAATGCGCCCGAGTCCGACGACTCGTCGTTCACGTGGGAGCACTTCGCCGCCACCGTCAACAAGGACCTCGGCGGCACGCTCGGCAACTTCGTCAACCGCGTGCTCACCTTCTCCCGCAAGAAGTTCGGCGACGAGGTCCCGGCGGGCAGCCCGGCCGGCGAGGTCGAGGCCAAGCTGGGCGAGCAGATCGCCGAGCTCCTGGCCGAGTACGAGGGCCACATGGAGTCCCTCCAGTACCGCAAGGCCGCGGCCGCGCTGCGCGCCCTGTGGTCGGCCGGCAACGCGTACCTCGACGAGAAGGCCCCCTGGCTGGAGGTCAAGACCGACCTGGAGGGCGCGGCGCTCACGCTGCGCACCGCGATGAACCTGATCCACCTCTACTCGGTGGTATCGGAGCCGTTCATCCCGGCCTCGGCGCGCGCCATGCGCTCCTCGTTCGCGCTGGCCGACGACACGGCCACGTGGGTCACCCCGGAGCAGGCCAAGTCGCTGGACGCGGTCCCGGCGGGTACGCCGTTCACCGTGCCGCCGGTGCTCTTCGCACGGGTCACCGAGGAGGACCTGGAGTCCTACCGCGAGCGCTTCGGCGGCACCGAGGCCGGCTGACCTCCCCCGCCCGGGCCAAGGGGCGCGACCTCCCGGGGTCGCGCCCCTTCGCCGTACCCCCGTACCCCCGTTCCCCCTGCGCGGACGCGGGGTGGTAGGGGAAACCCGACCCCGAAGTGTCCACCTGGGTGGGCAGACCCGGCCGGGGGTGCGCGGCTGGAATGGGCCCATGACCCCTTCCCGTAGTGTCCGCGCCGCCCTTCAGGCGACCGGCTGGCTCGTGGCGGCCGCCTGGGCGCTGTCCTTCCCGCTCTTCTCCCCACTCGGGCCGCACCGGCTGTGGGGCTGGTGCGCTGCGGCCGGCTACCTGTGCGCCGCGGCGCTCACCGTCCGGCGGCCGCGGGCCG
This sequence comes from Streptomyces sp. NPDC031132, assembly GCF_055570595.1. Lineage (NCBI taxonomy): Bacteria > Bacillati > Actinomycetota > Actinomycetes > Kitasatosporales > Streptomycetaceae > Streptomyces > Streptomyces sp. NPDC031132. The sequence continues at coordinate 112,701 of NZ_JBVIGX010000024.1, forward strand.
CCGTCGCGGCCGCCCTCGTGGGAGCCGTCGCCGTCCCGCTGCTGTGGCTGGTGCTGACCGGCCGGGGGCAGTCCGAGGTGATGGTCGTCGAACGCTCCGGCCGGCTGCTGCTGGAGACCGGGCGGATGTACGTGGACCAGCCCGCGGGAGTGGACGAGTACACGCCGTACCTGCCGGGCATGGCGGCCCTCGGCATCCCGCACACGGTGCTGGGACGGCTGGGCGACGCCCGGATCTGGTGTGCGGCGGTCCTGTTCGGCGGGATGTGGGCGGGGCGCCGCCTGCTCGGCGGGGCGCGGTCGCCCCTGGTGCCCGTGCTGGTGGCCTCGCCGGTGGTGGCGCTGCCGCTGGCGGTGAGCGGCGTGGACCTGCCGCTGGCCGGGCTGTGCTGCCTGGCGCTGGCTGCGGCCGCGGCGGGGCGCCCGGTGCTTGCGGGGGCGGCCCTCGCCGGGGCGTGCGCGCTGAAGTGGACGGCGCTGCCCGCGGTCGCCGTGGCGGTGGCCCTGCTCGCGGCCTGCCGGGGCGGTCGGGCGGCGGTGCGCTGCGCCGGGGTGGCGGTCCTCGGCACGGCCGCGCTCGTGCTGCCGAGCGCGCTGCTCCAGCCGGAGGAGACGGTACGGCAGGTGTTCGCCTTCCCGACCGGGCGCGCGGAGGTACCCACCCCGGCGAGCAGCCCGCTGCCGGGACATCTGCTGGCCGAACTGGGCACCTGGGGCTGGTGGCTGACGGTGGCTCTGCTCGCGGTGGGCGGTCTGGCGGTCGCGGTCTCACTGGCGGTGCGGCCGCCGCGCACGCTCGTTGCGGCGGCGGACCGCCTCGCGATCGGCCTCACGCTGGCCTTCCTGCTCGCCCCGGCCGGGCGCTTCGGCTACCTGGCGCTGCCGGTGCTGCTGGTGGTCTGGGCGCGCTCGGTGACCGCTCCCGGGTTCTCCCGCATCGTGGCCGGCTCCGCGGGCCGGTATGCCCAGGGTCAGCCCTCCGCGCCGCGCAGGTGGGCCAGCACCGCCAGCACACGGCGGTTGCCCTCGGTCGGGTCGAGGTCCAGCTTCATGAAGATGCTGCTCGCGTGTTTGACGACGGCCGCCTCGGTGACGAACAGCCGGGCCGCCAAGGCCTGGTTGTTGAGGCCCTCGGCCATCAGGGCCAGCACCTCGCGTTCGCGCGGGGTGAGCCGGGCGAGGGGCCGGTCCGCCGCCTGCCGGCCCAGCAGGACCCGGACCACCTCGGGGTCGATGACCGTGTGGCCCCCCGCGACCCGTTCGAGGGCGTCGAGGAACTCCGCCACCTCGCCGACGCGGTCCTTGAGCAGGTAGCCCAGCCCGGCCGGGCCGCCCGCCGCCGCCCCGGCGGTGAGCAGCTGGGTCGCGTACGCCGTGGCGACGTACTGCGAGAGCACGAGCACCGGCAACGAGCCGTCCCGGGAGCGCAGTTCGAGGGCGGCGCGCAGGCCCTCGTCGCGGAAGCCGGGCGGCATCCGGACATCGGTGACGACGACGTCGGGCCGTTCGGCCTCCACCGCCCGGATCAGCTCCTCGGCGTCCCCGACGGCGGCGAGGACGTGGTGGCCGCTGCGGGTGAGGAGTTCCGTCAGCCCGGCGCGCAGCAGGACGGAGTCCTCCGCGAGGATCAGCCGGAGCACGGCACCTCCACCCGGAGTTCGGTCGGACCGCCCACCGGGCTGGACACCACCAGCCTGCCCTGCAACATCGCCACCCTGTCCGCGAGACCCGCCAGGCCTGCTCCCGCGCCGGGATCCGCCCCGCCGCGGCCGTCGTCGGTGACGGAGAGAGTCAGCCGGCCCCCGTCGACCCTACCGGCGATCCCGATGTGCGAGGCGCCGCTGTGCTTCGCCGCGTTGGCCAGGGCTTCGGTGACCGTGAAGTACGCGGTGATCTCCACCGGTTCGGGCAGCCGGGGCACGTCCAGGTCCACGGTCACCGGCACGGGGTGGCGCAGCGCGACCTCCGCGACGGCCGCCGCGAGCCCGTGGTCGGTGAGCACCTGCGGGTGGATCCCCCGTACGAGGTCGCGCAGTTGCTCCAGGGCCAGCCGTGCCTCGCCGCGGCCCCGGGCCACCAGCTCGGCCGCGTCGGCGGCCTGCGGCACCCTGCGCAGCTCCAGCTCGGCGAGACCGAGGGTCATGCTGAGGGCGACCAGCTGCTGCTGGGCGCCGTCGTGCAGATCCCGCTCGATCCGCCGCCGTTCGGCCTCGAAGGCGTCCACGAGGCGGACCCGGGAGCGGGTCAGCTCCAGCACCCGGGCGTCCTCCTCGCGCGCCCCGAGCAGCAGCCGTGCGGTCTTCACCTGGGCTCCCGCGAGGAGGCCTCCGGCGTACGCGGCCAGCACGAGCCCGGCCAGTCCGACGGCGGTACCGCCCAGGGCTTCCGGCGGGCCGGAGACCGGCCTGCCGGGGACCAGCATCACGGTCTCCGGGGCGAGGGTCCACACGACGACCGGGCTCGCCACGAGGATCAGCGAGAAGGCGAGCAGCGTGACGACCCCGAAGCCGGCCGCGGCGAACACCGGCCCGAGCAGGGCGGCGTACCCGAGCTCCCGCCACGTGGCCCGCTCGCGCAGCCGGGTCCGCAGCCAGGCGGCGGTGCCGGCCCCGGCGAGCGAGACGTGCGGATCCGGCACGGGGGCGGGCTCCACCCACCGCAGCCGCCACCGCTCGAACTGCCCGAGCGGCACTGCGCCGGCCACGGCGCCCAGCAGCAGGAGCAACCCGATCCCGGCGACGGCCAGCAGCACCCCCAGCCCGAGGAGCAGCGCCAGCGCGAGCAGGACCCCGTACCCGAGGAGCATCCCGCTGCCGAGGTACGACCAGCAGCGCCACGGCCACCAGGAGCCGAGGAAGCGGACCGGCCGCTTCAGCGCCGCCCAGACGGCGACCGGCGGCTCGGCAGCCGGCTCCTCGGTGGCGGCGGGTTCGGACATCCGGTCAGCCTAGGGGGTGTCCGCAAGGTCTTGCCTGGCCCGCGGCGTCTGGTGCCGCACCTCGCCGCGTTGTCGGGGGGGGGGGGGGGGGGGGGGAGGCGGGGGTCCAGGACAAACCCTCGGGAACCACCCGGGGGGGTTGTTGATG
>NZ_JBVIGX010000025.1:0-66354 GCF_055570595.1 Streptomyces sp. NPDC031132
CCCCCCCCCCCCCCCCCCCCCCCCCCCCCCCCCCCCCCCCCCCCCCCCCCCCCCCCCCCCCCCCCCCCCCCCCCCCCCCCCCCCCCCCCGCCCCGCCTAGAACACCGCAACCCCGGCCCGGGTCAGCCGCCAGTCCACCGACGCGAACTGCGCCGGGTCGATCGTCCCCTTCGCCTTCACCCACTGGATGATCGTGTTACGGATCTCCTCCGAATTCGCCCACAGCTGCTTCGCCTGCGGCACGTGCGGGAAGTTCCCGCCACCCGACGCCCGGTAGTTGTTCACCGCCAGCACGAACTCCGCAGCCGGATCCACCGCCTTCCCCTGGAACGACAACCCCGAGATCCGCGAACCCACCGGCTGCGCGATGTCGATGTCGTACGCCAGCCCGTACACCGCGTCGTAGTTGTAGTCCGGGACGCTCTCCGAGTTCGTCAGCTTCGCCGGGTCCACCGGAGCACCCGGCGCCGTCTGCACGTAGTACCGCGCCGAGTACTCCAGATAGTCCTTCAGCTGCGCACCCGTCAGCAGCCGCGCCTCCATCGTGTTCTCGAACGGGTACAGCCCCGCCGCATCCTTGATCGTCACCTGCCCGGCCGGAATCGACGCCGTACGCGAGAAACACGACGCCTGCGACAGCACCGGCAGCGCCGCCCACTGCGTACCCGCCAGCGCCCCCTTCACCGTGTCCGCCTGCACATGGTTGATCAGATCTATGATCGCGACGTCCTTGACCGGCCCCTCCGCCGAAGACATCGCCTGCGTGGACGTACCGATCACCTGGTTCACGTACGCCACGACCTTGCGGTGCTCGTCCGACAGCAGCCCGGTGATCTCCGGGTCCTCGGCGACCGTGTTCGAGTTCAGCACCTGCGCCGACACCTTCGCCACCGACCAGCAGCCCTTCGACCACGTCAGCTCGAAGTCGAACAGCGTCAGACGCTGCCCCCACTTCAGCGGCTCCGACAGCACCACGTCCTTGCCGGTCGCCTTGTTCTTCACCCGGTACTCCGGGATCTCCGTGTGCGCGTGCCCCACCAGGATCGCGTCGATCCCCGGCACCTGCTCCGCCACCAGACCCGCCGCGTTCTCGACGTACGGCAACTGGTCACCGTACGAGGACGTACCGCTCGAACCCGAATGCGCGGACACGATCACCACGTCCGCACCCATCGAACGGAGCTTCGGCACGTACTTCGCCGCCTGCTCCTCCAGCCCCGGGAACGTCATCTTCCCCTGCACGTTCGCCTTGTCCCAGATCGCGATCCCCGGGTTCGTCAGCCCCAGCACCGCCACCTTCACGTCCCGCCCGTGCGGGGTGCGCAGCCGGTGCATGCTGTACGGCGCGAACGCGGGCCGCAACGTCTTCGCATCCAGCGCGTTCGCGCCCAGCAGCGGGAAGTCGCACTGCTCCTCGAACTTGCGCAGCACCGGAATGCCGTAATTGAACTCGTGGTTCCCCAGCGCCGCCGCGTCGTAGCCGATCGCGTTCATCGCCTGCGCCATCGGATGCACCGGACCGCGCCGCGCGGTGATCGGATCCACCTTCGCGTAGTAGTACGACAGCTGCGTGCCCTGGATCGTGTCACCCGCGTCGATCAGCAGCGTGTTGCAGCGCCCCTTCTCCGCCCGCACCCGGTTCACGAGCGTCGAGATCTTCGCCAGGCCGACGTCGTTGTGCGCCTTGTCGTCGAACTCCTTGTCCGTGAAGTAGTCCCAGTTGAAGACGTTCCCGTGCAGGTCCGTCGTCCCCATCACCGTGAACGAGTACGTACGCGCCTTCCCGGCGCCCCCGGCGCCGCCCCCGGCGGCCCCGGGAGCCACCTCCGCCGCGGCGGCCGGAGCGCCCGCAGCCCCCGCCAACGCAACAGCCGCACCCGTCGCAGCCGAAGTACCCAGAAACGTCCTACGGTCGAACGCCATGCCATCTCCCCTTGTGAGGCGAACCCATCTCGAAGCGTGAACAACGCGCGTAGATTCTGACCGATCGGTAACAACCAGCAACACCCCCACCAGGTTTCGATCCGATGACCACCGACCCACCCGGCCGACAGTGCGACAGTGGAAACCATGACCCAGGACGCACCGCACCAGCCCTACGGAACCCCCGAAGTCCCCCGCGTCGCCGTCCGCGGCGAAGCCCGCCTCGAAGTCGACCCCGAAATCGCCCGCATCGGCATCACCGTCACCGCCCGCGGCACCGACCGACGCACCGCACTCGAAGACCTCACCCGCCGCAACAACACCGTCCTCGACCTCGTCAAAAGCTACGGCGACCCCGTCGAAAAACTCGAAACCGGCGCCTTCTCCATCAACCCCGAACTCACCCGCCACGGCCGCGCCGAACGCATCCGCGCCTACCACGGCCGCGTCCACATCACCGCCGAACTCGCCGACTTCACCGCCCTCGGCGAACTCACCACCCGCCTCGCCGACCTCGAACTCACCAGCGTCGACGGTCCCTGGTGGGCCCTGCGCCCCACCTCACCCGCCCACGGCGAAGCCCGCCGCCAAGCCGTACTCGAAGCCGTCCAACGCGCCCGCGAATACGCCCACGCCCTCGGCGCCGACCTCGCCGCCCTCGTCGAACTCGCCGACCTCGGCGCCGAAAACGCCCTCCCCTTCCAACCAGCCGCCCCGGGCACCGGCATGCGCACCATGGCCTTCAGCGCCTCCGAAGAAACCGCCCCGCCCCTCGACCTCGAACCCCAACGCCAGACCGTCTACGCCCAGGTCAACGCCCGCTTCACCATGACCCCTCCCCAGCTGTGAACACCGCCGCCCCGACAGGCGAATGGACCCTGGAACGCCTCCGCGCCGACCACGCCCCCGCCCTCCTCGACTTCGAACGGCACAACCGGGCCTACTTCGCACGCAGCATCCCCGACCGCGGCGACGCGTACTTCACCGAATTCGCCGCCCGCCACCGCGCCCTGCTCGCCGAGCAGGACACCGGCCTGTCCCGGTTCCACGTCCTCGTCACCCGCCACGGGACCCTGGCAGGCCGCGTCAACCTCGTCGACATCGAAGACGGCAGCGCCGAGCTCGGCTACCGCATCGGCGAACACGCCGCCGGCCGCGGCCTGGCCACCGCCGCCGTCGCCGAAATCTGCCGCCTCGCGAAGAACACGTACGGGCTCTCCCGCCTCACCGCCCTCACCACCCTCGACAACCCGGCGTCCCTGACCGTGCTCCGGCACAACGGATTCACCCAGATCGAGACCACCACCGTCGACGGCCGCCCCGGCATCCGCCACGAACGCCCGCTCGCCCCCGAGAACGGTTGAAAACGCGTACGCACCACACCCCACGGGGGTGCTCATCAGAGCACCCCCACGCACATTCAACAATTGTCAACAAGCTTTTGCCCAAAGGTTGTTGAGCGGACACCCGGAACCAATTTCCTACCGCCTGGTAGGGGCATACGCTCGCCCCATGCGCCGAGCAAAAATCGTATGTACCCTGGGCCCCGCCACCGACTCATACGACCAGATCAAAGCCCTGGTCGAAGCCGGAATGGACATCGCCCGCCTCAACCTCAGCCACGGCACCTACGCCGAACACGAGGAGCGCTACCAGCGCGTACGCAAAGCCTCCGACGAAACCGGCCGCAGCGTCGGCATCCTCGCCGACCTTCAAGGACCGAAGATCCGCCTCGGCCGATTCGCCGAAGGCCCCGTACTCCTTGAACGCGGCGACGAATTCACCATCACCGTCGAAGACCACGAAGGCGACCGCCACACCTGCGGCACCACCTACAAAGGCCTCGCCACCGACGTCACCACCGGCGAACGCATCCTCGTCGACGACGGCCGCGTCACCCTCGAAGTCACCGGCGTCGACGGCCCCCGCGTCCAGACCCTCGTCATCGAAGGCGGCATGGTCTCCGACCACAAGGGACTCAACCTCCCCGGAGTCGCCGTCTCCGTCCCCGCCCTCAGCGAGAAGGACATCGACGACCTCCGCTGGGCCCTGCGCACCGGCGCCGACGTCATCGCCCTCTCCTTCGTCCGCAGCGGCCGCGACATCGAAGACGTCCACCGCATCATGGACGAAGAAGGCCGCCGCCTCCCCGTCATCGCCAAAATCGAAAAACCCCAAGCCGTCGAAAACATCGACGACATCGTCGCCGCATTCGACGCCATCATGGTCGCCCGCGGCGACCTCGGCGTCGAAATGCCCCTCGAACAAGTCCCCATCGTCCAAAAGCGCGCCGTCAAACTCGCCAAGCGCAACGCCAAACCCGTCATCGTCGCCACCCAGATGCTCGACTCGATGATCGACAACTCCCGCCCCACCCGCGCCGAAGCCTCCGACGTCGCCAACGCCGTCATCGACGGCACCGACGCCGTCATGCTCAGCGGCGAGACCAGCGTCGGCAAATACCCCGTCGAGACCGTCAAGACGATGTCCCGCATCGTCGAAGCCGCCGAAGAAGACATCCTCGCCAAGGGCCTCCCCCCACTCACCGACCGCAGCAAGCCCCGCACCCAAGGCGGAGCCGTCGCCCGCGCAGCCGCCGAAATGGGCGACTTCCTCGGCGCCAAATTCCTCATCGCCTTCACCCAGAGCGGCGACACCGTCCGCCGACTCTCCCGCTACCGCTCACCCATCCCCCTCCTCGCCTTCACCCCCGACCCCGCCACCCGCTCCCAGCTCAACCTCACCTGGGGCGTCGAAACCTTCCTCGGCCCCCACGTCGACTCCACCGACGCCATGGTCGCCCAAGTCGAAGAAGAACTCCTGCGCATCGGCCGCTGCGTACCCGGCGACATCGTCGTCATCACCGCCGGCTCACCCCCCGGAGTCACCGGATCCACCAACCTGGTCCGCGTCCACCACATCGGCGACCCCGTACGCTGACCCCCCTCCGCACCACCCACCGCGTCGGGCCCCGTCCCGCCCGACGCGGCCACCGGCCGGCCGGCGCCGCATCAGGGAAACGCCCGCCCCCGCCACCGCCGTCGGGCCGAGCCACCCGCATGGCTGCCTCTGGGTGAACATCCACCCCGTTCTGGCGTGCCGATCGGCCGGCCACGGGAGCCGGCGGGCGACGATGCGAGCCGTATGTGCCGCTCCGGCGAGGTGAATGAACGCGCAGAGAGGTCCCCATGTCCACCGAGGAGAACAAGAAGCTGGTCCGCCGCTTCTATCGGGAGATCGACGCGGGCAACGTGGATGCCATGGACGATCTCGTCGCCGAGGACTACAAGGACCACTCACCGCCACCGTTTCCGGGTTTCGCAGGCGGGCGTGAGGGGCTCAAGAAGGCGTTCCGTCTGTTCTGGGAAGCCACACCCGGGACGCACGAGATCGAGGACCAGATCGCGGAGGGCGACAAGGTCGTGACCCGGATGACGGCCCGCGGAGTCCACGAGGGAGACCTCCCCGGCATCCCCGCCACCGGCGCGCAGCTCACGATGACCGCGACGGTGATTCACCGCATCGAGGACGGCAAGCTCGCCGAGAAATGGTCGAACAAGGACGAGCTCGGCTTCCTGCAACAGCTCGGTGTCATCCCCCCGCCCGGCGCGGCACCGCAATAGCCCAGGCCCGACCTAGTACTTGGGCCCGATGTGGGCATCCATGAGGGCCACGGAGGCCTTGCGGGCGACGGAGACGTTGAGGGGGTCGCTGCCCCTGGCCAGGATGGTCCACTCGACGCCGACCTTGGCGAGGGTGTCCGTGCAGAGCCGACGGATGTCGTCGGACCTGTTGGTGAAGAAGTACCTCGGATACTCGTACCGCTTGCCGTTCCGGACGGTCCAGTTGGTGATCCGGCACCCATCGGAGTGGATGAGCCCCCGGATGAACTCCCAGGGGTGGGCATCGACGATCTCCTGTTGCCACCGCTCGAGCACGATCCGCCGCTCGTGTTTCCTGCCCGGCCCGTGCTGCGGGAACATACAGGTCCAGTGCCGCCCGTAGCTGGTGACGGCGACGCAGCCCTGACGCTGCAGCACGTAGACCTTGTCGTCGGGCCGCACGGCCGTGATCGCCGCGCGGCATTGCTCGATGAGCCCCGGCCACGCGTCGGCGCAGGCGATCCGGAGGAGGTGCCCGCCGCGGGGGTGCGAGCTGATGCAGCCGTCACCGAGATAGAGGCCCAACAGGTACGCGTACGAGGCCCTGTCGGTGGGTGCTGCGCATGGGAGGGCCTGAGGGAGCAGGCGGGGGAGGGGCTCCAGGCGGGACTGCCACGCCCGGATCGCGGAGCGGGATATCCCCGTTTCCTTGCTGACGGAGTTCATACTGCGCCCGTCGGCGAGCAAGTCGAGCGTGTGCATGCGGGTAGCCAAGTCGTACATGTGGCCGACGCTGCCGCACGCTATTCGCTCACGTGGCGCATTTTGGAAGGCTTCGCTGAAACGAGTGAAGGTCACGCGATTATCGCGTGACCTTGGAAAAGAAGGAAAGTGCCCCGGGTCGGACTCGAACCGACACTGAATGGGTTTTGAATCCATCGCCTGCTGCCAATTGGGCTACCGGGGCCCAACGAATCGAAGGTTAACCCCGACCCGCTGCGAGTCCACCATACCGCAGCTAGGTAGGCTCGGGGGAGCTTGTTATGCCCCGCACCGAGGAGCCATCGTGACCGCCGAGCACGAGTCGACGCCCACGCCCGACGCCGACCAGCCGCACGTTCCGCCGCTGACGACCCGCGTCGTCATCGCCGAGGACGAGGCGCTCATCCGTCTCGACCTGAAGGAGATGCTCGAGGAGGAGGGCTACTCCGTGGTCGGCGAGGCCGGGGACGGGCAGACCGCCGTCGAACTGGCCCGGGAGCACCGCCCCGACCTGGTGATCCTCGACGTGAAGATGCCGGTCCTGGACGGGATCTCCGCGGCCGAGAAGATCGCGGAGGAGTCCATCGCGCCCGTACTCATGCTGACCGCGTTCTCGCAGCGCGACCTGGTCGAGCGGGCGCGGGACGCCGGGGCCATGGCGTACCTGGTGAAGCCGTTCAGCAAGAGCGACGTGGTGCCGGCCATCGAGATGGCGGTGTCGCGTTTCGCGGAGCTGCGGGCGCTGGAGAAGGAGGTCGCGGACCTCTCGCTGCGGCTCGAGACCCGCAAGCTCGTGGACCGGGCGAAGAGCATTCTGCAGACGCAGTACGGGCTGTCCGAGCCCGCCGCGTTCCGGTGGATCCAGAAGACCTCCATGGACCGTCGCATGTCCATGCAGCAGGTCGCGGAGGCGGTCATCGAGGACGCCGAGGAGAAGAAGAACGCCGCGCAGTAGCGGGTACGCGTGAGGCCCGCCACCGTGGACGGTGGCGGGCCTCAGGCTTGAGCGGATCCTTAGTCCTCGCCGAGGTACGCCTTGCGGACGTCCTCGTTGTGGAGGAGCTCCTGGCCGGAGCCGGAGAGCACGATCTTGCCGATCTCCATCACGTGGGCCTGGTCGGCCAGCGAGAGGGCGGCCTGGGCGTTCTGCTCGACGAGCAGGATGGTGGTGCCCGCGGCCTTGAGTTCGGCGATGGTCGCCATGATCTTCTGCATCATGAGGGGGGAGAGGCCCATGGAGGGCTCGTCCAGCATGAGCAGCTTGGGCTGGGACATGAGGGCCCGGCCCATGGCGAGCATCTGCTGCTCGCCGCCCGAGAGGGTGCCGGCGGCCTGCTTGCGGCGTTCGCCCAGGATGGGGAACATCTCGTAGGCGCGCTGGACGTCCTTCTCGATGCCCTCCTTGTCGGTGCGCAGGAAGGCGCCGAGTTGGAGGTTTTCGGCGATCGTCAGCCGGGGGAAGATGTGGCGTCCCTCGGGGGAGTGGGCGAGGCCCAGGGAGACGATCTTGTGGGCGGGGACCTGTGCGAGCGGCTTGCCGTCGAAGGTGATGGTGCCGCTGGCGGGCTTGAGGAGTCCGGAGAGGGTGCGGAGGGTGGTCGTCTTGCCGGCGCCGTTGGTGCCGACGAGGCAGACGATTTCGCCTTCGTTGACCTCGAAGGAGATGCCCTTGACGGCTTCGATCTTGCCGTAGGCGACCTTGAGGTCTTGGACCTCGAGCAGTGCGGTCACTTGGCGTCTCCGTCCGTGCTGGTGGTGCTGGTGGTGCCGGTGGTGCTGTCCGCTTCGGCGTCGGCGTCCGGCTCCGCGTCAGCGGGCGCGTCGGCGTCCGCCTCGGCTTCGGCGTCCGCGTCGGCTTCTGCCGGCGCCTCTGCCTCGGCCGCTGCCGGCGCCTCGGCTTCGGCCGCTGCCGGCGCCTCGGCTTCGGCCTCGGCCGCCGCGTTCGCCTCGGCGGCTTCGACCGCTGCGGCCTCGGCCGCGCCCGGGTCGCCCTCGAAGGGCTCGCCGAGGTAGGCGGCGATGACGCGCTCGTCGCCCTGGACCTCGGCTGCGGTGCCTTCGATGAGCTTCTCGCCCTGGACGAGGCAGGCGACGCGGTCGCAGAGGTTGAAGATGAAGCGCATGTCGTGCTCGATGACGAGTACGGCGATGCCCATGTCCCGGATGGCGAAGATGAGTTCTTCGGCCGCGCGGGTTTCCTGCGGGTTCATGCCGGCGGTCGGCTCGTCCAGGAGGATGAGGCCGGGGTCGCTGGCGAGGGCGCGGGCGATCTCCAGCTTGCGCTGCTCGCCGTAGGGGAGGTTCTTGGCGAGGTGCTGGGCCTTCTTCTCCAGGCCGATGAACTCCAGGAGTTCCATCGCCCGGGCCTCGCTGGCGGCTTCGGCCTTCTTGAAGCCGGGGCCGCGCAGGAGGGCGGACCAGAGGCCTTCCTTGGTGCGGGTGTGGCGTCCGACGAGGACGTTCTCCAGCACCGTCATGTTGTGGAAGAGCCGGATGTTCTGGAAGGTGCGGGCGATGCCGGCGCTGGTGACCAGGTGGGGCTTGGGCGGCAGGACCGTGCCCTTGTAGCTGACGGTTCCCTCGGTGGGGACGTACAGCCCGGTGAGGCAGTTGAAGAAGGTGGTCTTGCCGGCGCCGTTGGGGCCGATGAGGCCGACGATCTCGCCCGCGTTGACCTTGAGGTCGACGCCCTTGACGGCGGTGAGGCCGCCGAAGCGCATGGTGACGCCGCTGGCATCGAGGACGGTGGTCGTCGTGGTGGTGTCTGTGGTGGTCATGGTGTTCACGCCCCCGCCTTGGCGGTGGCCAGGTCCGTGGGGGCCTGGTCAGCGGTGTCGTCGTGGTACTCGAGCTGCGCGCGCTTGTTGGCGATGAGGCCTTCGGGGCGGAAGCGCATGAGCAGGATGAGGGCGATGCCGAAGGCGAGGAGCTGGTAGTCCTGGAGGAAGGCCAGCTTCGCCGGGATCAGGAAGAGCAGTGCGGCGCCGAGGATGGGGCCGCGGATGGTGCCCATGCCGCCGAGGATGACGGCGGCGAGGAGGAACGCGGAGTTCGGCGGGACGGGCCCGGCGAAGACGTAGTTCTCGGGGACGACCGTGCTGTTGACGTGTGCCTGGACGGTGCCGGCGAGGCCGGCGAGGGTGGCGCCGAGGGCGAAGGCGATGAGCTTGACCTTGAAGCCGTTGATGCCCATGGCTTCGGCGGCGGTCTCGTCTTCGCGGATGGCGACCCAGGCGCGGCCGATGCGGCTGTTGCCGGCTCGGGCGAAGACCAGGATGACGAGTGCCATCACGAGCAGCATCAGGAAGTAGTAGTTGGCGTAGGCGCCGAGGACGATGCCGCCGACGGTGTGCGACTCCCCGAAGTTCCACCCGAAGAGTTCGAGGTGGGGGATGTTGGGGATGCCGTTGGGGCCGTTGGTGATGTCGGGGCCGGAGGTGCCGTCGAGGTTGCCCATGGCGATGCGGAAGATTTCTCCGAAGCCGAGGGTGACGATGGCGAGGTAGTCGCCGCGCAGGCGGAGGGTGGGTGCTCCGATGATCACGCCGAAGATGAGCGAGGCGAGGGCGCCGACGATGACCGCTGCCCAGAAGGGGAGCTGGAAGCCGAAGGCGGAGGCGGTGCTTCCGGAGACCAGGGCGGCGGCGTAGGCGCCGACGCCGAGGAAGGCGACGTAACCGAGGTCGAGGAGGCCGGCGAGGCCGACGACGACGTTGAGGCCGAGGGCGACGGTCGCGAAGATCAGGATGTTGACCGCGATGAGCGTGTAGGTGTCGCCGCTCTGCTGGATGAACGGGAAGGTGATCGCGGCGGCCGCGGTACCGATGAGGGTGACCTGGCGGTTCTTCGCGGTGAGCAGGCCGAGTCGGTCGAAGAGACCGGACTTGAGCAGGGCGAAGGCCGCGAAGCCGACGATGATCAGGTAGGTGACGAAGAGCTGCGGTTCCTTGTCGTCGGTGTCGATGCCGAAGGTGACGACGTAGAGGCCGACGGCGAAGGCGCCGATGATGATGAGGATCTCGCCCCAGGAGGGCAGCTTCTTGGCGGCGGCCGCCTTGTGGCTGTCGTCGGGGAGCTTGTACGCGGCGAGGGCCGGTACGAGCGAGCCGATGAGGGCGAGGTAGGCGCCGGGCTCCAGGTGGACGAATCCGCCGAGGACCCAGGCGATGGCGATGACGGTGAACCAGGTGCCGGCGAGGGTGCCGAGCGAGAGGATCCACACGGGCTTGCGGGCGCCGGTGGGGGTGAGCCAGCGCAGGCCCTTGACGCCGAGCGCGGAGAGCGCGTGGGCGGCGGTGAGGAGTGCGCCGACGAGGCTCAGGAACTGGATGGGGGCCGGGCTGCCGTAGTAGGTGAGGTCACCGGGGAACTCGGAGGTCCAGGTCCAGGCGAGGAAGGCGCTGACGACGGTCAGCAGGCTGCCGCCGATGACCGCGTAGAGCAGTGCGGTGCGGGAGACGGCACCGGTGGCTTCGGCGTCGAGCGGGAGGGTTGCTTCGTTGGTCATGGTTCTCACGCCCGATCCGCGACGCGCTCACCGAGCAGGCCTTGTGGCCGCACGAGGAGGACGACGATGAGGAGTACGAACGCCCAGACGTTGGACCAGGCTCCACCGCCGAGCTGCGACATGCCGGGGATGTCTTCGATGTAGGCGATCGACAGGGCTTCGGCGAGGCCGAGGACGACGCCGCCGACCATGGCTCCGTAGATGTTGCCGATGCCGCCGAGGACGGCTGCGGTGAAGGCCTTGAGGCCGAGGATGAAGCCCATCTCGAAGTTGATCTGGCCCTTGTCGAGGCCGTAGGCGACGGCGGCGACGGCGGCGAACGCGGCACCGATGGCGAAGGCCATGACGATGATGCGGTCGGTGTTGATGCCCATCAGCTTCGCGGTGTCGGGGTCCTGCGCGGTGGCCTGCATGGCGCGGCCGCTGCGGCTCTTCTGGACGAAGACGCCGAGGGCGAGCATGCAGAGCGGGGCGAGGATGAGGACGAAGGCGTCCGCGCGCTGGATGGCCAGGCTGTCGGTGATCTTGAAGGCTTCGCCCTTGAACTCGGGGAAGCTGACGGCCTTCTTGGCGTCCGGGTAGAACTGCCAGACGAGCTGCTGGAGCGCGATCGAGAGGCCGATTGCGGTGATGAGTGGTGCGAGCCGGGGAGCGCTGCGCAGGGGACGGTACGCGAAGCGTTCGGCTCCCATGGCGACGAGGACGGAGACGAGGGAGCCTCCGATGATCATGACGGGTATCGCGATCAGCAGGGAGGTGCCGGTCGGGAGGATGGCGTAGGCGGTGAGCGCGCCGAAGCCGCCGATCATGAAGATCTCGCCGTGGGCGAAGTTGATGAGCTGGACGATGCCGTAGACCATGGTGTACCCGATGGCTATGAGGCCATAAAGGGCACCGAGGGCAAGGCCGTTGGCCAGCTGTTGCGGCAGTTCGTGCACCGCAGGGCCTCCGATGAGCGTGTCGGATAAGACTCCGCGCGAGGGCGCTGTTGCGCCCTCGCGCGGTGGGTTTTGGTTCAGGTGCGGCTGGTGATGCGGGGTCCTACGGGATTACTGGTTGAACGTGTCGCTCTTGACGTCGATCCACTTGCCGCCCTCGACCTTGTAGACCGTGAGCTGCTTGTTGGTGGTGTCGCCGTACTCGTCGAAGGCGACCTTGCCGGTCACGCCTTCGAAGGACACCTTGGCGAG
This sequence comes from Streptomyces sp. NPDC031132, assembly GCF_055570595.1. Lineage (NCBI taxonomy): Bacteria > Bacillati > Actinomycetota > Actinomycetes > Kitasatosporales > Streptomycetaceae > Streptomyces > Streptomyces sp. NPDC031132. Next base: position 11,985 of record NZ_JBVIGX010000025.1, read on the forward strand.
GGCCTCGACGACCTTGGCGCGGGCGTCGGTGGGGAGCTTGCCGCCGTTGGCGGCGACGACGGCCTTGACGGCCTGGACGACGGACCAGCCGGCGTCGTAGGAGTAGCCGCCGTAGGCCGCGTAGGGGTCCTTGTAGCCGCCGGCCTGGTAGTCGGCGATGAAGGTCTTGGCGGTGGGCAGCTTCTCGACCGGGTAGCCGATGGAGGTGGAGAGGTCGCCCTCGTTGGCCTCGCCGGAGGCGGTGATGAAGGCGGGGTCCTGGATGCCGTCGCCGCCCATGAGCGGGATGTTGGCTCCGGCCTTCTTGATCTGGTCGGCGAGGAGGCCGCCCTCGGGGTACTGGCCGCCGAAGTAGACGGAGTCGGCGCCGGAGGACTTGACCTTGTCGGCGGTGGAGGAGAAGTCGGTCTCCTTCACGGTGACGTGGTCGGTGCCGACGACCTCGCCGCCGAGCTTCTTGAACTCGTCGGAGAAGATCGCGGCGAGGCCGGCGCCGTAGGTCTGCTTGTCGTCGACGACGAAGACCTTCTTCTTGCCGGCGTCCTTGAAGAGGTACTGGGCGGCGAACTTGCCCTGGACCACGTCGGTGGCGGCGGTGCGGAAGTAGGTCTTGAAGGGGCGCTTGAACTCGCCCTTGCCCCAGTTGTCGCCCTGGCTGAGCGCGGGGTTGGTGTTGGCGGGGGAGACCTGCGCCAGGTTGGCGGAGGCGAACACGCCCTGCATCTGCTGTGCGACGCCGGAGTTCAGGGGGCCGACGACGCCCACGACGTCCTTGTTGCCGACGAGCTTGGTGGCGTTGGCCTGGCCGGAGGCCGGGACGGCCTGGTCGTCGAGGGCCTCGACCTTGAACTCGATGCCCGGAACCTCGTTGTTCTTGTTGGCCGTCTTGGCCGCGAGGTCGACGGAGTTCTTGATGCCCTGGCCGAGGGCGGAGAGCGAGCCGGTGAGGGGGGCGTCCACGCCGATGACGACGACGGTCTTGCCGCCGGACTTGTCCCCGCCGGTCTTGCCCTCATCGCGCGAGCCGCAGGCGGTGAGGGTCAGTGCTCCCGTGGTGATCACGGTGGTGAGGACGAGCAAAGAACGGTGTCGCACGATTCTTCCTTTCCCTGGCGCGGCCCCCTCATTTGAGGTGCCGTTTGGTCGCCGGGCCGCACTGGGAGGTCCACGGCCGTGCTGGGTTGCGCTCGGTGGCGCGGTGACTGGCCGTGACTCTAGGCCGAGGTGGCGAGCGCGGGGAGCGGGGAAAGGAGGATGTGACGCTCTTGTTATGCCAAGGCCAAGAATGTGCGGCGGGAGTGTGGACAAAACGGACTTTTGGTGACGTGGAGGGGTGACCACATGTTGAGAATTCCCTGTTTACCTAAGGGGCTTGAGGCCTTCATGGTCCTGTCATAGATCAAATTCCGCCGAATGTCGCTGCGCGTGTCCGCAGGTATCCGTCGAGTGGCATTTGGCAGGGGAAAAGGGCGATTCCGTAAGGCGTGGGCATTACGGAGCGTAATGGAATGCCTTGATCCACTCCGGGCAGATGGATCTTGTTCGGGCGCGCGAAGGGCCCGCGACCTGCGGTTCGGCGTCGAGGTGCCGCGTGCCCGGAACGCGGACAGCGTGTACTTGAATCCGGTCACCCCGGTCAGGAGGGGGGTCGCCAGTTCTCCGAGCTCCACGTCGCGCCGTTCCGCTCCGCGCAGCGCCGCGCCACGAGCTGGTCGATCAGCTCAAGTGCCTTGTCCTGCCCCGCAGTTCGCTCCTCGGCGCGGCCCGCTTCGACCGCTTCCTCTTGGATCTCGTACTGCTCGTTGGAGAGGCCCTTCTGCTCCCAGTCGAGACCGGACCAGTAGGTGCCCTTGAGGGTCTCCTTGGCCCAGTAGGACACCAGACTTGTGCAGACCTGTGCGGGGGAGGAGGGGCTGGGGGCGGGAGTTGGGGTCCGGGGTGGCGCGGAAGGGGCGGAAGTGGAGCATCCGGACAGGGCGAGCGCCGCGAGGAGGGCGGCGGCCGCGCGACGGCGTGTGGTGGGCGGCGGAGTCCCCATGAGGGGAAGGTAGGCCGTCACCATAGGTGACACAACAGGGGTCACCGCAATCTGCCCGGACTGGCGGATTCCGGGCGGTTTACGGGTCGGCCGTATGCGCCGCAGGCCCGGATCCGGCCCCCGGAGGGGCGAGATCCGGGCCTGCGGGGCTCGTGGGCGGGCGGCTCAGGCCCCGGCGGCGGGGCCCGCGTCGCGCAGCAGGCAGGTCAGGCGGGCGCTGCACACCCGCCGGCCCTCCTCGTCGCTGATCACGATGTCGAAGGTGGTGGTGGAGCGGCCGCGGTGCACGGGGGTGGCGACGCCGGTGACCGTGCCGGAGCGGACGCCCCGGTGGTGGGTGCAGTTCAGGTCCACGCCGACGGCGACCTTGGTGATGCCGCCGTGCATCATTGCGCCGACGGAGCCGAGGGTCTCGGCCAGGACGGCGGAGGCCCCGCCGTGCAACAGTCCGTACGGCTGGGTGTTGCCCTTGACCGGCATGGTGCCGACGACCCGCTCGGCCGAGGCCTCGAGGATGCGGATGTCCATCCGCTCGCCGAGGTCGCCCGCCGAGAACAGCGCGGGCAGGTCGATGCCCAGGGCCGAGTACTCGTCGAGGACCTCCTGCGGGAACTTCACAGCGTGCTGCTCACCCATGGGCGGGCTCCGTTCGTCAACGATCGTTAACCATCTTGTCCTGAGGTCGTTCTATCAGGCCGGTTCGAAGCGCACGACGACGGACTTGCTCGCAGGGGTGTTGCTGGTGTCCGCGGTGGAGTCGAGCGGGACCAGCACGTTGGTCTCGGGGTAGTACGCGGCCGCGCAGCCGCGGGCGGTCGGGTAGTGCACGACGCGGAAGCCGGGCGCGCGCCGCTCGACGCCGTCCTTCCATTCGCTGACCAGGTCGGTGTACGAGCCGTCCGCGAGCCCGAGCTCCGCCGCGTCCTCGGGGTTGACCAGGACGACGCGGCGCCCGCCGGTGATCCCGCGGTAGCGGTCGTCGAGGCCGTAGATGGTGGTGTTGTACTGGTCGTGGCTGCGCAGGGTCTGCAGGAGCAGCCGGCCCTCGGGGATCTTCGGGTACTCGACGGGCGCGGCGGTGAAGTTGGCCTTGCCGGTCTGGGTGGGGAAGCGGCGCTCGTCGCGCGGGGCGTGCGGGAGCCGGAAGCCCTCGGGGCGGGCCGCGCGGGCGTTGAAGTCCTCGAAGCCGGGGATCACGCGGGAGATCCGGTCGCGGATGGCCGCGTAGTCGCGCTCGAAGTCCTCCCACGGGGTGGCGGAGGCGGCGCCGAGGACGGCGCGGGCCATGCGGGCGACGATCGCGGGCTCGGAGAGCAGGTGCGGGGAGGCGGGGGTGAGGTTGCCGCGGGAGGCGTGGACCATGCCCATGGAGTCCTCGACGGTGACGAACTGCTTGCCGCCGGCCTGCACGTCCTTGTCGGTGCGGCCGAGGGTGGGCAGGATCAGGGCGCGCCGGCCGGTGACCGCGTGGGAGCGGTTGAGCTTGGTGGAGACGTGGACGGTCAGGGAGGCGCGGCGGATCGCGGCCTCGGTGACGTCGGTGTCGGGGGTGGCGCCGACGAAGTTGCCGCCCATCGCGAAGAGGACCTTGGCCTTGCCGTCGCGCAGGGCCTGGATGGAGCGGACCACGTCGTAGCCGTGGCCGCGCGGCGAGACGATGCCGAATTCCTTGTCGAGGGCGTCGAGGAAGGCGGGTGCGGGGCGCTCGAAGATGCCCATGGTGCGGTCGCCCTGGACGTTGGAGTGGCCGCGGACGGGGCAGACGCCGGCGCCGGGGCGGCCGATGTTGCCGCGCAGCAGGAGGAGGTTGACGACCTCGCGGATGGTGGCGACGGCGTGCTTGTGCTGGGTGAGGCCCATGGCCCAGCAGACGATGGTGCGCTTCGAGGCCAGGATCATGGCCAGCGCCTGCTCGATCTCGGGGCGGGTCAGGCCGGTGGCGGTGAGGGTCTCGGCCCAGTCGGCCTCCGCGGCCGCGGCCGCGAGCTCCTCGTAACCGTGGGTGTGCTCGCGGATGAACGCCTCGTCGGTGGCTCCGTCCGTCTCGATGACGAGTTTGTTGAGGAGTCGGAAGAGGGCCTGGTCGCCGCCGATGCGGATCTGCAGGAAGAGGTCGTTGAGGGCGGTGCCCTTGAGCATGCCGACCGGGGTCTGCGGGTTCTTGAACCGCTCCATGCCCGCCTCGGGCAGCGGGTTCACCGAGATGATCTTCGCGCCGGAGGTCTTGGCCTTCTCCAGGGCGGAGAGCATGCGCGGGTGGTTGGTGCCCGGGTTCTGCCCGGCGACGATGATCAGGTCGGCCTGGTGGAGGTCCTCGAGGGAGACGCTGCCCTTGCCGATGCCGATGGTCTCGTTCAGTGCGGAGCCCGAGGACTCGTGGCACATGTTGGAGCAGTCGGGCAGGTTGTTGGTGCCGAACTCGCGGGCGAACAGCTGGAAGAGGAACGCGGCCTCGTTGCTGGTGCGGCCCGAGGTGTAGAAGAGGGCCTCGTCGGGGGAGCCGAGGGCCGTCAGCTCCTCGGCGATGATCTCGAAGGCCCGCTCCCACGGGACCGCCTCGTACCGGTCGCCGCCTTCGGGCAGGTACATCGGCTCGGTGATGCGGCCCTGCTGGCCCAGCCAGTACCCGGAGCGGCCGGCGAGGTCGGCCAGGGGGTGCTCCGCGAAGAAGTCCGGGGTGACCCGGCGCAGCGTGGCCTCCTCGGCGACGGCCTTGGCGCCGTTCTCGCAGAACTCGGCGGTGTGCCGCTTGTCTCCCTCGGGCCAGGCGCAACCCGGGCAGTCGAAACCGTTCTTCTGGTTGACCTTGAGCAGGGTGCGCGCGGTGCGGGCCACGCCCATCTGCTGCTGGGCGATCCGCAGGGTGTGCCCGATCGCGGGCAGGCCCGCCGCCGCGTGCTGGGGGGGCGCGACCTGCGGCGCGTCCTGTACGGGATCACCTGCGGGCGGCTTGGTGGCCATGTCGCTCCCCTTTGAGCAGTCGAGCATCGCAGCGTCGGCCGCTGCGCGTATTCGCGTAGACGTCCGATCCTGTCACGCCCTGCGGACATCGCCGACGCCGGAAATGTCAGCGGGGCCGCCTAGGATCGGGTGCGTGGCAGAGAACGCATCGAAGAAGACCGACCAGACGACCGCAGCGGACCGCCCCCGCCTGATGCTCATGGACGGGCACTCCCTGGCGTACCGGGCGTTCTTCGCGCTGCCCGCGGAGAACTTCACGACCGCGACCGGCCAGCCGACGAACGCCATCTACGGCTTCGCGTCGATGCTGGCGAACACGCTGCGCGACGAGGCGCCCACGCATTTCGCGGTGGCGTTCGACGTCTCGCGCAAGACGTGGCGCTCGACGGAGTTCCCCGAGTACAAGGCGAACCGCTCCAAGACCCCCGACGAGTTCAAGGGGCAGGTCGAGCTGATCGGCGAGCTCCTGGACGCGATGAACGTGCCGCGGTTCGCGATCGACGGCTTCGAGGCCGACGACGTGATCGCCACGCTGGCGACGCAGGCGGAGGCCCTCGGCTTCGAGGTGCTGATCGTCACCGGCGACCGGGACTCCTTCCAGCTCGTCTCCGAGCACACCACCGTGCTGTACCCGACCAAGGGCGTCTCCGAGCTGACCCGGTTCACCCCGGAGAAGGTCGAGGAGAAGTACGGGCTCACCCCGCAGCAGTACCCGGACTTCGCGGCGCTGCGCGGCGACCCGTCCGACAACCTGCCCGGCATCCCGGGCGTCGGTGAGAAGACGGCCGCGAAGTGGATCACCCAGTTCGGGTCGTTCGCGGAGCTGGTGGACCGGGTCGAGGAGGTCAAGGGCAAGGTCGGGCAGAACCTGCGCGACCACCTGGAGGCCGTGAAGCTGAACCGGGTCCTGACCGAGATGGTCAAGGACGTCGAGCTGCCCAAGGCCGCGGCCGACCTGGCGCGCCTCCCGTACGACCGCTCCGCCGTCACCGGCGTGCTGGACGTGCTGGAGATCCGCAACGCCTCGCTGCGCGAGCGGCTGCTCGCGGTGGACCCGGGCGCGGCCGAGGAGGAGGCCCCGGCTCCGGCCGCCGGCGTGGAGCTGGACGCGAGCGTGCTGGGCGCGGGCGAGCTGGCGCCGTGGCTGGCGAGCCACGCGGGCGGGCCGCTGGGCATCTCCACCGTGGACAGCTGGGCGCTGGGTCAGGGCAACGTCAGCGAGATCGCGCTGGCCGCGGCCGGCGGGGCCGCCGCCTGGTTCGAGCCGTCCGAGCTGGACGAGGCCGACGAGCAGGCCTTCGCCGCCTGGGCCGCCGACCCGGCGCGCCCCAAGGTGGTGCACAACGCCAAGGGCCTGATGCGGGTCTTCCCCGAGCACGGCTGGAGCCTGGCCGGCGTCACCATGGACACCGCGCTCGCCGCGTACCTGGTCAAGCCGGGCCGCCGCTCCTTCGCCCTGGACGTGCTGTCCAACGAATACCTGCACCGCGAGCTCCAGCCCGCCGCGGCCGACGGCCAGCTGGCCTTCGGCGCCGACGAGACCGCCGAGGCGGAGGCCCTGATGGCGCAGGCCCGCGCCGTCCTCGACCTCGGCGACGCGTTCACCGGCAAGCTCGCCGAGGTCGGCGCCGCCGAGCTGCTCCACGACATGGAGCTGCCGACCTCGGAGCTGCTGGCCCGGATGGAGCGCTCCGGCATCGCCGCCGACCGCGACCACCTGGAGGCCATGGAGCAGCAGTTCGCCGGCGCCGTGCAGCAGGCCATAAAGGAGGCGCACGCGGCGGTCGGGCACGAGTTCAACCTCGGCTCGCCCAAGCAGCTCCAGGAGGTCTTCTTCGGCGAGCTGGACCTGCCGAAGACGAAGAAGACCAAGACCGGCTACACCACGGACGCGGACGCGCTGGCCTGGCTGGCCACGCAGACCGACCACGAACTGCCGGTGATCATGCTCCGCCACCGGGAGCAGGCCAAGCTGCGCGTCACCGTCGAGGGCCTCGTCAAGACGATCGCCGCCGACGGCAGGGTGCACACCAGCTTCAGCCAGACCGTCGCCGCGACCGGACGCCTGTCCTCCACCGACCCCAACCTGCAGAACGTGCCGGTGCGCACCGACGAGGGCCGCGCCATCCGCCGCGGCTTCGTCGTCGGCGAGGGCTTCGAATCCCTCATGACGGCCGACTACAGCCAGATCGAGCTGCGCGTCATGGCCCACCTCTCCGAGGACGAGGGCCTGATCGAGGCGTTCCTGTCCGGCGAGGACCTGCACACCACGGTCGCCTCCCAGGTGTTCGGCGTGGAGCGCTCCGGGGTCGACGCCGAGATGCGCCGCAAGATCAAGGCGATGTCCTACGGCCTGGCGTACGGGCTGTCGGCCTTCGGCCTCTCGCAGCAGCTGAACATCGAGCCCGCCGAGGCGCGCGGCCTGATGGAGACCTTCTTCGAGCGGTTCGGCGGGGTCCGGGACTACCTGGGCCGTGTGGTCGAGGAGGCCCGGGCCACCGGGTACACGGCGACGGTCTTCGGACGCCGCCGCTACCTGCCCGACCTCAACAGCGACAACCGCATGCGCCGCGAGGCCGCCGAGCGGATGGCGCTGAACGCCCCGATCCAGGGCACCGCCGCCGACATCGTCAAGGTCGCCATGCTGCGCGTGGACCGGGCGATCACCGAGGCGGGTCTGAAGTCGCGGATGCTGCTCCAGGTCCACGACGAAATCGTGCTGGAGATCGCCCCCGGCGAGCGGAAGAAGGTCGAGGAGCTGGTGCGCCGCGAGATGGCCGCCGCCGTCGAGCTCCGCGCCCCGCTGGACGTGTCCGTGGGCGTCGGCACCGACTGGGAGTCCGCCGCGCACTGAGCAGGTACGCCGGACGCCCGTCCCCGCAAGCCGCTATGCGGCGGGGACGGGCGTTCGCGCGTCGTCCTCCTCCTCCGTACGGGACGCCTCGCGCCGCTGCAGGAGCCGTACGAGGACCCCGTACAGCAACAGGCCCACGGCGAGGCCGCCGCCCGCGCCGAAGCAGACGGTGGGAATGATGTCGAGCGGGGTGCGGATCCGGTCGAAGAACGTGAAGAACCGCAGCACGCGCATCGTCACCCCGACCCCCACGCACACCGCGACCAGGGCGACCGCGCCCAGCATCTCCGCCCGCCCGAGCACCGGCACGGACGCGGGGGCGGCGCGGTCGGGCAGCCGGCGCAGCGCGGTCACCGTGAACCAGACCAAGGCGCCGGCCGCGACCGCCGAAGTCCCGTACTGCACGAACGAATAGAGGGGAAGCCCGAAGGCGAACGGCTCGCCGAGCAGGGGCAGCGCGTCCGTCCCCCACCGGTGCGGGTGAGTGAAGCTGTCCCACACGACATGCGTGAGCGAGCCGACGACCGCCGACAGGTAGAACCACAGCGCGAGCGCAGCCGGCCGGCGGCCCCGCCAGTCCTCACCCCGTACGAAGAGGTAGGTCCGGCCCTGACGGCGGCGCGGCAGGAGCGCGATCAGCGGTTCGCGCAGCAGCAGCCAGCACGCCGCGAGGACGGCCGCCAAAACGACGTCCGCGGTGAACACTCCGAGCAGCGAGTGCGCGAACTCCCCGTACGGCCAGACGCCCGAGACGACGGCGTCCGCGAAGTAGAACGTATCGGGCGCGAACGACCCGAGGACGAGCGCCGACGCGACCAGCGGCCCGCGGGCGCGGCCCGCCCGGCTGACGGCCGGCAGGACGGCGGCCGCATGGCTGAGGGTGAACGGCATGGCACCTCTTCCTTACTTCGGGCCAATGCGTCCCGAATGGGTCCGGAGCACGTGGGGAACTCGTGAAATCCGAACGACGATCCGTGCAGTATGAAGGGAGCTGACATAGGGTCACGCCGACGTCGAGGGGGAGGGGACCCGGCTCATGTCGGCTCGTAAGACGGCCCGGAAGACGACTCGGTTCGCAGGCACGCTGCGCGAGCTGCGCAAAGGAGGGGCCGCGGCCCTGATCTGCGCACTCGTGGCCGCCGCGGTGACCGCCTCCCAAGGACCGCCGGGGGAACGGATATCCGCGGCTGCCGACGACGGCGCGCAGTCGGCCGACTCCGGCGGTGACGCCGCCTACTTCACCGAACTCCCGCCCCTGCCCAGCCCCGAGCCCCCGGCAGCGCTTCCCTCGCAGGAGCCCCCGGCCGCGCAACCGGGTACGACGACCGCGGAGAGCGCGGCGCGCAACGAGCCGGTGGCCATGGGCGCCGGCGAGCAGGGGATACCGGCGACCGTCCTGGCGGCGTACCGGCTGGCGGAGAAGAAGGTGGGCGAGACCGACCCCGGATGCGGACTGCGCTGGCAGCTGCTCGCGGCCATCGGCAAGGTCGAGTCCGGGCAGGCGGGCGGCGGCCGCGTGGACGCCGCCGGCACCACGCTGCGGCCGATCCTGGGCCCCGTGCTCGACGGCAACGGCTTCGCGAACATCCGCGACACGGACGGCGGGGCGTACGACGGGGACGCCGCGTACGACCGGGCGGTCGGCCCGATGCAGTTCATCCCGTCCACGTGGGCGGCATGGGGCCAGGACGCGGACGGCGACGGCCGCCGCAACCCGAACAACGTCTACGACGCCTCCCTCGCGGCCGCCCGCTACCTCTGCGCAGGCACCCGGGACCTGCGCCTCCCCGCCGACCTGGACCGCGCGGTCCTCTCGTACAACCAGTCCGCGGAGTACCTCCACACGGTGAAGTCGTGGTTCACGTACTACCTCGAGGGAACGCACGAAATCCCGGACGGCACCGGCGCCGAGCCCCCCACCCCGAGCCCGACGCCCACCCCCACCCCGACGCCCACCCCCACCCCGAGCCCGACACCCACGCCGACACCGAGCCCGACGCCCACCCCGAGCCCGGCGCCGACACCCTCCCCCACGCCCACGCCGAGCCCGAAGCCGACCCATACGCCGACCCCCACCCCGACACCCAGCCCGACGGCGACCGTGCCCCCGTCGCCGAGGCCCGGCCCCACGCCGAGCGCCACGCCCAGCCCCACACCGAGCGCCAAGCCGAGCCCGAGCGCCAAGCCGAGCCCGAGCTCCACGCCGAGCCCGAGCGCCAAGCCAACGCCCACTGCGAGCCCGTCCCACACCCCCTGAGGGGGTCCTGGCCGAAAGGTTCTCATCTCGCCCCCGCATTGCTACGGTGCCTCCGCCCTGACAGCCTGACGCCCAATCAGATTCCGGAGGCCCGGCATGCGCGCATTCGTCGCCGCCGCCATCGGGCTGGCCGCCGCGCTGGCCCTCGTGTTCGCCGTCACGGCGTTCGGGGTGCCGGAAGGCAAGACCTCGCCCAAGCCGCTTCTCACCACCGCGCCCGCCGCGCCCGGAAAGTAAGAGGAGGCCCGGCCATGCGACGCAGAGCGAGCCTCGTCCTGCTTGCCCTGGCGGTGTTCTGCGCAGCCCTCGCACCGCTGCTGCGCTGGTACGCGTACCCCCGGCTCGCCAAGATCCCGCCGAACCAGTACCAGGAGATGGTCCTGGAGGCGAAGGACGCGACCCTCCTCGACTACACCGCCGGCATGCAGCCGAAGAAGGTCGACAAGGTCACCATCGTCCAGACCCTCAAGGGCAACGTCGAGGCGTCGAAGGAGATCGAGGCGAGCGCCGGCAAGGACGTCGTCGTCTGGGACACGCTGTCGTACATCATGGGCCCGGACGGGAAGATGGTCTCCCAGATCCCCGAGCGCTACATCTTCGACGCCCACACCCAGGACCCGGTGCACGCCACCGGCGAGGCGGTGGACGGGGACCCGGTCAGGCGCGAGGGCATCGAGTTCAAGTGGCCGTTCTTCACCGAGCCGCGCGACTACCTCTACTTCGACGCGCAGACCCGCACCGCCTCGCCCATCCACTACGTCGGCCCGCGCACGTACCGCGGGATGAACGTCTACTACTACGAGCAGACCGTCCCCTGGACGAAGGTCTCGCTCCCGAAGAAGATGCCGATCGAGGGCATCGACCCGGCGACGTTCGAGCAGAGCACCGGAACCAGCCTCTGGTACCAGGTCAAGGCGATGTTCTGGGTCGACCCGGTCACCGGGGCGCCCGTCAACGCCGAGCAGATCATCGAGCAGGAGATGCGCGGCGGCATCGCGGCCGGCGCACCAGACGGCAGGCTCACCGTCTTCGCCGGGCACGTGAAGATGCGCGAGGACTACGCCGACTACACCGTCGACCTGGTCGAGTCCAACCGTACGAAGGTCCTCGCGCTGCACACGTACGCCCCGATCGGCCTCGCGGCCGGCGCCCTCGTACTGCTCGGGCTCGCGCTGTGGCTGGAGGCCCGCGGCCGCCGCGGCGAGAGGGAGGACGGGGAGGGGCTCGCCACGAGGCTCACTGCTGTCGTCTGAGCCGGGCGTTGGTGTACCGGGTCGGCTCGGCGGTGGCCGGGTCCTCCGGCCAGGGGTGCTTGGGGTAGCGCCCGCGGAGCTCGGCGCGTACGGCGCGGTAGCCGCCCTGCCAGAACGACGCCAGGTCGGCGGTCACGGCCGCAGGCCGCCCGGCCGGGGACAGCAGATGCACGAGCACGGGCACCCCGGCCACCTTCGGGGTCTCGGCCAGCCCGAACATCTCCTGGAGCTTGACGGCGAGGACGGGCTGCCCGTGCCCGTGCTCGTGCTCGGCGGAGTAGTCCACCCGGATGCGGGAGCCGCTGGGCACCTCGATCCGCTCCGGGGCCAGCTCGTCGAGGCGGGCGGCCTCGCCGGTGGCCCAGGGCAGCAGCCGGTTCAGCGCCTGCCCGGCGTCGATCCGCCCGAGGTCGGCCCGGCGCCGGGCCCGCGACAGCTCGGGCTCGAGCCAGTCGCCCGCCCGAGCCAGCAGGGCACGGTCGTCCGACACGTCGGGCCACGCGCCGCCGAGCGTCCGGTGCAGGAAGCCGAGCCGGGCCCGGAGCGCGAGGGCGTCCGCGGACCAGCGCAGCAGGCCGAGCCCTTCGCTGCGCAGGCCGTCGAGGAGGGCCTCGCGCACGAGGTCCGGGTCGGGGTTCCGCAGCGGCCGTGCGGCCAGCTCGATGGCGCCGAGCCGTTCCACGGAACGGGCGACGAGGTCGCCGTCCTCCCAGCGCACCTCTTCGCCGGCTTGCAGCAGGTGGTCGGCCGCGGCCCGGGCGGTGTTCTCGTCGAGGACGGCGGCCAGCCGGACCCGGGCGGACGCGGAATGCGGACCCCGGTCGGCGACGGCGACGGCCACCCACCCCGCGTTCCGCAGCCGCGACCCGTCGCCGAGCTCGGCGGCGGTACCGCCGGCCATGAGGAAGGCCCCCTCGCTCCGGGCCTTGGCGACCCGCTCAGGGAAGGCCAGCGCTGCGACGAGCCCGGCGGCGGCATCGTCGGAGAGGGAGCCTTCCCCCGCCCCGCCCTTGCTCCGAGCCCCCGAAGGGGTCCGGGGCGGAGCCTCGTCCGCGGCGGAGCCGCTGATCGGCGCTGCGGGGAGGGGCGGGGTGGGGGAAGGCCCCGCGGGGTCCGGTACGGCACGGCGCAGGCGCTCGGCCTCCGTGCGCCAGCGCGCGGCGTACGCGTCGCCGCCCGCGCGGGCCCGGCGCCAGGCGGCGGCCAGGTCGTCCCCGTACTCCCGCGGCGGCTCCTCGCTCAGCAGGGCGACCAGCTCCGCCGCCCGGCGGGCCCCCAGCGCGGCGGAGCCGTCCAGCAGGGCCCGGGCCAGGCGCGGGTGCAGGCCCAGCCGGGCCATCCGCTGCCCGCGCGGGGTGACCCGGCCCGCCGGGGACTGCGCGCCCACCGCCACCAGCACCTCCCGCGCCGCGGCCATCGCCCCGGCGGGCGGCGGGTCCAGCAGCGCCAGGCCCGCCGCGTCCGGGTCGCCCCAGCAGGCGGCCTGCAGCGCGAACTGCGCCAGGTCCGCGATCCGGATCTCGGGAGAGGGGAACGCCGCCAGGCGGCCGTCCTCCGCCTCCGCCCAGCAGCGGTACACCGCGCCCGGCGCCTCGCGCCCCGCCCGGCCCGCCCGCTGGCGTCCGGCCGCGCGGGACGCCCGTACGGTCGCCAGCGCGCCCAGCCCCCGGGCATGGTCGACCCGGGGCTCGCGGGCCAGCCCGGAGTCCACGACCACCCGTACGCCCGGCACGGTCAGGCTCGACTCCGCCACGGCGGTGGAAAGGATCACCCTGCGGTGCTGTGCGACGGAGAGCGCCGCGTCCTGGACCGCCGCCGGGGCCCGGCCGTGTATCTGGAGCACCTCCGCCTCCACCCCGCCCAGCCGGCCCGCGACCCGGGCGATCTCGCCGACGCCGGGAAGGAAGCACAGGACGTCGCCGCTGCGTTCCGCGAGCGCCCGCCGCACCACCGAGGCCACGTGCGTCAGCAGCGCCGGGTCCACCCGCATCCCGTGCGGGGGCCGCACCGGCCGCGGCGGCGGGGCCCAGACCGTCTCGACCGGGTACGCGACCCCCGCGGCCTCCACCACGGGCGCGCCGCCGGGACGGCCGTGACCGAGTACGCGGGCCCAGCCGGCCGCATCGGTCGTCGCCGAAGCCGCCACCAGCCGCAGCTCCGGGCGCAGGGTTTCCCGTACGTCCAGGAGGAACGCGGCGACCGTGTCGGCGTCGAGGTGCCGCTCGTGGCACTCGTCCAGGACCACCACGTCCACGCCGGACAGCTCCTGGTCGCGCTGCAACCGCTGGAGCAGTACGCCGGTGGTCACGACCTCGACCACGGTTCCCGGCCCCACGGCCCGCTCGCCGCGCACCGTGAAGCCCACCTGGCCGCCGACCGCCCCGCCCAGCAGCCAGGCCATCCGGCGCGCCGCCGCCCGGGCGGCGATCCGCCGGGGCTCGGCGACGACGACCCGGCGCCGCGGCCCGCCGCCGACCAGCCCGGCCAGGATCAGCGGCACCAGCGTGGTTTTGCCGGTGCCGGGCGGGGCGCAGAGCACCGCCGTGCCGTGGGCGTCCAGCGCGGAGACCAATGCGGGCACGGCCCCCCGTACGGGAAGGGCGTCGAGGGCGGCCTGGCGGATCGCGGTCACGTCGGTCAGTCCCTCACACAGACGAAGATCGCGGTGCCGGGGATCAGGTTGCCGCGCAGCGGGGACCAGCTGCCCCACTCCTGGGTGTTCCAGGAGGGCCACTCCGGCTCGACCAGGTCGACCAGGCGGAACCCGCCGGCCACCACGTCGCGGACCCGGTCGCCGAGGGTGCGGTGGTGCTCCACATATACGGCGCGGCCCTGCTCGTCCTGCTCGACGTACGGGGTCCGGTCGAAGTAGGAGGCGGCGACGGAGAGCCCTTCGGGGCCGGGCTCGTCGGGGAAGGCCCAGCGGATCGGGTGGGTGACGGAGAAGACCCAGCGGCCGCCGGGGCGCAGGACGCGGTGCACCTCGCGCATGACGTTGACGGGGTCGGCGACGAAGGGGACGGCCCCGTAGGCGGAGCAGGCCAGGTCGAAGGAGCCGTCGCGGAAGGGCAGCCGGCCGGCGTCGGCCTCGACGAGGGGGACGTCGTCGCCGATGCGCAGGGCGTGCTGGAGCTGGCGGTGGGAGAGGTCCAGGGCCACCGGGCGGGCCCCCCGGGCGGCCAGCCAGCGCGAGCACTGGGCGGCGCCGGCGCCGATCTCGAGGACGTCCTTGTCTTTGAGGGACTCCGCCGGGCCGAGCAGCGCGGCCTCCGCCTCGTCCAGGCCCTCAGGCCCCCAGACGAAGCGGTCGTCCCCGAGGAACGCTCCGTGCTCGTTCTGGTACTCGTCGGCGTTGCGGTCCCACCAGCCGCGGCTCGCCCGGCTGCTCTCCGCATCGTCGGCGTCACGCCGGGTGGCCTCGGCGTCGTCGCCGGCGCCGAGATCGGCCTCGTACGCTTCTTCGGGGGCGTAGTCCTCTTGGTTCATGGGGCCTGTCGTCGTAGTCTGCGGAAAGAGTTCGAAACGAGGTGGGGAAGCGCCATCGGCGCCCGCCCGCCCACGAATTGTGCCGGTTATGCGGTGATCCGCCCGGGGTGTGCGCCTTCGCGCATTGACCCTGTCCGGCTGCCCCCGTATGCTACAAGTTGCGCTGCGAGCCTGTGCTCCTCAGACCTAGCAGGCTGCGCTTGCATCTGTTGATGACCCCTCGGTTCTCGAGGCCCGGTCCGCTTCACGGCGGAGCATGGGCTTCCTTGGCTGTCCGGCTTCTTCGGCAGATGCCGATAAGGGCTCCCGGCGTAGCAGTACCTACGACTTTCTGTCCGTAACCGGAGCCCTTACCCACATGACGAGCAGCACCGAGACCACCGCCACCACCCCGCAGGTTGCGGTCAACGACATCGGTGACGAGGAAGCATTCCTCGCCGCGATCGACGAGACGATCAAGTACTTCAACGACGGCGACATCGTCGACGGCGTCATCGTGAAGGTCGACCGGGACGAGGTCCTGCTCGACATCGGTTACAAGACCGAAGGCGTGATCCCGAGCCGTGAGCTCTCGATCAAGCACGATGTCGACCCGAACGAGGTCGTCAAGGTTGGCGACGAGATCGAGGCCCTGGTTCTCCAGAAGGAGGACAAGGAAGGCCGTCTGATCCTGTCCAAGAAGCGCGCCCAGTACGAGCGCGCCTGGGGCACGATCGAGAAGATCAAGGAAGAAGACGGCATCGTCACCGGTACCGTCATCGAGGTCGTCAAGGGTGGTCTCATCCTCGACATCGGCCTCCGCGGCTTCCTGCCGGCCTCCCTCGTCGAGATGCGTCGCGTCCGCGACCTCCAGCCCTACGTGGGCAAGGAGCTCGAGGCGAAGATCATCGAGCTGGACAAGAACCGCAACAACGTGGTCCTGTCCCGCCGCGCCTGGCTGGAGCAGACCCAGTCCGAGGTCCGCCAGACGTTCCTCACCACCCTGCAGAAGGGTCAGGTCCGCTCCGGCGTCGTTTCCTCGATCGTCAACTTCGGTGCCTTCGTGGACCTGGGTGGCGTCGACGGTCTCGTCCACGTCTCCGAGCTGTCCTGGAAGCACATCGACCACCCGTCCGAGGTTGTCGAGGTCGGCCAGGAAGTCACCGTCGAGGTCCTCGACGTCGACATGGACCGCGAGCGTGTCTCCCTGTCGCTGAAGGCGACGCAGGAGGACCCGTGGCAGCAGTTCGCCCGGACCCACCAGATCGGTCAGGTCGTCCCGGGTAAGGTCACCAAGCTGGTTCCGTTCGGTGCGTTCGTCCGCGTGGACGAGGGCATCGAGGGTCTGGTCCACATCTCCGAGCTGGCCGAGCGCCACGTGGAGATCCCGGAGCAGGTCGTCCAGGTCAACGACGAGATCTTCGTCAAGGTCATCGACATCGACCTCGAGCGTCGCCGGATCTCGCTGTCGCTGAAGCAGGCCAACGAGTCCTTCGGTGCCGACCCGGCGTCGGTCGAGTTCGACCCGACCCTGTACGGCATGGCCGCGTCTTACGACGACCAGGGCAACTACATCTACCCCGAGGGCTTCGACCCCGAGACCAACGACTGGCTCGAGGGCTACGAGACCCAGCGCGAGACCTGGGAGCGTCAGTACGCCGAGGCGCAGGTCCGCTTCGAGCAGCACCAGGCTCAGGTCATCAAGAGCCGCGAGGCCGACGAGGCCGCCGCTGCCGAGGGCGCTGCCGCCCCGGCCGCCGGTGGCAACGCCGGTGGTGCGGGCATCTCGGGTGGTTCGTACTCCTCGGAGTCGGACGAGACCTCGGGCGCCCTGGCCTCCGACGAGGCCCTGGCCGCGCTCCGCGAGAAGCTGGCCGGCGGCCAGAGCTGATCGCAGCGCATCACACCCCGGTGTGAGCTGAGCTGAGAGCAAGGCCCGTCCCCTCAGGGGGGCGGGCCTTGTTGCGTTCCCGGTTCCTGCGAAAGGGGCCAACTGGGGAATGCAGCAGCCGTCTTGGACGTTCTTCGCTGAGAAGGCGGCGAGGAGGAGTGGTGGCGGTGCTTGATCCACAGGGTTTGTACGAATGGGATGCCAAGGGCCTGGCGGTGGCGGACCTGGCGCTCGCCCAGGACTCGGCCGGGCTGGTCATGCTGTACCACTTCGAGGGGTACATCGACGCGGGCGAGGCCGGGGAGCAGATCGTCGAGCGGCTGCTCGACACCCTGCCCCACCAGGTCGTGGCCCGGTTCGACGCGGACCGTCTGATCGACTACCGCGCCCGGCGCCCGCTGCTGACGTTCCAGCGCGACCACTGGACCGAGTTCGAGGAGCCCCGGCTCGAGGTGCGCCTCGTCCAGGACGCGACGGGCGCCCCGTTCCTGCTGCTCTCCGGTCCCGAGCCGGACGTGGAGTGGGAGCGCTTCGCCGTCGCCGTCCGGCAGATCGTCGAACGCCTCGGCGTCCGGATCTCGGTCAACTTCCACGGCATCCCCATGGGTGTCCCGCACACCCGGCCCGTCGGGATCACCCCGCACGGCAACCGGACCGACCTCATGCCGGGGCACCGCAGCCCGTTCGACGAGGCGCAGGTGCCGGGCAGCGCGGAGTCCCTGGTGGAGTTCCGGCTCGGCCAGGCCGGGCACGACGTGCTGGGCGTCGCCGCGCACGTACCGCACTACATCGCGCGCTCCCCGTACCCGGACGCCGCGCTGACGGTGCTGGAGGCGATCACGGCGGCGACCGGGCTGGTCCTGCCGGCGGTGGCGCACGCGCTGCGCACCGAGGCACACCGCACCCAGACGGAGATCGACCGGCAGATCCGCGAGGGCGACGAGGAGCTGGTCGCCCTGGTCCAGGGGCTGGAGCACCAGTACGACGCGGCGGCCGGCGCCGAGACGCGCGGCAACATGATCGCCGAGCCGCAGGAGATCCCGTCGGCGGACGAGATCGGCCGCGAGTTCGAGCGGTTCCTGGCGGAGCGCGAGGGCGAGGGCTGAGGGGTCCGCTCCGGCGGGGGCACGGGGGCCCAGGGACCGGCGGCCGATTCGGCCGGGCCGGGGGGCTGTACGGGCGCCGGGGGGCGGGGTCTAGTGTGCTGGGCATGTTGAAGGTGGGATTGACGGGCGGAATCGGTGCCGGCAAGAGCGAGGTCTCGCGGCTGCTGGCGGGGTACGGGGCGGTCGTCGTGGACGCCGACCGCATCGCGCGGGAGGTCGTGGAGCCCGGTACGCCCGGGCTGGCGGCCGTCGTGGCGGCCTTCGGGGAGTCCGTGCTGAGCGCGGAGGGGGCGCTGGACCGGCCGAAGCTGGGGTCGATCGTGTTCGCCGACCCGGCGAAGCTGCAGACCCTCAACGCGATCGTGCACCCGCTGGTCGGGGCCCGGTCGGCCGAGCTGGAGGCCGCCGCAGGGCCCGACGCGATCGTGGTGCACGACGTACCGCTGCTCGCGGAGAACGGCCTGGCGCCGCTGTACGACCTCGTGGTCGTGGTGGACGCCGCTCCCGAGACCCAGCTGGCCCGGCTGACCGCGCTGCGCGGGATGGCCGAGGAGGAGGCGCGGGCCCGGATGGCCGTGCAGGCCACGCGGGAGCAGCGGCTGGCGGTGGCCACGCTCGTGATCGACAACGACGGCCCGCTGGAGGCGCTGGAGCCGCAGGTGCGCAAGGTGTGGGCGGAGCTCAAGGAGCGGGCGGCGGCGGCAGCAGCCGACACGGCCGGTGCCTGACGTGCGCATGGAATAGCGGGCGGGGCGCGGGGCGTTGAACGCGCCTGCAGAGGGAAGGAACAGACCGTGTCCGACACCACGCCGCAGCCCGTACCGTCGCAGCCGCCTCCGCCGTCCGGATCGTCGCCGGAGACGCACGTCATCGACTACCGGGCCGCCGAGCACCTGCTGGCCGCGCGGGACCCGCGGGGCGCCGTGAAGCTGCTCGACTCGGTCATAGCCGCGCACCCGGAGAACACGGCGGCCCGGCTGCTGCGCGCCCGCGCCTTCTTCGCCGCAGCCCAACTGCGTCCGGCGAGGCTGGAGTTCGAACTGGTGCTGGAGCGGGAGCCGGACAACGCCTTCGCGCACTTCGCACTGGCCCGCACCCACGAGCGCTCCGGCCGGCCCGAACAGGCCCGCAAGCACTTCCGCCTGGCGGCCGCCCTGGACCCCCGGCCGGACTACCTGGCAGCGGCCCGCTTCGAGGACTGAGCCGGTATCACCGGCTGTGGGGAGGTTCGTACGGGGGGACGTCCGGGCCGGGCTGGTAGTGCGGGCCCTGGTGGATGTGGTGGAGGACCACGGCCAGGTCCACGGCGGCGAGCACCGCGAGCACGCCGCAGGCGGCCGCCCACCCGGGACGGCCGACCAGCGAGAACGCGGCCGTCCCGGCGACGGCCCAGATCAGCCCCCACAGGCTCAGCCAGAACCGCAGCCGCAGCGGACTGCGGGCGGTCACCGGCTCGTTTCCTGAACGCATGACCATCGCCTCAGGTCCATGGTCCCACCAGTTCGGCGGTCAGGGATCGAGGCGGTTCACGGCCGTCGTGATCGTCTTCTTGAAGGCCGCGACGGGGGCGTCGCCCAGGTCGCCCATCCGACCCCACTGGACGACGGTCACGGTGGAGCCGTCGCGTCCGATGCCGAAGAGGTGCACGCCGGGCTCGGACTCCGGGATCGAGGTGTGCACCCCGTAGACGTGGGCGCCCTCCTCGACGGGGAGCACGCCGTAGTCCTTCGAGGCCGCCTTCCCGTCCGGGTGCTCCCGCAGCCAGTCGGCGGCGCAGGCGGCGACCCGGCGCTCCAGGGTGCGGGTCAGCCGGGCGGCCGCGGAGTCGGAGGAGGCCCGTACGGAGATCTGCACGGCGCCGGTGTCGAGGTCGGTCCCGAAGCTCCGATGCCAGCTGCCGGTGGCCGGAAGCACCCCGTCCAGGCAGAAGGGCGCCGCCTCGGGCAGCCCCTGGGTGACCTTGCCGGCATGCCAGGGCGAGCCGGCATGCGGCGGCAGATCGGCGGCGCCGAGGAATCCGGGAGCGGTGAGCACGAGCGCGACGGCAGCGGCGAGGCCTTGGAGCATGGTCGTTTCTCCCCGATTTCATGGGTAAGGGCCGTGTGTCATCCCTTCCCGAATCGCCCTCGTTTCAGCCCACCCGCCCTACCCGGCCCCGTCGGCGTTCGAGGCGCGGGGTCCGGGGCGGGCGCAAGCGCCGCGCAGCGGCCCCGGAGCCGGTATCTGCCCAGCTCAGCGGCATTGTCAGTGTCCGCACCTAGACTCGACGGCAGACGGGATCCGTCTGACCTGACGGCACCGAGGGCGAGGGGAGGCACACCGTGACACCGCAGCCGCAACGGCAGCAGCCGCATCCGCACGCCCCCCTCCTGCGCCACCCCGCCGTCTTCCTCCCCGCCCCGGTCCCGCGCGAGGCCCGCTTCGCCTTCTGGGCCCCCGACGGGGACGCGCTCCCGGAAGGCGTCGGGACACCGGCCCCGCTCACGGTCGTACGCCCCCACGGCCAGGGGATCCGTACCCGTACCGTCCCCTCCGTCGGCCTCTCCGTCACCGACGCCCTGCCCCTGCTCGCCCGCGCCCCCCGCGGCGCCGCCAGCCACCCCGCCACCCGCGCCTGGGGCACCGCCGCCCTCCACGCCCTCGCGCTCGTCGCCCGCGGCCGGCTGCTCCCCGGGGTCACCCCCGACGGGGTCGACGCCTGGCGGGCCGGCCCGCTCGACGCCGAGGACGTCGGGCACCTGCGGGCGGTGGCCGCCGCGCTCCCGTACGAGGGGTACGCAGTCCCGCTGCCCGGCCGCCGCCCGCTCCAGCTGCCCGATCCGCAGGCCCTGGTCCGGGCGTTCCTCGATGCCGTCGCCGACAGCCTGCCCCGCACCCCGGCGGCGCCGCTGGCCGCCGGGCGGCCGTTCGCCGCGCAGGAGCCGCAGCGGGTGCCCGGGATACAGGACTGGGCCGCGCAGGTCGCGGCGGGCGCCGATGCCGGGGTGGGGATCTCGCTGCGGCTCGACCTGTCCTCCTTCCGCCTCTTCGACGGGGCGGAGGAGGCGGAGGCGGCGGGCGGGGCGGACGCGGAGGACATCCGGCGCGCGGGCGCCGCCGTCGTCCAGGTCCACAGCCTCGCCGACCCCACCCTCGTCACCGACGCCGGGCTGCTGTGGGCCGGTGCGGCAGCCGCCGGCTTCGGTCCGCGCGCCCGGATCGACGCCGTACTGGCGCTGCGCCGGGCCGCCCGGGTCTGGCCGCCGCTGCTGCGGCTGCTGGACCAGCCGGTGCCCGATGTGCTGGCCCTCTCCGATCCGGAGCTCGAAGACCTGCTGGGCCGGGCCGCGAACCGGCTCGCGGCCGCCGGGGTCGTGGTCCACTGGCCGCGGGAGCTGGCTCGTACGCTGTCCGCGACCGCGGTCGTACGGTCCACCGCGCCGGGCTCCGCCACCGACGGCACGGCGTTCTTCGACGCCGGGCAGCTGTTCGCCTTCTCCTGGGAGCTCGCGCTGGGCGGCGACCGGCTCACCCCGGGGGAGATGGACGCACTGGCGCAGGCCCACCGGCCCGTGGTGCGGCTGCGCGACCAGTGGGTTCGGGTCGATCCCGAGCTGGTGCGCAAGGCGCGCAAACGGGAGCTGGGGCTGCTGGACCCGGTGGATGCGCTGGCGACCGTACTGACGGGGACGGCCGAGGTGGACGGGGAACCGGTCGAGGCGGTTCCGGTGGGCGCGCTGGCCGCCCTGCGGGAGCGGCTGACCGGCGAGCTGGCCCCGCTGCCGCAGCCCGTCGGGCTGAAGGCCACCCTGCGCGACTACCAGGGCCGCGGCCTGGCCTGGCTGGACCTGATGACCTCGCTCGGCCTCGGCGGCTGCCTCGCCGACGACATGGGCCTGGGCAAGACCGTCACCCTGATCGCGCTGCACCTGCACCGGGACCGCCCCGAGCCCACGCTCGTCGTCTGCCCCGCGTCGCTGCTGGGCAACTGGCAGCGGGAGATCGAGAAGTTCGCGCCCGGGGTCGCGGTGCGGCGCTTCCACGGCGGCAGCCGCAGCCTCGCCGGGCTGGCCGGGGGATTCGTGCTGACCACGTACGGGACGATGCGCGCGAGCGCGGCCCGGCTGGCCGAGCAGCCCTGGGGCATGGTCGTCGCCGACGAGGCGCAGCACGTGAAGAACCCGCATTCGGCGACGGCGAAGGCGCTGCGCACGATTCCGGCGCCCGCCCGGGTGGCGCTGACCGGCACCCCGGTGGAGAACAACCTGTCCGAGCTGTGGGCGCTGCTCGACTGGACCACGCCGGGGCTGCTGGGCCCGCTGACGGCGTTCCGGGCCCGGCACGCCCGCCCGGTGGAGCACCAGCAGGAGGAGGACGGGGGCAACGAGGCGGCGGTGGCCCGGCTGGCCGCGCTCGTACGGCCGTTCCTGCTGCGGCGCAAGAAGTCGGACCCGGGGATCGCCCCCGAGCTGCCGCCGAAGACGGAAACGGACCATCCGGTCTCCCTCACGCGCGAGCAGGCCTCGCTCTACCAGGCCGCGGTGGACGAGGCGATGGCCGTGATCGAGGAGAGCGAGGGCATCGAGCGGCGCGGCATGATCATGAAGCTGCTGGCCTCGCTCAAGCAGATCTGCAACCACCCCGCGCAGTACCTGAAGGAGGAGCAGCCCCGGATCCCGCACCGCTCGGGCAAGCTGGCCCTGCTGGACGAGCTGCTCGACACGATCCTCGCGGAGGACGGCTCGGTTCTGGTCTTCACCCAGTACGTGACGATGGCCCGGATCATCGAGCGGCATCTGGCCGCCCGGGGGATCTCCCACCAGCTCCTGCACGGCGGGACCCCCGTGCCGCGCCGCGAGGAGCTCGTGGACCGCTTCCAGTCCGGTGAAGTCCCGGTCTTCCTCCTCTCCTTGAAGGCGGCGGGCACGGGGCTGAACCTCACGCGGGCCGGCCACGTCATCCACTTCGACCGGTGGTGGAACCCGGCGGTGGAGGAGCAGGCCACCGACCGCGCCTACCGGATCGGCCAGACGCAGCCCGTCCAGGTCCACCGGATCATCGCCGAGGGCACCGTGGAGGACCGGATCGCCGAGATGCTGGAGGCGAAGCGGGCCCTGGCCGATGCCGTGCTCGGCTCGGGGGAGTCGGCGCTGACCGAGCTGACCGACCGCGAGCTGGCCGACCTCGTCTCCCTGCGGAGGCCTGCATGAGCACGGCGTGGAGGTCTGCATGATCACCGCTCGGGACGACCGCCGCCGCACCTTCGAGACCGTGCCCGCCGGGGTGGAGGCCATCAGCTGGTGGGGCCGGGCCTGGGTGTCGGCGCTCGAGGGGGTGTCCCGCGACCCGGCCCGCCTGGCCCGGGGCCGCGCGTACGCCGCCGAGGGCCATGTCGACGCGGTCACGGTCACCCCGGGCCGGATCGTGGCGTACGTACGGGGCAGCCGGGCCCGCCCGTACCGCACCGAACTGGCCCTGAGCCCCTTCCCGGACGCCGAGTGGAGCGAGCTCCTGGAGGAGGTGGCCGCGGACCCCACGGCCCTCGCCGGCCTGCTGGAGAGGGAGGTGCCGCAGTCGCTGGCGGGCGCGGTCCTGCCCGGCGCGGGCGAGCTCGTCCCGCGCTGTTCCTGCCCGGACACCGCCCGTCCGCCGTGCAAGCACGCCGCGGCCCTCTGCTACCGGGCGGCCCGCCTCCTCGACGAGGACCCGTTCGTCCTGCTGCTCCTGCGCGGCCGGGGCGAGCGCGAGCTCCTCGACGAGCTGACCCGCCGCAGTGCCGCCCACGCCGCCCGCGAACAGCCCGACGCCGCACCGGACTTCCCCGGTGTCCCGGCCCGCGCCGCGCTGGCCCGCACCAGCCTGCCGCTGCTGCCGGCCCCGGTGGCCGCTCCCGCGGCCGTGGGCCTCCCGCCCGCCTACCCGGCCGACCCGGCAGCGCCCGACCCGCTGGCCCTGGACCAGCTCGCCACGGACGCCGCCGCCCGCGCCCTCGCGCTCCTCACCACCGCCGAGGACCCGATCGCCGGCCTCACCCTCTGGCAGGACGCCGTCCGCCTGGCCTCCGCGCACCACACGGCCGGCCTCA
Organism: Streptomyces sp. NPDC031132; assembly: GCF_055570595.1. Taxonomy (NCBI): domain Bacteria; kingdom Bacillati; phylum Actinomycetota; class Actinomycetes; order Kitasatosporales; family Streptomycetaceae; genus Streptomyces; species Streptomyces sp. NPDC031132. The sequence goes on from NZ_JBVIGX010000025.1 coordinate 35,874, forward strand.
CGGGCGCGGCCCGCACCCTCTACCGGGACCTGGCCCGCGCCACCGGCCGCACCACCACCGACCTGGCCCGGGCCGCAGCGGCCTGGCGCCAGGGCGGCCTGCCCGCGCTCGCCGCCCTCGAGGAACCCTGGGACCCCCCGGCGGGCCCCTTCGACCGGGCCCGACCGGCCCTCCTGGCCGCCTCCCACGGGGCCTTCCGCCCCGACCGCAACCGCCTCACCGCGCACACCCGCCAGCTCCGCCTGGGCCGCGACGGCCTCTGGTACGCCTACGAGTCCCGCCCGGGCAGCGACGACTGGTGGCCCACGGGCACCCCCTCCCCGGACCCTCTCACCGCCCTCCGCCACTGACCTCGGCCGCCCAGCGCGTCAACGTGGTGAAGTCGCGGGCGCGTAGGCCGTGGCGGGGGTGGATCCGAAGGAGGAGCGCCGGGGCCGGGTGGTGGGCGGCGATCCAGGCGCGGTCCTGGGGGGTGATCATGTCGTCGACCCAGGCGAAGGGCCGGCCCGCGGCCCAGGCGAGGAGCGGGCGGGTCTTCCAGAAGAGTCCGTCCGGGTCGTCGGCGAAGAGTTCCGGCCACTCGATGACGGGTAGATCACCGGGTAGCCCGATGTGCGGGGCGATCATCGTGTTGGCCTCGTGCATCCAGGCGGTGGCCCAGGTGAGTTCGTAGGGCAGGGCCAGCAGACGGACGCCGTGCGACGGGTGCAGGCGGACCCGCAGCCCGCGCCGGGCGCTGCGCGATTCCGGGTCCCGGTGGGACATCCAGCCGGCCGGACGCATCCGGTGACTGGTGTATCCGCGCAGTCCGGCGAGGCGGGACCGAAAGGGGTTGAGGGGGCCGTCCACGTCGAGGAGCAGGAGCGGGCGATCGGTCATGAACAAGGGACTACCCAGTACACGATGGAGTGAAATGCCTACCTGCTCTATAACCCGAATGGGTTTACGGCGTTGTTTCCGGTGCGGGTGCAGCACCCGTGAACTCCTCCAGAAGGCAGGGAAGCTGATGCGACACAGTCGTCGGAATGGCTTGATCGCGGCGGTGGTTGCGGGAGGTGGACTGGCGGTCGCGGGTGTCGGCGGGTTCGCCTACGCCGATGCGGACGCGGGCGGGAAGGCCGAGCGTTCTCCGGGGCTGCTGTCCGGGAATCTGGTGCAGCTGCCGGTGCACACCCCGGTGAACGTGTGCGGCAACACCGTGAGCGTGGTCGGCTTGCTCAACTCGGCCGCGGGCAACCGCTGTGCCAACGAGGCCGGGGGCGGTGGCGACGGGCGTCCAGGGTCCGTGTCCTCGCATCCCGCGAAACCCGGGACCCGGAGCGGGAACGGGACCGGCCAGGGCGGGGGAGCCCGTGCCGAAGGAAGCGGAAAGGATTCGCCGGGGCTGCTGTCCGGCAACGGGATCCAGCTCCCGGTCGACGTCCCGGTCAACATCAGCGGGAACGCGGTCAGCGTCGTCGGGATCGGCAACAGTTCCACCGGCAACACCTCCGTCAACGGCGAGGAGCCCAGCGGTGGGAAGCCTCCGCAGCAGCCGCCCGTCGTCGAGCGGCCGGTCACCCCGTCCGCGCCCTCGGTCACCCCGTCCGCGCCGTCGGTCACCGCGCCCGCGCCGCCGCAGCACGGCCCGGCGCTCGCCCACACCGGGGCCGACGGCGCCGGCTACCTGCTGCCGGGCGGCGGGGCGCTGCTGCTGGGCGGGGTCCTGCTCTACCGCCGTTTCCGCCTCCAGTAGGCCGCAGGGCCTACGGCTCGGGGCCCGAAGCGTGCGGCGGGGGCGGGGGTGGCGGGGGAGTGCGCCAGCCGTCCAGGATCGCGTCGATCCGCGCCGCCAGCCGGGCCCGGGCCGCGAACCGCGGGACGCCCGCCATCAGCAGGGCGTCGTACTCGGTGTCGGTGTGCCGCACCGCCGCCCGGACCGCCACCGACACCGCCTGTACGTCGAGGGCCCGGCCTGCCGCCGTACGGCCCACCCGGCCGCTGCCGCGCAGCGAGGCGTGGGCGGCGATCGCCGCCGCCCGCTCGGCGGGACAGCCCGGGAACAGCCGCCGGATCTCCGCGGTGAAGGCAGCGGTGAACCGGGTGTCCTCGACCGCGCGGCGCAGCCGGTCGCGCTCCCGGCGGCGGGCCCGCGCCTCGGCGTCCGCGAGGCAGGCACGCTCCGCGCGGGCCAGGGCGGGGTCCTCGACCAGGAGCCCCTGGCGCTCGTAGCGGCGGCGCCGCTTGTTGAAGCGGACGACGACGGCGGAGAGCGAACTGGCCTCACGGGCCCGTCGTGTGAGCGCCGCATCCCCGCGCGGCAGGTAGACGAGGTGCCCGAGGTCGGCGCAGTCCAGACAGCGGGGCACACCGGCCTCGCGGACGAGATGCCGGAGCGGCCCCTGGCGGCACTCCGCACAGTTGATCTGCTTCGGCGACTCGAACACCACGAGGCTCATGACGATGTGATACCGCCGTCCGGTCGGCTTATCACCTTGCCGAAAAGGGTGGTTGAGGTTTCGCCATCTTTTCCGGATGTCCGGATGTCCCTCTACCGTGGGGCGCTGGGGCTGCGGTAGGGCCGTGATGCCCATGGGGGAGGGGCGCACACATGGCTGGACGGCAGGCGACGGCGCGGCTTGCGCGGGACACGCCCGGCGCGGAGGACCTTGCGGGCCGGGAGGTCGTCATAGAACCCGGCGGCTGCACCGGCTGGCACTTCCACCGCGTCCCGCTGATCGCACTCGTCAAGTCCGGGACGCTGACCCGGATCCTGCACGACAACTCGGTCGTCGTGCACCGGCCGGGCTCCAGCTTCGTCGAGCCGCCCGGCATCGAGCACCTCCACCTCGGCCGCAACCTCGGCACCGAACCGGTCGTGCTGTACGTGACCTCCACGCTGGCGGAGGGCGAAGCCTTCTCCATACCTGCTGCCGCCCCGCGCGGCGCAACACCGTGCTCCTGCTCGGGGGACTTCGCGTGAACCGGCCTCCCGCGAGCCGCTCCGTTCGGCCCCGCCCCGCTCAGACCAGGCGGCGTATCTCCCCGCGCACGCGGTAGAAGCCACCCGAAGCCGCGTGCAGCCCGTCCACCACGTACCGGGCCCCGGGCTCCCGGATCCCGCGCGGGAACTGCACGTTCCACGAGGGCTCGAAGCCGCCCGACACCACCTGCACCCGCATCCGGCCGCCCTGCTGGACGCACTCCACCACCACACCGTCCGCCGGCGCCGCCGCCACCGAGACGGTCGCCACCGCCGCGGCGGAAGCCGCCGGGGTGAACACCGGCAGCGCAGCCGCCGACTTCACATCCACGGCCGTCGGCACCGAGCCCTGCTGGGCCGCGAGGATCGCCGCCTCGCCGGCGTCCATGCAGATCAGGGACCCGTCCGTGGTCACCAGGTACAGCCGCTCGTCCAGGTACTGCATCGACAGGGCCGAACCGCCGCCGGTGCCCAGCTTCCACAGCCGCTGCCCGTCGGCATCGAAGCAGTACACCGAGGAGGCGTAGTCGGCGGCGAACACGTGCCGGCCGTCCGGCGAGGTCGCACACGCGTACACGGCGGCGTCGCACCGGTACGAGGCCTCCACGGCGCCCGTCGCCTTCGCCAGCCGCTGCACGGTGTTGCGCCCCGTGCCCGCGTAGACCGTGTGGTCCTCCTGCCAGCCGAAGAGCACCGAGCCGTTGGTCGGCGTGTGCCACAACTGCGCCCCGCCGTCCGCCGCGTACGCGGTCACGCCCTGGCTGTGCCCGTGGTAGACCGCCCGCTCGTCCGCCCGGACCATCCACGCGTTCGAGCCCGAGGAGCGCCGCGACCACTGGAACTCGTCCTCGTGGTCGATGACCGTCAGCCCGCCGCTGCGGTCGGACACGCTCAGCACGCCCTCGTGGATGTCGAGCCAGAAGATGTCCACGTCCGCCGCGATGTCGTACGCGCCGAACGGCACCTTCGACGACAGGTCGTACACCGTGCCGTCGTCACAGCCCGCGTATATCCAGAACTCGTCCGCCACCAGGCACTTCACCCCGTCCGGCAGCGAGTACCGGGCCAGCACCTCGCCCCCGTGGCTCAGCGTGTAGACGTCCCCCGCCTGGTTGCCCACCCAGCAGCGGTCCTCGTCCACATGGATCCCGAAGGCCGAGGAACCCGTACGGAACCGCCACAGCACCGGGGCCACGGCCCGCGCCGTCGACGGAGCGGAGGTGACCTGGCGGCGCGTCACCGACCGGGCCGCGCGCTGCCCCGCCACCGCCGGCGCGTACCCCTTGCGGACCTTCTCCCCGATCTTCTTGGCGGCCGCCGCCCGGGCCTTCTCGACGGTCGGGAACGACGAGCTCTGCAGCTGGCCGTCCGCGCCGATGCGCCCGTACCGCACCGAGACGGCCGTGCCGTCCACGGTCACCTCGTAGAACTTGTGCGCTCCGCCGCCATCCTGCGACAGCTCCAGATACGTCGTCTCGCGAGCCACGTCAGACCCCTCCCCAAGGCCGGGCCAACGGCTCTTTCCCGCCGGTGATCCCTCGTGGAAAACGCTACGGTCCACCACTGACAATGGGCCCGTGCAGCTGGAAGCGATCACATGGCAGCGGATGGCCGAGCGGCTCGCCGGTCACCTCGACGAACACAAGGCGGCCCCCGGGCTGGGGACTTGGCAGCGGGTGGGCATCGACGGCGCACCCGCCGCCGGTACCGGCGTGCTCGCCGGCCACCTCGCCGACGCGCTGCGCCTGCGCAGCCGCCCGGTCCTGGTGGTCCCGGCCGAGGGCTTCCTGCGGCCGGCCTCGCTCCGCTTCGAGTTCGGCCGCGAGGACGTGGACTCCTACCTCGGCGGCTGGTACGACACCGCCGCCCTCTGGCGCGAGGTGTTCGGCCCGACCGACCCGGGCGGCACCGGCCGGGTGCTGCCCGACCTCTGGGACCCGGCGACCGACCGGGCGACCCGCAGCCCGTACACCGAACTCCCGCCGGGCGGCGTCGTGATCGTGCACGGCCCCCTGCTGCTGGGCCACTGGTTCCCCTTCGACCTCAGCGTGCACATCCGGCTCTCCCCGGGGGCGCTGGCCCGCCGCACCGAGGAGTCCGCGCGCTGGACCCTGCCCGCCTTCGCGCGGTACGAGGCGGAGACCGACCCGGCGGCGCAGGCCGACGCCGTGGTCCGGGCCGACGACCTTCGCCATCCCGCCTGGACCGGTCTCACGGGCCCCACCGGCTGACCTCCGCGGCCGCCGTACCGTCACGGACGTCCGGGATCCGCAACAGCGGCATCGCGGCTCTGCGACGAACGGGATCCGGCCATCGCCGCGGCGCGAACCCCGGCGCTACGTTGACGTCACGCTTCGACGGCGGCCACCGGGTGGCGCCTTGGCAGAGGGAGACGGCAATGGGCGGACGTGGTAGGGCGGTTCAGGGTCCGAGACGGCTGCGGCGGCAGGCCGCCTGCGCCGCGCTGGTGCTGTGCGGGGCCCTGGCCCTCTCGGCCTGCAACGGCGACGACGGCAGTGACGCGGGAGCGGGAGCCGCCGGTACGAGCCCCGGTGCGAGCCCGGCGAGCCCGTCGGCCACCCCTGCCACCTCTGCCACCCCGGCGGGCGGAGGGGCGCCGTCCGCAGCGGCGTCCGCGAAGAAGCCGGCCCCGACCACCACCGCTCCGGCCAAGCCGAAGCCGCCCGCGCCCGGACCCACCTGCGCCCCCAAGCCGCCCATCTCGCCCGACGAGATCGCCGTGTACCGGTACACCCCCGAGGGCGGCGCCCTCAGCCTGATCGTCAAGCGCGGGAACTGGGGCTGCCCCGTCCCGGGAGGCAGCACGCCCTTCGTCACGGTCGGCGAGGAAACCTTCATCACGGTCGCCGACGACGCCAAGATCACCGCCATGGCCCCCATCGTCTCCGGCTCCGTGAGCAAGCCGATCACCGCGCACGAGCTCACCTCGTGGCTGGAGTCCCACCCGAACAAGGGCCTGGTGTTCCACTACAACGTGAACCACAGGGGCATGATCGAGACCCTCGGTCAGGAGGAGTACACCCTTTAGGGGGTGTCCGCGAAGTCCTGCCCGGCCCGCGGCGTCACTCCCCGGCCGCGGCCGAGGTGTCCGCCCCGCACCGGTCCCGCAGCTACGGTCGCCCGCCCAGCCGGGTGACCGCCTGTGCGGCCGCCCGGCACCCCGCCCGGGCCGCGTCAGCCGGGGCCGCCCCCGCGAGCCGGGCCGCCAGGAACCCGCCGGTGAACGCGTCCCCGGCCCCCGTCGAGTCCACCGCCTCGGCCGCCTCCGCCGACACTTCCGCGGTCACCCGGCCCGCCTCCGCCACCAGCGCCCCCGCCGCGCCGCGGGTGACCACCACCAGCGGGACCCGCCGGCTCAGCTCCGCCGCCGCCCTGGCCGCCCCATCCGCTCCCGCCTCCCCGGGCAGTCCGGCCAGCAGCCGCGCCTCGTCCTCGTTGGGCAGCAGTACGCCGGTCCCCGCCACGGCATCGAGGAAGCGCTCCGGCCCCAGCGCGACCAGGAATCCCGCCGAGGCCGGGTCCACGCTCACCGGAACCCCGCGGGCCCGGGCCGCCCGCAGTGCGACGAGGGCCAGTTCGCGGCTGCTGTCGGCGAAGAAGAGGTAGCCGGACAGGTGCAGATGGGCCGCCCCGTCCAGCAGGGCCGGCGCCCAGTCCTCGGGGCACAGCCGCAGCGCGGCGCCGCTGTCGGTGAGGAAGGTCCGCTCCGCGTCCTTGCCGACCAGCGCCACCACCGTCCCGGTCGGCTCGGCCGGATCGATCACCAGCCGCGGCCGCACCCCGCAGTCGCGCAGCGACTGCTCGTGCCAGCGGGCGGATTCGGCGCCGACCCGCGCGAGCAGGCGTACCTCCGCCACCCCCGCGCGGGCCGCCCAGCAGGCCGCGTTGGCCCCGGCGCCGCCCGGCAGGGTCCGGATCCGCGCGGCCGTGTCCGTGGCCGGGGTCAGCGGCTCCGGATGCACGGCCACGACGTCCGTCACCACGTCCCCGACCACCAGCAGCGCCCCGGGTGCGGTCACGCGCGCGCCGCCCAGGCCCCCGCGATCCTGGCCCCGAGCACCACGTTGCCCCGTACCGCCGCCAGGTTGGCCTCCAGCGAGGCCCCGCCCGTCGCCCGTACCAGGAACCCCAGCAGGAACGGGGTCACCGCCTGCCCCGTGATCCCCCGCTCGCGGCACTCCTCGAGGGCCTCGGCCAGCACCCGGTCGTGCAGGTCCGGATCCAACTGATCCGCCTCCGCCACCGGATTGGCCACCAGCAGCGCCGACTGCGGTCCGCCGAGGGCGTCCTGAGCGGCCATCACCGCCGCCACCTCCTGTGGCCGGTGGACGGTCCAGTCCACGGGCTCGCCGGAACTGGCCAGGTAGAAGCCGGGGAAACGTTCCGTCCCGTACCCCACCACCCCCACCCCGAGCGTCTCCAGCCGCTGCAGCGTGGCCGGCACGTCCAGGATCGACTTCACCCCCGCGCACACCACCGTGATGCGCGTCCGCGCCAGCAACTGCAGGTCCGCCGACTCGTCCTGGGTCTGCGCGTACTCGCGGTGTACGCCGCCCAGCCCGCCCGTGGCGAAGACCCGCAGCCCGGCCCGCGCGGCCAGGAACGCCGTCGCGGACACCGTCGTGGCCCCGGTCGCGCCCGCCGCGAGCGCGGGAGCCAGATCCCGGTGGCCGAGCTTGCGTACGCCCTCGCCGCCGGCGATCCGCTCCAGCTGCGCCTTGTCGAGGCCCGCGTACGCCACCCCGTCGACGACCGCGATCGTGGCCGGAACCGCCCCCTCGGCGCGCACCAGCGCCTCCAGTTCGGCGCCCACGGCGAGATTGCGGGGGCGGGGCAGGCCGTGCGCGATGATCGTCGACTCCAGCGCCACGACGGGACGGCCCCGTTCGAGCGCCTCGCGGACCTCTTCGGACAGGACGGGGACCTCGGGTGATGTGTGCATGTCCCATCCATGGCACGGGACGTGCGCCCCCAAACGCGCTCCCGGCCCGCCTTCCGAACCTGTCCGACCAGCGTGCCCCCATGAACCCCCGGGACACGCGCGCCTTCTACGACGAACTCGCCGACCGGTACGACCTCCTGTACGCGGACTGGGACGCGGGCATCGCCCGCCAGGGCCGGGCGCTGAACGCCCTGCTCACCGCCTGCCCGGGCCCCGGCCCGCACCGCGTCCTCGACCACGCCTGCGGAATCGGCACCCAGGCCTTGAAATGGGCCGCCCTGGGCCACCGGGTCACCGGGTCACCGGAACCGACCTGAGCCCGCCCTCGGCCGCCCGGGCCGGCCGCGAGGCGGCCGCGCGCGGGCTCGCCCTCTCCACCGCTGCCGCGGACATGCGGGCCCTGCCCTTCCGGGACGGCTCCTTCGACGCGGTCGTGTGCGCGGACAACGCCCTGCCGCACCTCCTGACGGCCGACGACGTGTGCACCGCCCTGGCCGAAACCCTGCGGGTGCTGCGCCCGGGCGGCCTGCTGCTGCTCTCGACCCGCCCGTACGGCGAACTGCGGCGGGCCCGGCCGCAGAGCGACGCCCCGCACGTGCGGACCGGCCCGGACGGACGCACCATCAGCTTCCAGCTCTGGCGGTGGCACGAGGACGGAGAGCGGTACGACCTGGAGCCCTTCCCGCTGTTGCCGTCCGCCGGGCCCGGCCCGGAGACGTGGACCACCCGCACGGCCAAGACCACGTACTGGGCGCTGCCCGAGGAGGAGACGCAGGGCTACGCCCGCCGGGCCGGGTTCGCCGAAACGGTGTGGCACCCGGCGCAGGCCACCGGATTCCACCAGCCGGTGCTCAGCGCCCGACGGCCCGGCCGGGGCCGGGGCCGGGGGCGGCTGGACAGATTGACCTGTCCGGCGGGCGGAACCTGGACGTTCTGGTCACCGCGGTGCGCCGGACGGCCGGATTAGGCTGACTCGGCATGAGCACCAGTGAGCACGGCCCCGTCTCGTTCGCCGTATCCGTACCGGATGCCGAGCTGGAGGTCGAGGACCTCGATCCCGGCCAGATCCTCTCCGGCGAGCCCGTCGTGACGGGCAAGGTGCTGTGGGAGTCGCCCGACGGCAAGCAGCTGCGGGGCATCTGGCAGATCACCCCGGGCGTGGTCACCGACACCGAGGCGAACGAGCTGTTCGTCGTGGTCAGCGGCCGCGCCACCATCGAGGTCGAGGGCGGGGAGACCCTGGAGGTGGGCCCCGGCTCCGCCTGTGTGCTCCGGGAGGGCGACAAGACCACCTGGACCGTCCACGAGACGCTGCGCAAGGCCTACCACATCAGCTACTAGCCGCAGGAGCGGAAGCGACGGCAGCGGGATGGCGGCGCCCGGTGAACAGGGCGAGCGCCGCCATCGGCAGCAGCAGGCCCGCGCCGATCACGTTCAGCCAGCCGTAGCCCGCGTGGGACATGACCAGGCCGGCGGCCGCGCCGCCCACGCCCGCGCAGGTGTTCATCGTGAGGTCGCTCAGACCCTGTACGGCGGCCCGCGCGGCCTGCGGCACCGAGTCGGTGAGCAGCGCCGAGCCGGAGACCATGCCGGCGGACCAGCCGAGGCCGAGCAGGAACAGGCCGACGGCGCTCTGCGCGTGGTCGGGACCGGCGGTGCCGGCGAGCAGGGCGGCCAGCGACAGCAGCCCGGCCGCGAGGCCGATGACCGACAGCCGGCCGACGCGGTCCGCGAGCCAGCCCATGACCGGCGAGAAGGCGAACATGCCGGCGATGTGGCCGCTGATCACCAGGCCGACGAGCTCCAGCCCTGCGCCGTGGTGGCCCAGGTCGACCGGGGTCATCACCATGATCGAGACCATGGTGGTGTGCGAGACCGCGACGGTGACCAGGGCCAGGCGCGCCCGCGGGGAGGCCTTGACGGCCGCGAGCCCGGCGCGCAGCGAGCGGCCCTCGCGGGTCTGCTCCTCGGGCGAGGCCAGCGCCCGGGCCGTCAGCAGCGGGTCCGGCCGCAGGAGCACGCCGATCAGGGTGCCGGTGAGGACGAAGACGGCTCCGGCCCAGACGAAGGGGCCCGCCGTCTCGGGTATGGAGGTCCCGGCGAAGCTGCGGCTGGCCGGGGCGGAGAGGTTGGGGCCGAGCACCGCGCCGAGGGTCGACGCCCAGACGACGACGGCGACGGCCCGGGCCCGCCGGTCCGGCGCGGCGAGATCGGCGGCCGCGAACCGGGCCTGGAGGTTGGCGGAGGAGGCTGCTCCGAAGGCGGCCATGCCGAGCATGAGCAGCGGGAAGCTCTTGATCGCGGTGGCGAGGACGACCAGGGCCGCACCCGCTGCGCCGATCCCGTACCCGAGGACCAGCCCCGGGCGCCGGCCGCGCGCGGTCATCAGGGCGGCGAGCGGCAGGGAGACCGCCGCGGTGCCGATCACCGCGGCGGTGGAGGCGAAGCCGGACAGCGACTCGGTGCCGCTGACCTGCGTCGCGAGGACCGGGGCCAGCGCGATGCTGATGGGCACGCCGAGGCCGCCCAGCATCTGGCTCGCTATCAGCACCGCGGAGGTGCGCCGTTGGAGCCCGGGCAGGTCCGCCGGGCCGGCCGGCGGAGCAGGCCGGTCGGTGCCGGGTACGGCGGTCATGCGGCCCACCGCCGTCGCGGCGGCGCAGGGCGGTCTACGGGCGCGGGCGCGGTCCGGCCCGAGGCAGCAGGAGTAGTCACCGCGGCAGTCTCCCACCCCTTACCGCCCGACGGAACGGGGGATGCACCCCCGTCCACCCCCGCATCCCCCGCACACTCCCGTCAGAACAGCGGCTGCGGCAGGACGCCCTCCAGCGCCAGCAGGGACCGCTTGGTCTCCACCCCGCCGCCGAAACCGCCGATGCCGCCGTCGTTCTCCACGACCCGGTGGCAGGCCACCACCAGCGGCAGCGGATTCGACCCCATGGCGTTGCCCACGGCCTGGGCCGCGCCCGGCTGTCCGACCCGGGCCGCGAGCTCCCCGTACCCCACGACCGCCCCGTACGGCACCGAGCGGTCCAGCTCCTGGAGCACCTGCCGGTTGAAGCCGGAGCTGAGCCGCCAGTCCAGCGGCAGGTCGAAGCGCTTGAGCGAGCCCGCGAAGTAGGCCGTCAGCTGGCGTACCGGCTCGGCCAGGAGCACCTCCTCGCCCGGTGCCGGGCGCCAGGCGTCGGCGCCGAGCCGGGAGACGAGGGAGCCGATCATCTTCTCGACCCGGTCCGGACCGGCATGGAACTCGACCCGGACCAGACCCTCCGGGGTCGCGGCCAGGAGCAGGGGCCCGACGTCGCTGGGGACGACGGTCCATTCGAGGTGCGGCCCGCGGGGCCGCTCGGTGCTGTCCACCCCTCCACCGTACGGGGCGGGTACGACACCCCTGGGGATGCCCTAGTACGGGAAGGCGCCGAGCACCGCCTCCGGGCCGAGCACCGCCTCCTGCACGACGTCCGGGGCGTTGGTGATGATCCCGTCCACGCCCATCCCCTGTACCTTCCGGGCCGTCGCCGCGTCGTCCACGATCCAGGTGTCCACCTCCATCGTCTTGCCGTGGGCGCCCAGCAGGCCGTGCACCGCCGCCACCCAGTCGGCCGAGATGGTGGTGTGCCACGGGTTGATCCGGTCCGTGAACGCGGCGTACTTCGGCAGGTCGGCGACGGTCGGGGTGCCCAGGAAGGCCGTCACGAGGTCCGGGCGCAGGCCGTGCACGAGTTGCACGGAGTCCGCGCTGAAGCTCTGCACGACCAGGCGGCGCCGCACGTGGTCCGCGTCGAGCCAGCCCGTCTCGTCCAGCACCTGCAGCGTCTCCTTCTCGATCCCGGGGTAGAGCTCGGGCTTCTTGATCTCCAGCAGCAGCCGCTGCCGGTTGTCCTGCACCCGGTCGAGGTATGCCCGCAGGGTCGGCACCCGGGCCCCCGTGAACTCCGCGCCGAACCAGCTGCCCGCGTCGAGCGTGGCGATCTCCGCCGCCGTGAAGTCCTTGACCCGCCAGGGGCTCCGGTCCGGGAACGCCTGCTCGACGTCGGTCGTCCGCGCCAGGGTGTCGTCGTGGACCACGACCAGCTCACCGTCCTTGGTGCGCTGGACGTCGTTCTCGACCCAGTCGAAGCCCAGCCGCATCGCGAGGTCGATCGCGTCGAGGGTGTTCTCCGGCGCGTACGCCGAAGCCCCCCGGTGGGCGTACACGACGGGGCCCAGCAGCCCCGCCCCGCCGCCGGCGCCGGCGGGGGAGGCCGGGGAAGAGGGGGAGGAGGGGCCGGTGGCGGCGGACGAGGTCGTCCCGCCCAGGACGGTCAGGGTGAAGCCCAGGAATGCGGCGGCGGCCGCGGCGGCGGGTCGGACGTACATGTGCGTTCTCCTCGGTTCGGAGCCCTGTTCCTGCGTCAGACGCGTGCGGAATGGCAGACGTTGCGGCGATGCACTACACGGGGGACCTCTACGGCGATCATGCGGTTGATGATCACGGCGCCGCCACCGAACTACGACAAACGGACCAGAAAGGAGGACTTCCGTCCCGCCCGCCGGACCTGGCCCGGCGCCGCGGACCCGCGCGCGGCCGCATGAGTGTCAGTGCGGGGTCGTACGGTGGAGTCATGCGGCCCGTATCGAAGATCGAACGCACGGTGGCGCCTTTCGAGGTCGTCAGCCCCTACCAGCCCAGCGGCGACCAGCCGGCGGCCATCGCCGACCTGGAGAAGCGCATCCGTGCAGGTGAGAAGGATGTCGTCCTGCTGGGTGCGACCGGCACCGGCAAGTCGGCGACCACCGCCTGGATGATCGAGAAGCTCCAGCGCCCCACCCTGGTCATGGCGCCGAACAAGACCCTCGCCGCCCAGCTGGCGAACGAGTTCCGCGAGCTCCTGCCGAACAACGCCGTCGAGTACTTCGTCTCGTACTACGACTACTACCAGCCCGAGGCCTACGTACCGCAGTCGGACACCTACATCGAGAAGGACTCCTCGATCAACGAGGAGGTGGAGCGGCTGCGCCACTCCGCGACCAACTCGCTGCTCACCCGGCGCGACGTGATCGTCGTGGCGTCCGTGTCCTGCATCTACGGCCTCGGCACCCCGCAGGAGTACGTCGACCGGATGGTCCCCCTCAAGGTCGGCGAGGAGATGGACCGGGACCAGCTGCTGCGCCGCTTCGTCGACATCCAGTACACGCGCAACGACGTGGCCTTCACCCGCGGCACCTTCCGCGTGCGCGGGGACACCATCGAGATCTTCCCGGTCTACGAGGAACTGGCCGTCCGCATCGAGATGTTCGGCGACGAGATCGAGGCCCTCTCCACCCTGCACCCGCTGACCGGCGAGGTCATCAGCGAGGACCGCGAGCTGTACGTCTTCCCCGCCAGCCACTACGTCGCCGGCCCCGAGCGCATGGAGAAGGCGATCGCCGGCATCGAGACGGAGCTCGCCGAGCGCCTCGCCGAGCTGGAGAAGCAGGGCAAGATGCTCGAGGCGCAGCGCCTGCGCATGCGCACCACGTACGACCTGGAGATGATGCGCCAGATCGGGTCCTGCTCCGGCATCGAGAACTACTCGCTGCACATGGACGACCGCGAGCGCGGCTCCGCGCCCAACACCCTCATCGACTACTTCCCCGAGGACTTCCTCCTCGTCATCGACGAGTCGCACGTCACCGTGCCGCAGATCGGCGCGATGTACGAGGGCGACGCCTCGCGCAAGCGGACCCTGGTCGACCACGGCTTCCGGCTGCCGTCCGCCCTCGACAACCGGCCGCTGAAGTGGGAGGAGTTCCAGGAGCGGATCGGCCAGACGGTCTACCTGTCGGCGACCCCGGGCAAGTACGAGCTCTCCCGCGGCGACGGCTTCGTCGAGCAGATCATCCGCCCCACCGGCCTCGTCGACCCCGAGGTCGTGGTCAAGCCCACCGAGGGGCAGATCGACGACCTGGTCCACGAGATCCGGCAGCGGGTGGAGAAGGACGAGCGCGTCCTGGTCACCACCCTCACCAAGAAGATGGCCGAGGACCTCACGGACTACTTCCTGGAGCTCGGCATCCAGGTCCGCTACCTGCACAGCGACGTCGACACGCTGCGCCGGATCGAGCTGCTGCGCGAGCTGCGCGCCGGCGAGTACGACGTCCTGGTCGGCATCAACCTGCTGCGCGAGGGCCTCGACCTGCCCGAGGTGTCGCTCGTCGCGATCCTCGACGCCGACAAGCAGGGCTTCCTGCGCTCGGGGACCTCCTTGATCCAGACCATCGGCCGCGCGGCGCGCAACGTGTCGGGCCAGGTCCACATGTACGCGGACAGCATCACCCCGGCGATGGCACAGGCGATCGACGAGACCAACCGCCGCCGGGAGAAGCAGGTCGCCTACAACACGGCCAAGGGGATCGACCCGCAGCCCCTGCGCAAGAAGATCAACGACATCGTCGCCACCATCGCCCGGGAGGAGCTGGACACCGAACAGCTCCTCGGCACCGGGTACCGCCAGGGCAAGGACGGCAAGGCTCCCGTGCCTTCGCTCGGCGTGGTCAAGGCGGGCCAGATCACCGTGGACGGCAAGGGGGTCAAGGGCGCCAAGGCCGCCAAGGCGGCCAAGGAGGCCGCGGTGCTGACGGACCGTCCGGCCGAGGAACTGGCGGCGCTCATCGAGCAGATGACGGAGCGGATGCGCGGTGCGGCGGCCGAGCTCCAGTTCGAGGTCGCGGCCCGGATCCGCGACGAGGTGGGCGAGCTGAAGAAGGAGCTGCGACAGATGAAGGAAGCGGGCCTCGCCTGACCCGGGGCCGGTCAGTAGGGTTGGCAGCAGCCGCAGGTACATGTGCGCACCCACATCGGGGGCGGGCTAGGAGAGGGGACAGCGCGTGACGGTCAACATGACCAAGGGTCAGGCCATCAGTCTGCAGAAGCAGGACGGGGGCACGCTGACCGCGGTCCGGATGGGCCTCGGCTGGCAGGCGGCCAAGCGCCGCGGGCTGTTCGGCTCGCGGACCCGGGAGATCGACCTGGACGCGTCGGCGGTGCTCTTCGCCGACAAGCAGCCGGTCGACGTGGTGTTCTTCCGGCACCTGCAGAGCGACGACGGCTCGGTCCGGCACACCGGTGACAACCTCGTCGGCGGCGCCGGCCAGGGCGGGGACGACGAGTCGATCCTCGTCGACCTCCAGCGCGTGCCGGTGCACATTGACCAGATCGTCTTCACGGTGAACTCGTTCACCGGCCAGACGTTCCAGGAGGTGCAGAACGCGTTCTGCCGCATCGTCGACGAGACCAACGGCCAGGAGCTGGCCCGCTACACCCTGGACGGCGGCGGGCAGTACACCGCGCAGATCATGGCGAAGGTGTCGCGCGCCGGAAGCGGCTGGCAGATGACGGCCCTCGGCAACCCGGCCAACGGCCGCACCTTCCAGGACCTGATGCCGGCGATCCTGCCGCACCTGTAAGCAGTACCGCACCACCGCAGTACCGGCACCACCGCAGAGCACCGGAAAAGAAGAGCAAGGGCACGGGGGAGGGCTGCACGATGACGGCCGAACTGGTCCGGGGGCAGAACCACCCCCTGTCCCGGACACAGGTGGAGATCAGGGTCTCGGCGGGCACGCCCGTCCTGGCCCTGGCCTCGGCCTGCGACGACTCGGGCCGGCTGGCCGGCCCCGAGTCGGTGGCCCACCCCGGTGCCCGGAACCTGCCCGGACTGGAGGTGCCGGGGGCCGTGGCGGGCGAGCACCGCTTCGCCGTCGACCTCGCCGCCGTGGAACCGACCGTGCACCGGCTCGGGGTGGTGCTCGTCCTGCCGCCCGGCGGTCCGACGCGCTTCGGCGCGGCTCCCGCCTCGTACGTGGCCGTGGCCGAACCGGAGGGCGCCGAGCTCGCCGCGTACACGGTGACCGGGCTGGAGTCCGAGACCGCCGTCGTGGCCCTCGAGCTCTACCGGCGCCAGGGCGCCTGGAAGGTCCGCGCCGTGGGCCAGGGGTACGCCGACGGGCTCGGCGCGCTGCTCGCCGACGCCGGCCTGGGCGCACCGGCCGCCATCGCCCTGGCCGCCGCGGTCGTGGGAGCGGCCGCGCGGGACGAGGCCGCGCCCGCGCCCACCGTGTCCCTGCCCACCGTGGCCGCCCCCGGGACTCCGCTCGGCCGCCCGGAACCGCAGGACGCGGCCTCGGCCGCGCCCGCCCCGGTGGCCCCCGCGCAGCCGGGGCCCGTCCCGGTCTCCGGAGTCCCGTACGCCGGTATGCCGGGCACCCCGCCCGCGGACGCCGGCGACGGGCCGCCGACGCTGAGCGCGCCCACGCTCAACTACGTGCACCCGCGCCGGCGCCGCAGCACCACCGAGCCGCCCGAACCGGCGCCGCAGGCCGCGGCGCCCGCGCAGCCCGGCCGGCCGGCCGCGCCCGTCGCCGGAGACGCCGGCGGCTGGTCGATGGACGAGCGGCTCTACAACCAGGTCTGGGGCATGTTCGAGGACCTGGCCCGCTCGGTGGCCGCCTACCGCAGCGCCTGCGACTTCGCCGAGTCCCGGATGGACCGCGAGCTCGACGAGGCGCTGTCCGACCCCCGCCACCGCCTGGGCGGCTCCGGCAACGCCGCCCGCGACGAGGCCCGGGCCCGCCACGACGAGCTCGTCGACCAGGCCAAGGCCGTGCTCGACCGGGACCTCGCCCAGCTGATCGCCGAGTCCGAGGTGGTCGAGCCCGCGCTGCCGGCCCCGTACGCCCGCTGGGCCAACCCCGTCTGGCACGGGCACGGGGTCCCCGAGGAGGCCCCGATGGCCCTGCGCCTCGGCGACCTGCACCTGCCCGAGCGTCCCGACCTGCGGATCCCCATGCTCGTGCGGCTCCCGCTCGAGCGCGGGCTGTGGATCGACAACGGCCGCACCGGCTCCGAGGCCGCGATGACGATGGACACCGACCGGCTGCGCCGGGCCGCCATGGACATGGCCGTCACCCACGCGGTCCGGCTCCTCGCGGTCCACCCCGGGGACCGGTTCTCCGTGCACGTCATCGACGCGGCGGGGGCGGGTGCCGCCTCCCTGGCGCCGCTCGTCGCGGCCGGGGCGCTGGCCGGCCCGCCCGCCGCCGGGGCCGAAGGGGTCACCCGGACCCTGGCGGAGCTGACCCGGCGGGTGGACCTCGTACAGATGGCCGTGCGGGCCGGAGCCCCCGAGGACCTGCCGCCCGATGTGGACACCGCCGACCAGCTGCTGATCGTGCACGACTTCCCGCACGGCTTCGACGACCGGGCCGTCACCCGGCTGCGCTACCTGGCCGACGAGGGTCCGGCGGTCGGCGTGCACCTGCTGATGGTGGCGGACCGCGACGAGGCCTCGGCGTACGGGCCGCTGCTGGACCCGCTGTGGCGTTCGCTGATGCGGCTGTCGCCGGTGCCGGACAACCACCTCGCCGACCCGTGGGTCGGCCACGCCTGGACCTTCGAGCCGGACCTGCCGCCGCAGGGCAGCCGCGTCCTGGAACAGACCCTGGACCGGATCGCCGCGGCCCGGCGCAATGCCCGCCCGTGACCGGTTCTTGGGCTTCTCTTTACCTTTCCGGGGTCTGACGGGTAACCTGGGCGCGCGGAGGGGAGTATTCCTGCTTTCCTGCTACGGCGTGCCCGTCAATACGGACCCCACTTCGGTCGATGAACCGCGGTCGGTCCCGGGGCGCCGGCCCACGGCCTCCAGGCCGTCCGGGTGGAAGAGACCTCCGGCAGCGATGACGCTGACGTGTGTGCTGAGCCATCTGCCGGAGGCGAATGAGCAGTGGATGTTTCGTTGAACCTCTGGGTGCTGACCATTCTCGGTCTGAGCATCCTGATCGGCGCCGATTTCTTCATCGGCCGCAAGCCCCACGACGTGTCGGTGAAGGAAGCCGGCATCTGGACGGTCGTCTGGATCGTCCTCGCCGGACTCTTCGGCCTCGGCCTGATGTTCTTCGGCAACAGCCAGGCCTCCCAGGAGTTCTTCGCCGGCTTCATCACCGAGAAGTCCCTGAGCGTGGACAACCTGTTCGTGTTCGTCCTGATCATGGCGAAGTTCGCGGTGCCCTCCCAGCTCCAGCAGCGCGTGCTGCTGGTGGGCGTGCTGATCGCCCTGGTGCTCCGCGCGATCTTCATCGCGGCCGGCGCCGCGATCATCACCAACTTCTCGTGGGTCTTCTACATCTTCGGCGCGTTCCTGATCTACACCGCCTGGAAGCTCATCCAGGAGGCGCGCCAGGACGAGGACGAGGAGGAGTTCGAGGAGAACCGTCTCCTCAAGTCGGTCGAGAAGAAGTTCGGCGTCTCCGACCAGTACCACGGCACGAAGCTCTTCATCCGGAACAACGGCAAGCGGATCATGACCCCGCTGATGATCGTGATGCTGGCCATCGGCACCACCGACGTGCTGTTCGCCCTGGACTCGATCCCCGCGATCTTCGGCCTCACCCAGGACCCGTACATCGTCTTCACCGCCAACGCCTTCGCCCTGATGGGTCTGCGCCAGCTGTACTTCCTCATCGGCGGTCTGCTCAAGAAGCTGGTCCACCTCAGCTACGGCCTGTCCGTCATCCTCGGCTTCATCGGCATCAAGCTGGTGCTGCACGCCCTCCACGAGTCCGGGGTGCACGTCCCGCAGATCTCCATCCCGGTCTCCCTGGGCGTCATCTGCGGTGTCCTCGTGATCACCACGATCACCAGCCTGATGGCCTCGAAGAAGCAGGCGGCCGCCGAGGCCGCCGCCCGCTCGGAGAGCATCGACGCGTAGGGCTCGACAGCCCCGAGGGGCTACGCGGGGGCGGCCGCTTCGGCCGCCCCCGTTCCCGTACCCGCGCTCGTGCCCGACTCGGTACCGGGGCCGGTCGTCCGGGCCCGCACGACCGTCGGGTTCGTCTCCGGGAGCAGCGCGAAGCAGACCAGGCTGAGCAGGGCGATCGCGCTCAGGTACACGGCCACGCCCCACGGCGGACCGGAACCGTCCGCCAGCGCCGTCGCCACGATCGGGGTCAGCGCGCCGCCCAGCACCCCGCCCAGGTTGTAGCCCACGGCCGCGCCCGTGCAGCGGATCCGGGGGGCGTACAGCTCCGGCAGGTACGCACCCACCACGGCGAACATCGTCACCATGCCCAGCAGCCCGCCGAGGCAGCCCAGCGTCATCAGCAGCGGGTCCCCGGTGCGCAGCAGCGCGATGAACGGGAACATCCACACCAGGCAGAGCGCACAGCCGACCAGGCACAGCGGCCGCCGGCCGTGGCGGTCGCCGAGCACCGCCATCACCGGGGTCATCAGGCCCTTGAGCGCGACGGCGCTCATGATGCAGGCCAGCATCACCGTACGGTCCACGCGCAGGTGCTCGGTCGCGTACGCGAGGGACCAGGTGGTGACCGCGTAGAAGACCGCGTACCCGACGGACAGGGCCCCGCCGGTCAGCAGGAGCAGCCGCCAGTGCCCGCGGACCACCTCGGACAGCGGGGCGTCGGAGCGCCGGCCGGTTTCGGCGAGGGCGCGGAACTGCGGGGTCTCCTCCACCGAGCGGCGAAGCCACAGCCCGGCGAGGGCCAGCACCCCCGCCGCCCAGAACGGGACGCGCCAGCCCCATGAGGCGAACTGCCCGTCGGTCAGCGTCGCGGACAGGGTGAGGGTCATGCCGTTGGCCAGCAGGAAGCCCACCGCGGGGCCGGCCTGCGGGAAGCTCGCCCACAGCCCGCGCCGCTGCTCGGGGGCGTGCTCGGCGGTCAGCAGGACCGCGCCGCCCCACTCGCCGCCGAGGCCGAGCCCCTGCAGGAAGCGGAGCACCAGCAGCAGGAGGGGCGCTGCCATGCCGATCGTCGCGTACGTCGGCACGCAGCCGACCGCCACCGTGGCGAGGCCCGTGAGCAGCAGGGAGCCGAGCAGGACCGGGCGCCGCCCGTAGCGGTCGCCGATGTGGCCGAAGACGACGGAGCCCAGCGGGCGGGCGAGGAATCCGACGCCGAAGGTGCCGAAGGCGGCGAGGGTCCCGGCGAGCGGGGAGAAGGACGGGAAGAACAGCGGGCCGAGCACGAGGGCGGCGGCCGTGCCGTAGACGAAGAAGTCGTAGAACTCGATGGCGGTTCCGGCGAGCGAGGCCGAGGCCAGCCGCAGCATCGAGGGAGACCGGGGAACGACGGGGAGAGGGAGGGCGGGGGAGGGGTCTCGTTGCATGGTGCAGCAATTACCCCGCCCCACACCCCCAGGACGTGCGTTCGGTCATCTTCGACCGGAAGGAGTGCTTCCTGTCGCGGTGTTGACCAGGACCGGGCGGGTGCTACCAGCCGCGCTCGCGCCATTCGGCCAGGTGCGGCCGCTCCGCGCCGAGCGTGGTGTCGTTGCCGTGCCCCGGGTAGACCCAGGTCTCGTCCGACAGCTGCTCGAAGAGCTTGTGCTGCACGTCGTCGATGAGGTTGGCGAAGGCCTTCGGGTCGTTGTCGGTGTTGCCGACGCCGCCCGGGAAGAGGCAGTCCCCGGTGAACACGTGTGCGTGCCCGTGCGGGTCGTCGTAGATCAGCGCGATCGAGCCGGGGGTGTGCCCGACCAGGTGGCGCGCGGTCAGCGTGACCCGCCCCACCTGGATCGTGTCCCCGTCCGCCACGGGTACGTCGGTGGCCACCGGGATGCCCTCGACGTCGTCGGCGCCCGCGTAGGTGCGTGCGCCGGTCGCCTCGACCACGGCCTGGAGCGCGCCCCAGTGGTCACCGTGCCGGTGCGTCGTGACGACGGACGCGATGCCGTCGTCGCCGATCAGCTGCAGCAGGGTCGCCGGCTCCGCAGCCGCGTCGATCAGCAGCTGCTCGTCGGTGGCCCGGCAGCGCAGCAGGTACGCGTTGTTGTCCATGGGGCCCACCGCGACCTTGGAAATCATCAGGTCCGGGAGTTCGTGCACGTCGGCCGGACCGCCGACCTTGACCGCTCCGCTGTACGTCATGTCCTGATCCTAAAGCGGGGGGAGGGCGGGGAGGAGGCCGCCGACGACAGTGAGGTGTGCGCCCTTGTCCCCGCGCCCCGCCAGCCAGCCCAGGAGCTCGGCGCCGGTGCCGACCAGGGTGACCGGGCCGCCCTCGGCGCCGCCGGTGTGCCACGTGGGGCCGCTGCCGTCGCCCTCGCTCTGCAGGGTCACCGGGGGCACCTCGGGGCGCCCGGCCCAGCGGTCGGCGAGGAAGGCGATCTCGCGCCCGGTGAACTCCTCCGGGAGGTCGGAGAGCTCGTAGCCGATGTTCAGGTCGACGTGGTGCAGCTCGACCTCGACGAGGCGGCGGAAGGGCACGTTCGCGGCCAGGTCGGTGACGCCGTTGCGCAGCTCGACGGTGCGCGACCAGTCCTGGTCCTGCCCGGTCTGCGCCAGGAAGCCGGCGTGGGTCTCGCGCAGGTCGGCGAGCTGGACCTCCAGCGGGCGCGGGGCGTCGCGCTCGATGTCGGAGTCGCGGGCCTCGGCGCTCTCGTACATCGGGCGGCCCGCGAAGACGTTGACGAGGGCGTCCGCATTGCGCGCGAGGTGGGCCAGCACGTGGCCGCGGGTCCAGCCCGGCAGGTGTGACTCCTCGGCCAGGGCGGCGTTGTCCAGTTTCGCGACTGCGGTCAGCAGTCGGTCCGTGGCTTCACGTACTGATTGCAGGTCGTGCACATGATCAGTCATGGATCCGAGCCTAGTGCCGCGGGACGTAGGCCACACGAACGGGTGAAGCCGTCCGGGGAGTGCCGTAAATCGAATGCGCGTGCTATACGCTCGAAGTCCAAGCTCTCTTCCCCGTTGCAGAGGCGCCCCCCATACCCTGGGACGGGGGCCCGTGCCCCCGCTCTCTCAAGAAAGGTGCGGACCGGCGTGACCGACCGTCTCATCGTTCGTGGCGCTCGCGAGCACAACCTCAAGAACGTTTCGCTCGACCTGCCCCGCGACTCACTCATCGTCTTCACCGGACTCTCCGGTTCGGGCAAGTCCTCCCTGGCCTTCGACACGATCTTCGCCGAGGGCCAGCGCCGCTACGTCGAGTCGCTCTCGTCGTACGCCCGCCAGTTCCTGGGGCAGATGGACAAGCCCGACGTGGACTTCATCGAGGGGCTCTCGCCGGCCGTCTCGATCGACCAGAAGTCGACCTCGCGCAACCCGCGCTCGACGGTCGGCACCATCACCGAGGTCTACGACTACCTCCGCCTGCTCTTCGCGCGCATCGGCAAGCCCCACTGCCCCGAGTGCCGCCGGCCCATCTCGCGCCAGTCGCCGCAGGCGATCGTCGACAAGGTGCTCGCGCTCCCCGAGGGCAGCCGCTTCCAGGTGCTCTCGCCGCTGGTGCGCGAGCGCAAGGGCGAGTTCGTCGACCTCTTCTCCGACCTCCAGACCAAGGGCTACAGCCGGGCGCGGGTGGACGGGGAGACCATCCAGCTCTCCGAGCCGCCCACGCTGAAGAAGCAGGAGAAGCACACGATCGAGGTGGTCATCGACCGCCTCACCGTCAAGGACAGCGCCAAGCGCCGGCTCACCGACTCCGTCGAGACCGCCCTCGGCCTCTCCGGCGGCATGGTGATCCTGGACTTCGTCGACCTCGCCGAGGACGACCCCGAGCGCGAGCGGATGTTCTCCGAGCACCTCTACTGCCCGTACGACGACCTGTCCTTCGAAGAGCTGGAGCCGCGCTCCTTCTCCTTCAACTCGCCCTTCGGCGCCTGCCCCGAGTGCACCGGCATCGGTACGCGCATGGAGGTGGACCCGGAGCTGATCATCCCGGACGAGGACAAGTCCCTGGACGAGGGCGCGGTCTCCCCGTGGTCCCTCGGCCACACCAAGGACTACTTCCAGCGGCTGATCGGCGCGCTCGCCGGCGAGCTGGGCTTCCGTACGGACATCCCCTGGGCCGGGCTGCCGCAGCGGGCGAAGAAGGCCCTGCTGTACGGGCACAAGACGCAGATCGAGGTCCGCTACCGCAACCGGTACGGACGGGAGCGGGCGTACACGACGGCCTTCGAGGGCGCCGTGCCGTTCGTCAAGCGCCGGCACGCCGAGTCCGAGAGCGACGCCAGCCGCGAGCGCTTCGAGGGCTACATGCGCGAGGTGCCCTGCCCGACCTGCGAGGGCACCCGGCTCAAGCCGATCGTGCTCGCGGTGACGGTGATGGAGAAGTCCATCGCCGAAGTCGCCGCGATGTCGATCAGCGAGTGCGCGGACTTCCTGGGCCGGCTCAAGCTCGACGCCCGCGACAAGAAGATCGCCGAGCGGGTCCTGAAGGAGGTCAACGAGCGGCTGCGCTTCCTCGTCGACGTCGGCCTGGACTACCTCTCGCTGAACCGCGCCGCCGGGACCCTGTCGGGCGGCGAGGCCCAGCGCATCCGCCTCGCCACCCAGATCGGCTCCGGCCTGGTCGGCGTGCTGTACGTGCTGGACGAGCCCTCCATCGGGCTGCACCAGCGGGACAACCACCGGCTGATCGAGACGCTGGTGCGGCTGCGGGACATGGGCAACACCCTGATCGTCGTGGAGCACGACGAGGACACCATCAAGGTGGCCGACTGGGTCGTGGACATCGGCCCGGGCGCAGGCGAGCACGGCGGCAAGGTCGTGCACAGCGGCTCGCTGAAGGAGCTGCTGAAGAACGGCGACTCGATGACCGGGCAGTACCTGTCCGGGAAGCGGTCCATCGCGGTGCCGGACATCCGTCGGCCCGTGAACGGGAACCGGAAGCTGACGGTCCACGGCGCCAAGGAGAACAACCTGCGGGACATCGACGTGTCCTTCCCGCTGGGTGTGCTCACGGCGGTGACGGGCGTGTCGGGGTCGGGCAAGTCGACGCTGGTCAACGACATCCTGTACACGCACCTGGCGCGCGAGCTCAACGGCGCCCGTTCGGTGCCGGGACGGCACACGCGGGTGGACGGGGACGACCTCGTCGACAAGGTCGTGCACGTCGACCAGTCGCCGATCGGCCGGACCCCGCGGTCCAACCCGGCGACGTACACGGGCGTCTTCGACCACGTGCGCAAGCTCTTCGCGGAGACGATGGAGGCGAAGGTGCGCGGCTACCTGCCGGGCCGCTTCTCCTTCAACGTGAAGGGCGGCCGGTGCGAGAACTGCTCCGGCGACGGCACCATCAAGATCGAGATGAACTTCCTGCCGGACGTGTACGTCCCGTGCGAGGTCTGCCACGGCGCCCGGTACAACCGGGAGACGCTGGAGGTCCACTACAAGGGCAAGTCCATCGCCGAGGTCCTGAACATGCCGATCGAGGAGGCGCTGGACTTCTTCGAGGCCGTGCCGACGATCTCGCGGCACCTGCGGACGCTGAACGAGGTGGGGCTGGGGTACGTCCGGCTCGGCCAGTCGGCGCCGACGCTGTCGGGCGGTGAGGCGCAGCGCGTGAAGCTGGCGTCGGAGCTGCAGAAGCGGTCGACGGGGCGGACGGTGTACGTGCTGGACGAGCCGACGACGGGTCTGCACTTCGAGGACATCTCGAAACTGATCAAGGTGCTGTCGGGGCTGGTGGACAAGGGCAACTCGGTGATCGTCATCGAGCACAACCTGGACGTCATCAAGACCGCGGACTGGGTCATCGACATGGGCCCGGAGGGCGGTTACGGCGGCGGTCTGGTGGTCGCCGAGGGCACGCCGGAGCAGGTCGCGTCGGTGGGCGCGAGCCACACGGGCAAGTTCCTGCGGGACATCCTGGGGGCGGAGCGGGTCTCGGACGCCGCCTCGCTCGTGACCCCGCCGAAGAAGGCCGCCGCCAAGCGGACCGCGGCCAAGAAGGCGGCCCCGGCCAAGAAGGCGGCCCCGGCCAAGAAGGCGGCAGCCCCGGCCAAGAAGGCGACGGCCCGCGCCCGCAAGGCCTAGCCGCTGCGCGGTGCGTAGACCTGAGGGGGGCCGGCCGCCGGGCGGGGCCCCCCCGGGGTGCGTCGCCCCACCCCCCCCCCGGGCGGGCGTGGTCGGGGTCGTCCGGGGAGTTAGGGGGGGGTTTGCGGCACCTTCTCTGGAGATCGTGCGCGCGTTGGGGACATTGGCGCCGATGACCCTGCGGTAGCCGGTGCGCGGCTTGTTCAGGAGGCGGGGCGGCCGGATCACCGTCCACTCGGTGCCGCTCGCCGAGATCGCCGCCTCCATGACCGCCAGGTCCGCGTACAGGTCGCGCAGCGCCCTGCGGAGGAGCGGGAGGAAGACCTTCCGGGCCAGCACCCCGTCGCTCGCCACGTCCGGCCCGACCGGCGCCGCGCTCACCGCCGCGAGACGGCTCACCCCCGCCCGGTCCATCGCCGACACGACGGCCCGTACCGCCGGCCCGGTGACCGGCGCCAGCCGGGCCTGCTTGTTGCTGGCCGAGCCCAGGGCGGAGATCACCGCCGACCGGCCCGCCAAGACCGGCAGCAGCGCGTCCTCGTCCGTCAGATCGCGCACCACGGCCACCTGGAGGCGGTCGTGCGCCGGCACGTCCAGCCGGGCGGGGTCGCGGACCACCGCCGTCACCTCGTGGCCCGCTTCGAGGGCCTGTCGGACGACCTCGCGCCCGACACCGCCCGTGGCTCCGAAAACCGTCAGTTTCATCGCCCGCTCCCGTCCAAGGGTGGGTGAGTATTTACTCACCCCGTCTTCCGCTAGGGTGAGTGAATGCTCACCCCGAAGTCAAGCCGGCCCACGCCCGAGCGGCTCCTTGACGCCGCCGAGACGCTCATGCGCACCATCGGCCTCGCCAACACCACCACCAAGGCCATCGCCCGCGAGGCCGGCTGCTCGGAGGCCGCGCTCTACAAGCACTACGCGAACAAGGAGGAGCTCTTCGTGCGCGTCCTCATGGAGCGCACCCCCAACGCCGGGCCGCTCATGGCCGAGCTCGCCGGCGACCACGGCGAGCGCTCCGTCGAGGAGGCGCTCACCGCGATCGCCCGGCACGCCTCGCTCTTCTACGCCGACGCCATGCCCATGGCCGCCTCGCTCTTCGCCGAGCCCGCCCTGCTGACCCGGCACCGCGAGGGCGTCCAGGAGATCGGCACCGGCCCCCACGTCGTACGCGACGCCCTGACCGGCCGGCTGCGCCGCGAGCTCGAGCGGGGGCGGCTGCGCCCCGACGCCGATCCGGAGGCGGCGGCCGAGCTGCTGCTCGGCGCCTGCTTCCAGCGGGCCTTCTTCCTGCACTTCTCCGGCCCGGAGGTGGTCCGGGCCGTCGAGGAGTTCGCCCCCGCCGTGGCCCGGACCCTGTGGGCCGCTATCCGCTGAGCTCCGCCGCGTACGGCGGCTCCGCGCCCGCCCGGGTACAGGTCAGCGCCGCCGCGTGGGCCGCGTAGGCCAGTACGCGGGGCCAATCCACCGGGCCGCCGGCCGGACCCGCCGGACCGGACAGGCGGTGCAGCAGGGCCGCGTTGACCGTGTCGCCCGCGCCGATGGTGTCGGCCACGGCGACCCGGCGGGCCGGCACCCCGTACTCCGTGCCCTCCCGGGTTCGGACCGTCAGCCCCTGCGCACCGCGGGTCAGCACCACCGCCGAGGGCCCCGCCGCCAGCCAGTCCGAGACCCGGCCGCCCAGCCAACGGGCGTCCTCCTCCGACAGCTTGAGGACGGACACGTACGGCAGCCAGGCCAGGAACCGGGCACGGTACGCCGCCGGATCCGCGATCAGCGCCGGGCGGATGTTGGGGTCCAGCAGGGTCAGCACCCCGCGCCCGGACTCCCGGCGCAGCAGGGCCTCGTACGCGCTCGCGCCCGGCTCCAGGGCGAGGGAGCAGGTGCCGAGCGCCAGGGCCCGGGTGCCCGCGGGGAGCGCCGCGGGCAGGGTGAACAGCCGGTCGGCCGTGCCCTCCACGTAGAAGCCGTACGCCGCCGAGCCGTCCGGGGCCAGCGAGGGCACGGCGAGGGTGGTGGGCTCCGGCCCGCGCTGGACCAGCGAGAGGTCCACCCCGGCCGCACGCAGCCCGGAGAGGAGGCTCTCGCCGAAGCCGTCCGTCGAGACCCGGGAGCAGAAGGCGACCTCCGCACCGAGCCGGCCCAGCGCCAGGGCGGTGTTGTACGGCCCCCCGCCCGGCCGCGGCACGAGCGCGCCCGGCGGCTGCGCCACGGGCACGAGGTCGATCAGGGCTTCTCCACCGACGACGATCACGCGGGGGAAGGTATCCCATCGGGCGGCGGAACCGGGCGGCGGTATCGTCGGGGGCCCAGCAGGCCTTCGTGCCCGTAGCACCCCCGTACCAGGAGAACCGCATGTCCGCGTCGCAGTCCGCCGCCCGCCGTACCGTGCTCAAGGGCGCCGCCGCGATCGTCGGGGCCGTCGGCGGCGGGACGGCGCTCGCGGCCTGCTCCACGGAGAGCAGCAGCGGCGCCGGCTCCCCGGCGGTCCCGGCCGCCCCGGTGGAGCTCGGCGCGGCGTCCGAGGTCCCGGTCGGCGGGTCGAAGCTGTTCCGGAAGGAGAAGGTGGTCGTCAGCTGCCCGGCGGCGGGCCAGTACACGGCGTTCAGCGCCCAGTGCACGCACGCCGGCTGCGTCCTGGACAAGATCGTCGAGGGCGAGGGCAACTGCCCCTGCCACGGCAGCCGCTTCGACGTGAGGACCGGCAAGGTGCTGCGCGGCCCGGCCGTCGACCCGCTGCCCGCCGTCCCGGTCAAGGCCGAGGGCGGCAAGCTCATCGCGGGCTGAGCCCGGAGAACCCCCGCAGGGGAGCTACGCCCAGTCCCAGGCGATCCCCAGCAGCCCGCGCCGAACCCCCGGCTCCACCAGGTGCACGGCCCGGTGGCGGCCGCTCGGCGTCAAGTCCGCCAGCCCGCTGCGCGGCGCACCCGGTCCGGACCGGGTGAACCGTCGGCAGCGCACCGGCAGCGCCGCCTCGTCGAAGCGGACCTGGAGCACGTACTGCCCGCCGCTGTAGCTGAACCCGCGGACGTACTCGGTGCAGCGGCCGCCGGTGCCGTCCTCGAAGCCGTACCCGAAGACGTACGTGTCCCCGGCGCGCAGCCGGGCGTCGAAGAGCAGCTCGGCGACCAGCACCTCGGCCTCCCGGTGCCAGCGGACGCGTCCGGTCCGGCAGTTCTCGTCCGCCCGGACGCGGACCTGTGCCGGGTCGCAGCCGGGATCGCCGTGGTGGACGGCGAGGTAGCGGTCGACGCCGTCGCGGTGGGCCCGTACGACGTGCTGCGACTCGCGGCCCAGCAGCTCGCCGCCCGCACCGATCCGTACCCGCTCGTGGTGGCCGACGGTGTGCAGGCCGCCGTCGGCGGGCAGTTCCATGCCGGCCAGCAGCCCCTCCACGGCCGCGCCGGCGCTGACCAGGGCCCGGTACGAGCGCGCCGGCGGGCGGACCGCCTCGGGTCCGGCGCCGTCCGGGGCGGCCAGCAGCCGCAGCAGGGTCCCCTCGGGCAGTTCCAGGATCTGCTCCAGGGCCCGTACGGCCTTCAGGGACTCGGGGCGGCGCGGCCGGCGGGCGCCCTGCTGCCAGTAACTGAGGCTGGTCACGCCGAGCTTGATGCCGCGGGCCGCGAGGTGGTGCTGGACGCGGTGCAGGGGCAGGCCGCGGGCGGTGAGGGCGGCGCGCAGCGCGAGATGGAAGGGGCCGGCGCGCAGCAGCTGCCCCAGTTCCTGAGCGCTGTCGTGTCTCCTGCCCGGAGCGCTCCCCTGCGTGCTCTCCCCGGTCGACCGCATCACGGCTCCTCCTGTGAACGTTCACGCACGGTGGGGCGGGAGAGCTCGCCGGTGGCACCGGGGGTCCAGGTGAAAGGACGGCAGTCATTCACACTGCGGTCCCGCCGTTCACACTGCAATGTCACCGCGTATTGAAGCCTGTTGACCTGATCGCGACAACACCCTGATGCTCGGCGCAGCGTCCGGACGCGCTCCTCCATCCCCAACCTCCCCGGCCCCACCCGGGGAGATCCCCACACGGGAGGAACGCGATGCGCAACCGAAACCGGCGGCGGCTTTCCCTGGCCGCCGTCCTCACCGCCGTGCTCTTCGCCCTGCCCACCGGTACCGCCACCGCCGTCGGTACCGGTGCGGGCACCGGAGTCGCCGCCGACTCCACCCTGGCGTACAAGCGCCTGAACATCACCATGCAGGCCCAGCAGAAGACCAACTGGTGCTGGGCCGCGAGCGGCAACACCATCGCCACCTGGTTCGGCCGCACCTACACCCAGAACCAGTTCTGCAACGCCGCCTTCAACCGCCAGCAGGGCTACGACTGCCCCAACAACCAGGCCACCCTCGGCAACGTCCAGACCGCCCTGAACTGGGCCGGCATCAACTCCGGCTCGTACGTGAACGGCTGGCTCCGCTACACCACCGTGCAGAGCGAGATCGACGCGAACCGGCCGGTCGAGACCCGGATCCAGTGGTCCAACGGGGGCGGCCACATGCACGTCATCTACGGCTACGACACCGCTGACAGCTGGGTCTACTGGGGCGATCCGTGGCCGTCGAGCGACCGCTACAACTGGGCCTCGCACGCCTGGTACGTGGACAACAGCACCTTCTCCTGGACCCACTCGCTCTACCGGATCGGGGCGTGAGCGCCATGAAGAAGCTCGTCGCCGCCGCGGTTCTCGCCGCGGGCGCCGTCCTCGTACCGGCCCCGCAGGCCTCGGCGGCCCCCGTACCGCAGCCGCAGTCCGTCACCGCCGAGACCAGGGCCGCGGCCGCGCAGGCGGCCGCCGCCCCCGGCACCCTGGCCACGCTCTCCCGCTTCTTCGCCCGCGAGGGCAAGGTCGCGACGGACGCGGTCCGGCCGCGCATCGAGGGCGAGGCGATACCCGTCAGCTACCTGTCCCCGGACTTCGTGGCGGGCAAGGCCGGGGCGTCCGTGGCCCGGCTGGAGTTCCTGGCCAGCAAGGCCGTCTCCGCGGACGGGCAGCAGGCCGCGCTGTGGACCGCCCGGACCGAGGCGGGGTGGCAGGTCGTGAACATCGCCACCGGCGACGACGAATTCCGCTACGCGCAGCTCGGCGCAGCGAAGCTGCCGGGCGGCACGGTGTTCCGGGAACCGCAGATCGACGCGTGGTACGTGGCCCGGGACAACCGGGTGCTGCCGCTGGACGAGGACGCCGAGCGCGCCGTCGGAGCGGGGGGTACCAGCCTCGGCGCGTACCGGTCGCGGGTGACGCGGGCGTACGGGGACAAGTTGCCGGGGTCGGCGTATGCGCAGGGGGGTAGGGCGGGTGGCTACTCGGCGGCCGCCGACGATGCGGGCGCGCCGGTGGCGGCCGGGGCCGTCGCCGGTGGGCTGGCGCTCGGGGCGCTCGGGGCGCTCGGGGCGCTCGGGGCGCTCGGGGTGGTCGCCGTGCGGCGGGCGCGGCGGGGCCGCGGGGTCGTCTGACCCGTCGGGTTCGCGCCCGCCGGGGCGCAGTCGGCAGGACCCGGGCGGCCCGTCGGCCGTCCGGGCCCTGCGGGTGGCTGCTCCCCGCCCCGCCCTTCTCCCGTTCACCGGGCTCTGCCCGGACCCGGACTCAGGCGCCGGGCGGACCGGGAAGACCCGGGGCCGCGCCCCGGACCCCGTGCGGGTGCGGCGCCGTTGGGGGGGGGGGGGGGGCGCCACCCCCCCCCCCCCCCCCCCCCCCCCCCCCCGGGGGGGGGTTTTTTCCCCCCCGGTTTCCCTTCTGGGCGGGGGGGGGGGGGGGTTCGAGGGGGGTG
>NZ_JBVIGX010000025.1:66364-113737 GCF_055570595.1 Streptomyces sp. NPDC031132
TTTTCTTCTTTCTACAGGGTTTGTGCCGGGATCGGGATGGGGGGGGGGGGGGGAAGGGGAGAAGGGGGGGGGGGGGGGGGGCACGGGGGGGGGGGGGGGGGGGGGGGGGGCCCCCCCCCCCCCCACCCCCGCACCCCCGCACCTCGAACGCCGGCGGGGCTGGATTTGCCCCCTCCGGGGCGCCCGTACGGGTCGGGCGGGGGCACGGTGTACGGGGGTTGTCGGTGGGCGGACGTAGGGTGGTTGGCATGGCCGACCCTTCCAGCTACCGTCCCGCGCCGGGGCAGATTCCCGACTCCCCGGGGGTCTACCGATTCCGCGACGAGCACCGCCGGGTGATCTACGTCGGGAAGGCCAAGAGCCTGCGGCAGCGGCTGGCCAACTACTTCCAGGACCTCGCCGGGCTGCACCCCCGTACCGCCACCATGGTGACCACGGCCGCCTCCGTCGAGTGGACCGTCGTCTCCACCGAGGTCGAGGCGCTGCAGCTCGAGTACTCCTGGATCAAGGAGTACGACCCCCGGTTCAACGTCAAGTACCGGGACGACAAGAGCTACCCCTCCCTCGCCGTGACGATGAACGAGGAGTATCCGAGGGTCCAGGTCATGCGGGGGCCCAAGAAGAAGGGCGTGCGGTACTTCGGGCCTTATGGGCATGCCTGGGCGATTCGCGAGACCGTCGACCTCATGCTGAGGGTGTTCCCCGTGCGGACCTGCTCCGCCGGGGTGTTCAAGCGGTCCGCACAGATCGGGCGGCCCTGTCTGCTCGGCTACATCGGCAAGTGCTCCGCGCCCTGCGTCGGCCGGGTCACCCCCGAGGAGCACCGCGAACTCGCCGAGGACTTCTGCGACTTCATGGCGGGACGGACCGGGACGTACCTCTCCCGGCTCGAGCGGCAGATGCGCGACGCCGCCGAGGACATGGAGTACGAGAAGGCCGCCCGGCTGCGTGACGACATAGGGGCGCTGCGCCGGGCCATGGAGAAGAACGCCGTCGTCCTCGCCGATGCCACGGACGCCGATCTCGTAGCCGTCGCCGAGGACGAGCTCGAAGCGGCCGTGCAGATCTTCCACGTACGCGGTGGCCGGGTCCGCGGCCAGCGGGGCTGGGTCACCGACAAGGTGGAGGCCGTCGACACCGCCGGGCTCGTCGAGCACGCCCTCCAGCAGCTCTACGGGGAGGAGACCGGGGAGAGCGTGCCCAAGGAGGTGCTGGTCCCGGCACTGCCCGAGGACACCCCGGCGCTGAGCCAGTGGCTCGCCGAGCGGCGCGGATCGCAGGTCAGCCTGCGCATTCCGCAGCGCGGGGACAAGAAGGCGCTGATGGAGACCGTCCACCGCAACGCGCAGCAATCCCTGGCCCTGCACAAGACCAAGCGCGCCAGCGACCTCACCACCCGCTCCCGGGCCCTGGAGGAGATCGCCGAGGCCCTCGAGCTGGACAGCGCGCCGCTGCGCATCGAGTGCTTCGACATCTCGCACCTCCAGGGCGACGACGTGGTGGCCTCGATGGTCGTCTTCGAGGACGGGCTGGCCAGAAAGAGTGAATACCGGCGCTTCTCGATCAAATCCTTCGAGGGGCAGGACGACGTCCGGTCCATGCACGAGGTGGTCTCGCGGCGCTTCCGCCGCTACCTCCAGGAGAAGCTGAAGACGGGGGAGTGGTCCCCGGAGGACGGGGAGGACCCCCTCGCCGAGGACGAGGGGCGCCCCAAGCGCTTCGCGTACCCGCCCCAGCTCGTCGTGGTCGACGGCGGCCAGCCGCAGGTGGCCGCCGCCAAGCGGGCCTTGGAGGAGCTCGGCGTCGACGACGTGGCCGTGTGCGGGCTGGCCAAGCGGCTGGAGGAGGTCTGGCTGCCCGGCGAGGACGACCCGGTCGTGCTGCCCCGCACCAGCGAGGGGCTCTACCTGCTCCAGCGGGTGCGTGACGAAGCCCACCGCTTCGCCATCCAGTACCAGCGGAACAAGCGCGGAAAACGGCTCAAGGCGGGCCCGCTCGACGAGGTGCCCGGTCTCGGGGAAAGCCGCAGGCAGGCCCTGGTCAAGCACTTCGGTTCGGTGAAGAAGCTGAGACAGGCGACAATCGACCAGATCTGCGAGGTCCCGGGCATAGGCCGCAAGACGGCCGAGACCGTGGCCGCGGCACTCGCCCGGTCGGTTCCCGCCGGTCCTGCCGTCAACACGGCGACAGGAGAGATCATTGAGGATGACACCCCGCCCCAGCGGGTGGGGGCACCTCCCAGCGGCAGCTGGGAGACATCGTCCGAACGGGGGACCGAGCAATGACCGAGCGCGAGACCGAGCGCGAGACCGAGCAGACGACCGACGAGATGACCGACCACACGACCGAGCACGACCGAGACGGAGCACAGGTGAGCACGGGCACGACAGCGGAGCCCGGAGATACCGCCGAGGCGGCCATCCCCGAGCTGGTGATCATCTCCGGGATGTCCGGGGCCGGCCGCAGTACGGCGGCCAAGTGTCTGGAGGACCTCGGCTGGTTCGTCGTCGACAACCTCCCGCCGGCGCTGATCCCCACCATGGTGGAGCTCGGTGCCCGCTCGCAGGGCAACGTGGCGCGCATCGCCGTCGTCGTCGACGTCCGCGGCCGCCAGTTCTTCGACGCCCTGCGCGAGTCCCTCTCCGACCTCGACAGCAAGGGCGTCACCCGGCGCATCGTCTTCCTCGAGTCCTCCGACGACGCGCTGGTCCGCCGCTTCGAGTCGGTCCGCCGCCCGCACCCCCTCCAGGGCGACGGCCGCATCACCGACGGCATCGCCGCCGAGCGCGACCTGCTGCGCGAGCTGCGCGGCGACGCCGACCTGGTCATCGACACCTCCAGCCTGAACGTGCACGAGCTGCGCGCGAAGATGGACGCCCAGTTCGCGGGCGACGAGGAGCCCGAGCTGCGGGCGACCGTCATGTCCTTCGGCTACAAGTACGGCCTCCCCGTCGACGCCGACCTCGTCGTCGACTGCCGCTTCATCCCCAACCCGCACTGGGTTCCCGAACTGCGGCCCTTCACCGGCCTCAACCCGGAGGTGTCGGGCTACGTCTTCAGCCAGCCCGGCGCCAAGGAGTTCCTCGACCGCTACACCGAGCTGCTCCAGCTCATCGCCACCGGCTACCGCCGCGAGGGCAAGCGCTACGTGACCATCGCGGTCGGCTGCACCGGCGGCAAGCACCGCAGTGTGGCCATGTCCGAGAAGCTCGCTGCCCGCCTCGCCTCCGAGGGAGTCGAGACCGTCGTAGTCCACCGGGACATGGGGCGCGAGTGACCGGACGCACCCTGCGGCTGCGCCGCCTGCGCCGCCTCACCTCGGGGCGGGGCGAGGACGGCGCGGGCCGCACCGGGCTGCGCCGCGGCGCAGCCCCCAAGGTGGTCGCACCCAAGGTCGTCGCCCTCGGCGGCGGCATGGGCCTGTCGGCCTCCCTGGCAGCCCTGCGCCGGATCACCGGCGAGCTCACGGCCGTGGTCACGGTCGCCGACGACGGCGGCTCCAGCGGCCGCCTCCGCGAGGAGCTCGGCGTGCTGCCGCCCGGCGACCTGCGCAAGGCGCTGGCCGCGCTGTGCGGGGACGACGACTGGGGCCAGACCTGGGCCCGCGTGATCCAGCACCGCTTCCAGTCGGCCGGCGCCCTGCACGAACACGCCGTAGGCAATCTGCTGATCGTGGCCCTGTGGGAGCAGCTCGGCGACCCCGTCCAGGCCCTCGACCTGGTCGGGAAGCTGCTGGGCGCGCAGGGCCGGGTGCTGCCGATGTCGGCGGTGCCGCTGGAGCTCCAGGCCCTGGTGCGCGGCCACGACCAGACCCGCCCGGGCGAGGTCGACACCGTCCGGGGGCAGGCCACGGTGGCCACCACCCCCGGCGAGGTGCTCTCCGTACAGGTCGTGCCCGGAGATCCGCCGGCCGTGCCGGAGGCCGTCGCCGCGGTCCTGGACGCCGACTGGGTGGTGCTCGGTCCGGGGTCCTGGTTCTCCTCCGTGATCCCGCACCTGCTGGTGCCGGAACTGCTCGACGCGCTGATCGAGACCAAGGCCCGGCGGGTCCTCTCGCTGAACCTCGCGCCGCAGCCCGGTGAAACAGAGGGCTTCTCTCCGCAGCGTCATTTGGAGGTTTTGGCCCGACACGCCCCTAAACTCGCCCTGGACGTGGTGCTGGCCGACGAGGCCGCCGTGCCCGACCGCGAGTCCCTCGCCGATGCCGCAAAACGGTTCGGTGCCGCGGTCGAGCTGGCGCCGGTGGCCAGGGAAGACGGCTCTCCGAAGCATGATCCGGAGCTGCTCGCCGCCGCGTACGACCGTATTTTTCGGATGCATGGAAGGATCGGCCCATGGCGATGACGCCTGCGGTGAAGGATGAGATCTCCCGCCTGCCCGTCACCCGGACCTGCTGCAGGAAGGCGGAGGTCTCGGCGATCCTTCGGTTCGCGGGCGGGCTGCACCTGGTGAGCGGGCGCATCGTCATCGAGGCGGAGCTGGACACGGGGATCGCCGCCAGACGCCTGCGCAAGGACATCCTGGAGATCTTCGGCCATTCCTCGGACCTGGTGGTCATGGCTCCCGGCGGCCTGCGCCGCGGCAGCCGCTACGTCGTCCGGGTCGTGGCCGGCGGCGACCAGCTGGCGCGCCAGACGGGCCTCGTGGACGGCCGCGGCCGCCCCATCCGCGGTCTGCCCCCGCAGGTGGTCTCCGGGGCCACCTGCGACGCCGAGGCGGCCTGGCGCGGCGCGTTCCTGGCCCACGGCTCGCTCACCGAGCCGGGCCGGTCCTCCTCCCTGGAGGTGACCTGCCCCGGTCCGGAGGCCGCCCTGGCCCTGGTGGGCGCCGCCCGCCGGCTCTCCATCGCCGCCAAGGCGCGCGAGGTGCGCGGGGTGGACCGCGTCGTGGTCCGCGACGGCGACGCGATCGGCGCCCTGCTCACGCGGCTCGGCGCCCACGAGTCGGTACTGGCCTGGGAGGAGCGGCGGATGCGGCGCGAGGTGCGCGCCACCGCCAACCGCCTCGCCAACTTCGACGACGCCAACCTGCGCCGTTCGGCGCGGGCCGCGGTGGCCGCCGGAGCCCGGGTCCAGCGTGCCCTGGAGATCCTCGGCGAAGAGGTGCCCGAGCACCTCGCCGCGGCCGGCCGGCTCCGCATGGAGCACAAGCAGGCCTCCCTGGAGGAGCTGGGCGCGCTCGCCGACCCGCCGCTGACCAAGGACGCGGTCGCCGGCCGGATCCGCCGCCTGCTGGCGATGGCCGACAAGCGGGCCCAGGACCTCGGCATCCCGGGCACCGAGTCCAACCTCAGCGAGGATCTGGCCGACAACATGGCCGGCTAGCCGCACGCCGTTCCGTACGCCTGGTCCCGTACGCCGCAAGGGGGTCTGCACGTCACACGTGCGGACCCCTTTGAGACACGCCCCATTGACATGAGCATCGCCTGATCGTGAGCCTGTCGTCCGAACGCTTTCGTGGCAGACGACGCCCAGGGGGGCACATGAGGCAACGCGCGAGATCGATCCTCGCCGCAAGCGCACTCGTCTTCGGAACCACACTGGCCGCCCTCCCGGCGGCCCACGCCCGGCCCGCAGCGGACGCCGCACCCGGCGCCGACGAGGTACGGGTCTACGACGCGGACGTCACCAAGGAGCAGATCCCGCTCCTCCTCGCCGCGGGCCAGGACGCCCACGAGCTCACCGAACGCGCCCCGCAGACCGGGACCGCCAAGGTCGAGCTGTTCCTCACCGGCGGCCAGGCCAAGGAGCTCGCAGGCCAGGGCGTCAAGCTGGCCGAGCACCAGGTCCCCGCGGGCGCGGCCCGCTCCCGGGCCGCCGGCGACGGGGTCTTCCGCCCCTACAGCGGCAAGGGCGGCCTCCAGGAGGAGATCCTGGCGACGGCCCAGGCCAACCCGGGCCTCGCCAAGGTCGTCTCCATCGGCAAGACCGTCCAGGGCAAGGACATCCTCGCCCTGAAGGTCACCAAGAACGCCCGCACGACCAAGGACGGCGACAAGCCGTCCGTGCTCTACATGTCCAACCAGCACGCCCGGGAGTGGATCACCCCGGAGATGACCCGGCGGCTGATGCACCACACCCTCGACAACTACGGCAAGGACCAGCGGATCACCAAGCTGGTGGACTCCACCGAGCTGTGGTTCCTGCTGTCCGCGAACCCGGACGGGTACGACTACACGCACTCCCCCGACGGCGACCGGCTGTGGCGCAAGAACCTGCACGACAACAACGGCGACGGCAAGATCACCACCGGTGACGGCGTCGACCTCAACCGGAACTTCGCCTACAAGTGGGGCTACGACAACGAGGGTTCCTCGCCGAACCAGTCGAGCGAGACCTACCGCGGCACCAAGGCGTCCTCCGAGCCGGAGACCGTCGCCCTCGACAAGTTCGAGAAGCGCATCGGCTTCAAGTACGCCATCAACTACCACTCCGCCTCCGAGCTGCTGCTCTACGGCGTGGGCTGGCAGGTGGCCACCCCGACCCCGGACGACGTCGCCTACAAGGCGCTCGCCGGCACCCCGGAGAACTCCGCGATCCCGGGCTACTACCCGCAGATCTCCTCCGAGCTCTACACCACCAACGGCGAGGCCGACGGCCACGCCGCCAACGTCAACGGCGTCATGATGTTCACGCCGGAGATGACCACCTGCCAGACCGCCTCCGCCAGCGACCCGAACGACCGGTGGAAGCCCGAGGACTGCCGGTCCGGCTTCAACTTCCCGGACGACGAGAAGCTCGTCCAGGCGGAGTTCGCGAAGAACGTCCCCTTCGCGCTCGCCGTCGGCGAGAGCGCCGCGCACCCGGACCAGCCGAAGTCCTCCGTCGGCCTGAGCGCCGCGGACTTCACCCTGGACCCCTTCACCACCTCCTACGTGGCCAAGGGCGAGGACCAGACGGTCTCCGTCACCGCCCGCAAGGCGCTGAAGGACAAGCAGCTCAAGTTCCGCATCAACGGCGGCCGCACGCACGACGACGGGCTGAGGGCCTGGAAGGGCGGCGACGTCTACGGCGGCGAGGACAACAACTGGTTCGACGAGTACCGGGCCAAGGTCGACGGGGCCAAGCCCGGCGACAAGGTCGAGGTCTGGTTCACCGGCCGCGACCGCTCCGGCAGGCGGGTCTCCAGCGAGCACTTCACGTACACGGTGGCCGAGCGGCCGCGCGCCGACGTGCTGGTGATCGCGGAGGAGGGCGCCAAGGCCCAGCACGCGCAGGAGTACGTCGACGCCCTGCGCGCCAACGGCAAGTCCGCGGCGGTCTGGGACGTGGCGGTGCAAGGCGCCCCGCACCACCTCGGCGTGCTCTCCCACTTCCGTACGGCCGTGCACTACACCGGCGCCAAGACGCCCGGCGGCGACACCCAGCTCGCCGTGCGCGACTTCCTCAACGAGGGCGGCAAGCTGATCGAGGCCGGCGAGCTCGCGGGCGGCAACGCCCAGGTCGGCCGCGCCGTGACCGACGACTTCAGTCAGTACTACCTCGGCGCCTACAGCCGTACGAGCGCCGCCGGCGCCACCGGCTTCACCGGTGCGGGTGCCCTCGCCGGCGCCAAGGACGGCCTGGGCGATGCGACGGGCAACCCGATCAACGCCCCCGGCTCCTACGCGGTCACCTCCGACTCCCTGCCCGCGGCGCAGTTCCCGCAGTTCAAGAGCGCACAGGCGGGCTCGTACGCCGGGGTCGTGAACCCGTACGCCCCCTACGCCGGCGCGGGGATGGCCGCGGCCACCCACGAGGACGACGAGTGGAAGCGGCTGACCCGCACCATCGACCTGACCAAGGTCACCGCCGCCGACAGGCCGCAGCTCAAGATGGCCCTCAACTGGAACACCGAGCCGGGCTACGACAACGCGCTCCTCGAGGCCCACACCACCGGCGCCGAGGACTGGACCACGCTGCCCGAGGCGGGCGGCCTGACCGGCACCGCCGTCCCGACGGAGTGCGAGGCCGGGTTCTACGTCAACGGCCACCCGTTCCTGAAGCACTACCTCACCCTCGACAGCGCCGGCTGCACCGCCAACGGCACCAGCGGCCAGTGGAACAGCTTCACCGGATCCTCCGACGGCTGGAAGCAGGTCTCCTTCGACCTGAGCGCGTACGCGGGCAAGACCGTCGAGGTCTCCCTCTCGTACGTCTCGGACGGCGGCGCCGGCGGCCGGGGCCTGTTCGCGGACGAGGCGCGCGTCTCGGTCGGCGGCGCCGATCAGGCCGTGGAGGGGTTCGAGACCTCGCTGGGGGCCTGGACCGCCCAGGGCGCACCTGCCGGAAGCCCCGTGGTCGCGGGCGATTGGTCCCGGTCCGGGGAGCTGTTCAAGTCGTACGCGTCGGTCACTACGCGTAACACGGTGCTCCTCGGCTTCGGCCTGGAACACGTGCCGGCGGCGGCGGACCGAGCCGTACTCGTCGGTAAGGCGCTCAGGTCGCTGCACCGCTGATCATACGAGCCCCCGTTGCTCACCCTGAGTGACGGCGGGTCAAGGTCCGGGCCCCGCACCGAGCGCACGGTACGGGGCCCCGGCCGCGGTCCCCCCATGTGGCAGGGGGAGTGTCAGGTCCCGGCCGATGTCACTCAAAAGCTCACGGAGAGGTAGGGTCGTAAGCGGTCGGGGACATCCCATACAGCTCGCCGGCGGGACAGGCCGGCGCACCAACGAGGAGATCGGTTCGTGACGATCCGCGTAGGCATCAATGGTTTTGGCCGAATTGGCCGCAACTACTTCCGGGCGCTCCTTGAGCAGGGAGCGGACATCGAGATCGTCGGTGTCAACGACCTGACTGACAACGCGACCCTGGTGCACCTGCTCAAGTACGACACCATCCTGGGCCGCCTCAAGGCCGAGGTCTCCCACACCGACGACACCATCACCGTCGGCGGCAACACCTTCAAGACGTTCGCCGAGCGTGACCCCGCGAACCTGCCTTGGGGCGAGCTCGGCGCCGACATCGTCATCGAGTCGACCGGCATCTTCACGAAGAAGGCCGACGCCGCCAAGCACATCGCCGCGGGCGCGAAGAAGGTCCTCATCTCGGCTCCGGCCAAGGACGAGGACATCACCATCGTGATGGGCGTCAACCAGGACAAGTACGACGCGGCCAACCACCACGTCATCTCCAACGCCTCCTGCACCACCAACTGCGTGGCGCCGATGGCCAAGGTTCTCGACGAGAACTTCGGCATCGTCAAGGGCATGATGACCACGGTCCACGCGTACACGAACGACCAGCGCATCCTGGACTTCCCGCACTCGGACCTGCGCCGCGCCCGCGCCGCCGCCGAGAACATCATCCCGACCTCGACGGGTGCCGCCAAGGCGACCGCGCTGGTCCTCCCGCAGCTGAAGGGCAAGCTGGACGGCATCGCGATGCGCGTCCCGGTCCCGACCGGCTCGGTCACCGACCTCGTCCTGGAGCTCTCCCGCGAGACCACCAAGGAAGAGATCAACGCAGCCTTCCAGAAGGCCGCCGAGGGTCAGCTCAAGGGCATCCTCGACTACACCGAGGACGCGATCGTCTCCTCCGACATCGTGAACTGGCCGGCTTCCTGCACCTTCGACTCCTCCCTGACCATGGTTCAGGACGGAACGCAGGTCAAGGTCGTCGGCTGGTACGACAACGAGTGGGGCTACTCCAACCGCCTCGTCGACCTGACCGTCTTCGTCGGCGGCCAGCTCTAAGTCTCAGGTAGCAGGGCTAGGCACCAAGATGTGAGAACAGGGTCCGGTCAGCGCGATGGAGCGCTGCACGGGCCCTGTTGTCTGCCTCGACCGATCGGCCCCGCACCGGCAGAACCCGTGTATGGGGATAAGGAGTAGAAACACATGAAGACGATCGACGAACTGCTCGCCGAAGGCGTCGCCGGCAAGCGGGTCTTCGTCCGCGCCGACCTCAACG
The DNA here is from genome assembly GCF_055570595.1 of Streptomyces sp. NPDC031132. Classification (NCBI taxonomy): domain Bacteria; kingdom Bacillati; phylum Actinomycetota; class Actinomycetes; order Kitasatosporales; family Streptomycetaceae; genus Streptomyces; species Streptomyces sp. NPDC031132. The sequence goes on from NZ_JBVIGX010000025.1 coordinate 76,258, forward strand.
TGCCGCTCGCGGGCGACACGATCACCGACGACGGCCGCATCCGTGCCGTGCAGCCGGCCATCGCGAAGCTCGCCGAAGCCGGCGCCCGCGTGGTCGTCGCCTCGCACCTGGGCCGCCCCAAGGGCGCCCCGGACCCGGCCTTCTCCCTCGCCCCGGCCGCCAGGCGGCTCGGAGAACTGCTCGGTGCGGACGTCGCGTTCGCCACCGACACCGTCGGTGCCTCCGCCAAGTCGACCGTCGCCGCCCTCGCCGACGGCCAGGTCGCCGTCATCGAGAACCTGCGCTTCAACGCCGGTGAGACCTCGAAGGACGACGCCGAGCGCGGCGCCTTCGCGGACCAGCTCGCCGAGCTCGCCGACCTCTACGTCGGCGACGGCTTCGGCGCCGTCCACCGCAAGCACGCGTCGGTCTTCGACCTGCCCGCGCGCCTCCCGCACGCGGCCGGCTACCTGATCGCCACCGAGGTCGGCGTCCTGAAGAAGCTGACCGCCGACGTCAAGCGCCCGTACGTGGTCGTCCTCGGCGGTGCCAAGGTCTCCGACAAGCTGGCCGTCATCGACCAGCTGCTCGGCAAGGCCGACCGCATCCTCATCGGCGGCGGCATGGCCTACACCTTCCTGAAGGCCCAGGGGCACGAGATCGGCATCTCCCTCCTGCAGGAGGACCAGATCCCCGTCGTCCTGGAGTACATGGCGCGCGCCGAGAAGCTGGGCGTCGAGCTGGTCCTCCCGGTCGACGTCCTGGTCTCCGCCGACTTCCCGAACCTGAAGACCAAGGCCCCGGCCGACTACACCATCGTCGACGCGGACAAGATCCCCGCCGACAGGGAGGGTCTGGACATCGGTCCCAAGACCCGCGAGCTGTACGCATCGAAGATCGCCGATGCGGAGACCGTCTTCTGGAACGGTCCCGTGGGAGTCTTCGAGCACCCCGACTACGCCGGAGGCACCCGCGCCATCGCGCAGGCCCTCGTCGACAGCAGCGCGTTCACCGTGGTCGGCGGCGGGGACTCCGCCGCGGCCGTGCGTACGCTCGGCTTCGACGAGAACGCTTTCGGCCACATCTCTACCGGTGGCGGCGCCTCCCTCGAATACCTCGAGGGCAAGACGCTCCCCGGCCTCGCCGCACTGGAGGTCTGACCCTCAATGACCACGCGTACCCCGCTCATGGCGGGCAACTGGAAGATGAACCTCAACCACCTCGAGGCCATCGCGCACGTCCAGAAGCTCGCCTTCGCGCTCGCCGACAAGGACTACGACGCCGTCGAGGTCGCGGTCCTGCCGCCCTTCGTCGACCTGCGCTCGGTGCAGACCCTGGTCGACGGCGACAAGCTGAAGATCAAGTACGGCGCCCAGGACATCTCGGCGCACGACTCCGGCGCCTACACCGGCGAGATCTCCGGCTCGATGCTCGCGAAGCTGAAGTGCACGTACGTGGCCGTCGGCCACAGCGAGCGCCGCCAGTACCACGGCGAGAGCGACGAGCTCTGCAACGCCAAGGTCAAGGCCGCCTACCGGCACGGGCTCACCCCGATCCTGTGCGTCGGCGAGGGCCTGGACATCCGCAAGGCCGGACAGCAGGTCCCGTACACGCTGGCCCAGGTCGACGGCGGTCTCAAGGACGTCCCGGCCGACCAGGTCGAGTCCATCGTGATCGCGTACGAACCCGTCTGGGCGATCGGGACCGGCGAGGTCGCCACCCCCGACGACGCGCAGGAGGTCTGCGGGGCGATCCGCGGCCGCCTCGCCGAGCTGTACTCGCAGGAGCTGGCCGACAAGGTCCGCATCCAGTACGGCGGCTCGGTGAAGTCCGGCAACATCGCGGCGATCATGGCCCAGCCCGATGTCGACGGCGCCCTGATCGGCGGCGCGGCGCTGGACGCGGACGAGTTCGTGAAGATCGTCCGGTTCCGCGACCAGTGAGCTGCGTGATCGTCGCAGCGAGTAGGCGGTAGGACGGATCCGTCGTACCCTTGCGGGGGCCAGGAGGCTGCACCACCAGCCACTGGCCCCCGCGCACATCCAGCAGAGCCGGAAAGCCAGAAAAGCCAGAAAGTAGGAATCAGCCGTGATTATGGGGTTCTCGATCGCCCTGATCGTCTTCAGCGCCCTGCTGATGCTCCTCGTGCTGATGCACAAGGGCAAGGGCGGCGGCCTTTCCGACATGTTCGGCGGCGGCATGCAGTCGTCGGTCGGCGGCTCCTCGGTCGCCGAGCGCAACCTGGACCGCATCACCGTCGTCGTGGGTCTGCTCTGGTTCGCCTGCATCATGGCGCTCGGCATTCTGCTGAAGTAGGGAAGCCGACGGTTCTGGCCATTCAGCCGGTCCGGTCGGCTCCGCCCCGCCTATCATGAGGACGGCGTCCGCGGCCTGGAGTGAGTAACTCCATGTGATGGACGTGCGTTGGGCCTTACGTAGACTGGGGCGCCCGCAGCGGAATCCACTCACGCTTCGCGGCACCATCACGCAGGGAGTTACGACCGTGGCAAGTGGCAACGCGATCCGTGGTAGTCGGGTCGGAGCGGGGCCGATGGGTGAGGCCGAGCGCGGCGAGTCCGCGCCCCGCCTGCGCATCTCCTTCTGGTGCTCGAACGGGCACGAGACGCAGCCGAGCTTCGCCAGCGACGCGCAGGTGCCGGACACCTGGGACTGCCCGCGCTGCGGGTTCCCGGCCGGCCAGGACCGGGACAACCCGCCGGCGCCGCCGCGCACGGAGCCCTACAAGACGCACCTGGCGTACGTACGGGAGCGCCGCACGGACGCCGACGGCGAGGCGATCCTCGCTGAGGCGCTCGCCAAGCTCCGCGGCGAGATCTGAAAACGCAAGAGTGACGGTGTGACATCGGGCCCGGCCCGCAGGAGTTGTTCTCCAGCGGGCCGGGCCCCTTTGCGTACGTTGCGTCCCTTCCGATCCCTTAGGTTGGTGATCGGCGGGGCACGACAGGACGGAAGAAACGGGTTGATGTCCGAGATGAACGCAGACAGGCGTACGAGTCTCAACCGGACTGCCGAGTGGCTGGCACTCGGCAAGCACCGCGAAGAGCTGGGGCAGACGCATCTGCGAGAGCTGTTCGCGGCGGATCCGAACCGGGGCACGGGCTACACGCTGCGGGTCGGGGACCTGCACATCGACTACTCGAAGCACCTGGTGACCGACGAGACGCTGGAGTTGCTGCGGGAGCTCGCGGCGGCGACGGGCGTGGCCGAGCTGCGCGAGGCGATGTTCCGCGGCGAGAAGATCAACACGACCGAGGACCGGGCGGTCCTGCACACCGCCCTGCGCGCGCCGAAGGACGCGGTGGTCGAGGTGGACGGCGAGAACGTCGTCCCCGCGGTGCACGCCGTCCTCGACAAGATGGCGGCGTTCGCCGACCGGGTGCGGTCGGGGGAGTGGACCGGCTTCACCGGCAAGCGCATCAAGAACGTGGTCAACGTCGGCATCGGCGGCTCCGACCTGGGACCGGCGATGGCGTACGAGGCGCTGCGCGCGTTCACCGACCGCGCCCTGACCGTGCGGTTCGTGTCCAACGTGGACGGCGCCGATCTGCACGAGGCCGTACGGGAGCTGGACCCGGCCGAGACGCTGTTCATCATCGCGTCCAAGACCTTCACGACCATCGAGACCATCACCAACGCCGAGTCGGCGCGGGAATGGCTGCTGGCGGGTCTCGGCGGTGACACCGCGGCCGTGGCACGGCACTTCGTGGCGCTGTCGACCAACGCCGAGAAGGTCACGGCCTTCGGCATCGATCCGGCCAACATGTTCGGGTTCTGGGACTGGGTCGGCGGACGCTACTCCGTCGACTCCGCGATCGGGCTCTCGCTGATGATCGCGATCGGGCCGGACTCCTTCCGGGAGATGCTGGGCGGCTTCCGGACGGTGGACGAGCACTTCCGCACGGCGCCCCCGGAGCAGAACGCACCGCTGCTGATGGGCCTGTTGGGGATCTGGTACGGCGCCTTCTTCGACGCCCAGTCGCACGCGGTCCTGCCGTACAGCCACTACCTCTCCCGCTTCACGGCGTACCTGCAGCAGCTGGACATGGAGTCCAACGGCAAGTCCGTGGACCGGGACGGCAAGCCGGTGGACTGGCAGACCGGTCCGGTCGTGTGGGGCACGCCCGGCACCAACGGGCAGCACGCGTACTACCAGTTGATCCACCAGGGCACGAAGGTGATCCCGGCGGACTTCATCGGCTTCGCCCGGCCGATCGGCGAACTGTCGCCGAAGCTCGCGGCCCAGCACGACCTGCTGATGGCGAACTTCTTCGCGCAGACGCAGGCGCTGGCCTTCGGCAAGACCGCGGACGAGGTCCGCGCGGAGGGCGTACCGGAGCCCCTGGTCCCGCACAAGACCTTCAGGGGGAACCACCCGACCACGACGATCCTGGCGCAGGACCTCACCCCGGCGGTGCTGGGCCAGCTGATCGCGCTGTACGAGCACAAGGTGTTCGTCCAGGGCGCGGTGTGGAACATCGACTCCTTCGACCAGTGGGGCGTGGAGCTCGGCAAGGTCCTGGCGAAGCGGGTCGAGCCGGCGCTGACCGAGGGCGCGGACGTGCCGGGACTGGACGCCTCGACGAAGGCCCTCGTGGCGGCGTACCGCGGGCTGCGCGGCCGCGGCTGATCCGGTAGGCACCGCGAAACACGAAGGGCCCGCTCCCCGTCAGGGGGGGCGGGCCCTTCGTACGAACGGTGGCCGTACGGCTCAGGCCGAGGCCGGGGGGTACATCGACGACGGGAGCTTCGCGGCCGCCGCCCGGTCCAGGAGCCACAGCGTGCGGGAGCGCCCGTACGCCGCCGCCGCCGGGGCCTGGATCTCCCCGGCGCCGCCGAGCGCGATCGCCACCGCGCCCGCCTTGTCCTCGCCGGCCGCCAGCAGCCAGACCTCCCGGGCCGCCCGGATCGCCGGGAGGGTCAGCGAGACCCGCGTCGGCGGCGGCTTCGGCGCGCCGTGCACGCCGACCACCGTGCGCTCGGTCTCGCGTGCCGCCGGGTGCTCCGGGAACAGCGAGGCCACGTGCGTGTCCGGGCCCACGCCCAGCATCAGCACGTCGAAACGCGGCACCGGGCCGTGGTCCTCCGGACCGGCGGCCCGCCGCAGCTCCTCCGCGTACGCGTCCGCCGCCGCGTCGACGTCGTCCCCGTACGGGCCGTCCGAGGCCGGCATGACGTGCACGCGTGCCGGGTCCACCGGGACGGAGTCCAGGAGGGCCTCGCGGGCCTGTACGTGGTTGCGCTCGGGGTCGTCGGCGGGGACGTACCGCTCGTCGCCCCACCACAGGTCGAGGCGGGCCCAGTCGACGGCGTCGCGGGCCGGGGCGGCCGCCAGTGCGGCGAGCAGGCCGTTGCCGTTGCGGCCGCCGGTCAGGACGACGGAGGCGCTGCCGCGGGCCGCCTGGGCGTCGACGATCTTCGTGATGAGCCGGGCCGCTGCGGCCTGGGCCATCAGCTCCTTGTCCCGGTGGACGACGACCTGGGGAGTCGTCATACCCATGTGCTGCCGCCTTGTCGGTTGTGCGGTGGGTTCGGGCCCGGGTTCCGCTGCGCGGGGCTTTCCCGGGGTGGGGAGAGCCCCGCGCAGCGGGTACGGCTACTTGGCCGAGGCCTTCTTCGTTGCCTTGGCCGCCGGCTTCGCGGGCTCGGCGTCGGCCTTGGGGCCGGTCACGGTCTCGGGGGAGTCCGTGGCCTTGGCCTTGGCCGGAGCCGGGGCGGAGGCCTCCGCCGCCAGCTTGGCCACGCCGAACTTCAGCGAGGCCTCGTACGTGTTGTCCGGGTCGAGCCGGCGCAGCTCCTCCGCCAGCAGCTCGGCCGTGTCACGGCGCTTGAGCGCCACCGCACGGTCGGGCTGCCCCGGCATGCACAGCGTGGCCAGCGAGCCGTCGGCCCGGTCCAGGACGATGTCGCCGTCCTTGGTCTCCAGCCGGACCGAGGTCAGGCCGGGGCCCTTCGAGTGGGTCCGCTTGACGGGTACCTGGAGGCGGTCCGCCAGCCACATGGCCAGCAGCTCGCAGCTCGGGTTCTCGTCCTCGCCCTCGACGGCCGCCGAGGTGACCTTCAGGGCCTGCTGGTCCAGCGCGGCGGCCAGCATCGACCGCCACGGCGTGATCCGGGTCCAGGACAGGTCCGTGTCACCCGGGGCGTAGGCCGCGGCCCGCTCCCCGAGCGCCTGCAGCGGGTTCTCGCAGGCGTACGTGTCCGTGATCCGGCGCTGCCCGAGCGCACCCAGCGGGTCTCCCGCCAGGTCCGACGGGGCACCGTCCGGCCACCAGACCACGACGGGCGCGTCCGGCAGCAGGAGCGGGAGAACCACCGACTGGGCGTGGTGGACCAGTTCACCGTGAAGGCGGAGCACCACCGTCTCGCCGGTGCCCGAGTCCGCCCCGACGCGGACTTCCGCGTCGAGACGGGCGTCGCGGCGGCTGCGCGGCGAGCGGCTGACCCGCTTGATGACGACGACGATCCGCGAAGGGTGTTCGTGGGACGCGTCGTTCGCCGACTTGAGCGCGTCGTACGCGTTCTCTTCGTCGGTCACGATCACCAGCGTGAGGACCATGCCGATGGCCGGCGTGCCGATGTCCCGGCGCGCCTGCACCAAAGCGGCATTGATCTTGCTGGAGGTGGTCTCCGTGAGGTCGATCTTCATGGCCGGCGCCAGCTCCGTCCGTCTCGTGCGAGCATCTCGTCCGCCTCGACCGGCCCCCAGGTTCCCGCCGGGTACTGCGCGGGCTTGCCGTGCTTGTCCCAGTACTCCTCGATCGGGTCGAGGATGTTCCAGGACAGCTCGACCTCCTGGTGGCGCGGGAAGAGGTTCGCGTCACCCAGCAGGACATCGAGGATCAGCCGCTCGTACGCCTCGGGGCTCGACTCCGTGAAGGACTCGCCGTACGCGAAGTCCATCGTGACGTCCCGGACCTCCATGGAGGTGCCCGGAACCTTGGAGCCGAAGCGCACCGTCACGCCCTCGTCCGGCTGGACCCGGATGACCAGGGCGTTCTGCCCCAGCTCCTCGGTCGCGCCCGACTCGAACGGCAGGTACGGAGCCCGCTTGAAGACCACCGCGATCTCGGTCACCCGGCGGCCCAGGCGCTTGCCGGTCCGCAGGTAGAACGGGACGCCCGCCCAGCGGCGGTTGTTGATCTCCAGGCGGATGGCCGCGTAGGTGTCGGTCTTCGACTTGGGGTCGATGCCGTCCTCTTCGAGGTACCCGACGACCTTCTCGCCACCCTGCCACGCCCCCGAGTACTGGCCGCGCACGGTGTGCTTGCCCAGGTCCTCGGGGAGCTCGACGGCCGTGAGGACCTTGAGCTTCTCCGCCACCAGCGCCTTGGGGTGGAAGGAGCCGGGCTCCTCCATAGCGGTCAGCGCGAGGAGCTGGAGCAGGTGGTTCTGGATGACGTCGCGGGCCGCGCCGATGCCGTCGTAGTACCCGGCCCGGCCGCCGATGCCGATGTCCTCGGCCATGGTGATCTGCACGTGGTCGACGTACGACCGGTTCCAGATCGGCTCGAACATCGTGTTCGCGAAGCGGAGCGCCAGGATGTTCTGGACGGTCTCCTTGCCGAGGTAGTGGTCGATCCGGAAGACCTCGTCCCGCGGGAAGACCTCGTGGACGACCTTGTTGAGCTCCTCGGCGCTCTTCAGGTCGTGCCCGAAGGGCTTCTCGATGACGGCACGCCGCCAGGAGCCCTCCTTCTGCGCCAGTCCGTGGTTCTTGAGCTGCTGGACGACCTTCGGGAAGAACTTCGGGGGCACGGACAGGTAGAAGGCGAAGTTGCCGCCCGTACCCTGCGCCTTGTCGAGCTCGTCGATCGTCGACTTCAGCGTCTCGAACGCCGCGTCGTCGTCGAAATCGCCCTGCACGAAGCGGCAGCCCTGCACCAGCTGCTGCCAGACCTCCTCCCGGAAGGGGGTGCGGGAGTGCTGCTTGACGGCCTCGTACACCTCCTGGGCGAAGTCCTCGTGCTCCCATTCACGCCGGGCGAAGCCGATCAGCGAGAAGCCCGGCGGCAGAAGCCCCCGGTTCGCCAGGTCGTAGATGGCCGGCATCAGCTTCTTGCGCGACAGGTCACCCGTAACGCCGAAAATGACCAGGCCGGACGGCCCCGCGATGCGCGGGAGCCGCCGGTCCTGTGCGTCACGAAGCGGGTTCGCTCCGTTCACAGACAAAGTGTTCAGGCCTCCGTGGGGGCGAGGCGCTCGAGCTCCGCCTCGGTGGACTTCAGCAGGTCGTTCCAGGACGCCTCGAACTTCTCGACGCCCTCGTCCTCGAGCAGCTGCACCACATCGTCGTACGAGATGCCCAGCTTCGCGACCGCATCGAGCTCGGCGCGGGCCTGGTCGTACGTGGCGCGCACGGTGTCACCCGTGATCTGACCGTGGTCGGCGGTGGCCTCCAGGGTGGCCTCCGGCATGGTGTTCACCGTGTTCGGGGCGACCAGGTCGTCCACGTACAGGGTGTCCTTGTACGCCGGGTCCTTGACGCCCGTCGAGGCCCACAGCGGACGCTGCTTGTTGGCGCCGACACGCTCCAGGGCGTTCCAGCGGTCGGAGGAGAAGACCTCCTCGTAGGCCTCGTAGGCCAGACGGGCGTTGGCGAGGGCCGCCTTGCCCTTCAGGGCCTTCGCCTCGTCGGAGCCGACGGCGTCCAGGCGCTTGTCGATCTCGCTGTCCACACGGGACACGAAGAAGGAGGCGACCGAGTGGATCTCGGAGAGGTCCAGGCCCGCGGCCTTGGCCTTCTCCAGACCCGCCAGGTACGCGTCCATGACCTCGCGGTAGCGCTCCAGCGAGAAGATCAGCGTGACGTTGACGCTGATGCCCTTGCCGATGACCTCGGTGATCGCCGGCAGGCCGGCCTTGGTCGCCGGGATCTTGATCAGCGTGTTCGGGCGGTCCACCAGCCAGGCGAGCTGCTTGGCTTCGGCGATCGTCGCCGTGGTGTTGTGGGCGAGGCGGGGGTCGACCTCGATGGAGACCCGGCCGTCCTGGCCGTCGGTGCGGTCGTAGACCGGGCGCAGGATGTCGGCGGCGTCGCGGACGTCCGCCGTCGTGATCATGCGGATGGCCTCGTCGACGGTGACCTTGCGGGCGGCGAGGTCGGTGAGCTGCTGCTCGTAGCCGTCGCCGCTGCTGATCGCCTTCTGGAAGATCGACGGGTTGGTGGTGACACCGACCACGTGCGACTGGTCGATGAGCTCGGCCAGGTTGCCGGACGTGATGCGCTTGCGGGACAGGTCGTCCAGCCAGATCGCCACGCCCTCGTCGGAGAGGCGCTTGAGTGCGTCTGTCATGGGAATTGCATCTCCTACTGGTTCGTGTACCGGTGTCAGCGCGCGGCGGCGGTGATCGATTCCCTGGCGGCGGCGGTCACGGCCTCGGGGGTGAAGCCGAACTCGCGGAAGAGCACCTTGGCGTCGGCGGAGGCACCGAAGTGCTCCAGCGAGACGATCCGGCCGGCGTCGCCGACGTAGCGGTGCCAGGTCAGGCCGATCCCGGCCTCGACCGCGACGCGCGCCTTGACGGACGGGGGCAGGACGCTGTCCTTGTACGCCTGGTCCTGCTCCTCGAACCACTCGACGGACGGCATCGAGACCACGCGGGCCGGGATGCCCTCGGCCTGCAGCGCCTCGCGCGCGGCGACGGCGAGCTGGACCTCGGAGCCGGTGCCGATGAGGACGACCTGGGCGTCTGCGCTCTGCCCGTCGGGGCCCGTGGCCTCGAAGAGCACGTACCCGCCCTTGGCGGCGTCCTCGTTGCGCTCGTACGTCGGCACGCCCTGGCGGGTCAGCGCCAGACCGTGCGGGGCGCCCTTGCCGAAGACCTTGGTGTGGCGGCGCAGGATCTCGCGCCAGGCGACGACGGTCTCGTTCGCGTCGGCCGGGCGGACCACGTTCAGGCCCGGGATGGCGCGCAGCGAGGCGAGGTGCTCGACCGGCTGGTGGGTCGGGCCGTCCTCGCCCAGGCCGATGGAGTCGTGCGTCCACACGTACGTGACCGGCACGTGCATCAGCGCGGACAGGCGCACGGCGTTGCGCATGTAGTCGGAGAACACCAGGAAGGTGCCGCCGTAGATACGGGTGTGGCCGTGCAGCGCGATGCCGTTCATGGTCGCGGCCATGGCGTGCTCGCGGATGCCGAAGTGGACGGTGCGGCCGTACGGGTCGGCCTCCGGCAGCGGGTTGCCCTTCGGGAGGAAGGACGAGTGCTTGTCGATCGTGGTGTTGTTGGAGCCGGCCAGGTCGGCCGAGCCGCCCCACAGCTCCGGGATGACCGCGCCGAGGGCTTCGAGCACCTTGCCGGAGGCCGCGCGGGTGGCGACGCCCTTGCCGGTCTCGAAGACGGGGAGCTTGTCCTCCCAGCCCGCGGGCAGCTCGTTGGCGTTGATGCGGTCGAACTCGGCGGCGCGCTCGGGGTTGGCGGTGCGCCAGGCGGAGAAGTCCTTCTCCCAGGCGGCCTTGGCCTCGCGGCCGCGGTCCAGCGCCTTGCGGGTGTGCGCGAGGACCTCGTCGGAGACGTCGAAGGACTTCTCCGGGTCGAAGCCGAGGACGCGCTTGGTCGCCGCGACCTCGTCGTCGCCGAGGGCCGAGCCGTGCGAGGCCTCGGTGCCCTGGGCGTGCGGGGCCGGCCAGGCGATGATCGAGCGCATCGCGATGAAGGAGGGGCGCCCGGTCTCGGCCTTGGCCGCGGCCAGGGCCTCGAACAGCGCCTTCGGGTCGAGGTCGCCGTTCGGCTGCTGCGCAACGCGCTGGACGTGCCAGCCGTACGCCTCGTAGCGCCCCAGCGTGTCCTCGGAGACGGCCGTCTCGGTGTCACCCTCGATGGAGATGTGGTTGTCGTCCCACAGCAGCACCAGGTTGCCGAGCTTCTGGTGGCCCGCCAGGGCGGACGCCTCGTGGGAGATGCCCTCCTGGAGGCAGCCGTCGCCCGCGATCGCGTAGACCATGTGGTCGAACGGGGAGGCGCCCTGGGGGGCCTCCGGGTCGAACAGGCCGCGCTCGTAGCGGGCGGCCATGGCCATGCCCACCGCGTTGGCGATGCCCTGGCCCAGCGGGCCGGTGGTGGTCTCGACGCCGGCCGTGTGGCCGTACTCCGGGTGGCCCGGGGTCTTGGAACCCCAGGTGCGGAACGCCTCGAGGTCGGCCAGCTCCAGGCCGAAGCCGCCCAGGTAGAGCTGGGTGTACAGAGTGAGGGACGAGTGCCCCGCGGAAAGCACGAAACGGTCGCGGCCGACCCACTCGGGATCGGCCGGGTCGTGCCGCATCACCTTCTGGAAGAGGGTGTACGCGGCGGGGGCCAGGCTCATCGCCGTACCGGGGTGGCCGTTACCCACCTTCTGGACCGCGTCGGCGGCCAGGATGCGGGCGGTGTCGACGGCCCGCTGGTCGAGGTCGGTCCAGTCGAGCTCTGTGGTCGTCGGCTTGGTGCTCACCGTGGGTCAGGGCTCCTCTCCACATGTCTGTTACCCGGTGACGAACGGTGCACCGGCGCGATTCCGAGCCTACCCCCGTGACGGCGTGCAGCTATTCGAGTGCCCGCAGTCCGTCACAACGTCGGCAGTCCGATCGGACCAACACGAGGCGACCCCCGCGCAGGGCGACGTAAGTGCAACGTCTAGAGTGGCGTGGTACGTGCGAGCCTTCAGCGGACCTTTATGTCCGGAGCTTGCTGGTTTCTCTGTCAGGGGTGTGCGTGACGGCCGTCGAATCCCGTCCAGCGGGGGTGCTCGGGACGAGCCCCGGTCACCGGCCGTTCGGGGCCCGGGTCATGGCTTTCGTGGCTTTGACCAAGCCGCGGATCATCGAACTTCTGCTGATCACCACAGTGCCGGTGATGTTCCTCGCCGAGCAGGGTGTGCCGTCGCTGTGGCTGGTCCTCGCGACCTGCTTCGGCGGCTACTTGTCCGCGGGCGGCGCCAACGCGCTGAACATGTACATCGACCGCGACATCGACGCGCTGATGGACCGGACCTCGCAGCGGCCGCTGGTGACCGGCATGGTCAGCCCGCGCGAATGCCTGGCCTTCGGCATCACCCTCGGGGTGGTCTCCACCCTGTTCTTCGGGCTGCTCGTCAACTGGCTGTCGGCCGCGCTCGCGCTCGGCGCGCTCCTCTTCTACGTCGTCGTCTACACGATGCTGCTGAAGCGGCGCACCGCGCAGAACATCGTCTGGGGCGGCATCGCGGGCTGCATGCCGGTGCTGATCGGCTGGTCCGCCGTCAAGAACGAGGTCTCCTGGGCCGCGGTCATCCTCTTCCTCGTCATCTTCTTCTGGACGCCGCCGCACTACTGGCCGCTGTCCATGAAGGTGAAGGACGACTACGCGCGTGTCGGCGTGCCGATGCTGCCGGTCGTGGCCGGCAACCAGGTCGTGGCGCGCCAGATCGTCCTCTACAGCTGGGTGATGGTGGCCGTCTCGCTGCTGCTGACCCCGCTGGGATACACCGGCTGGTTCTACACCGCGGTCGCCCTGGCGGCGGGCGGCTGGTGGCTGTGGGAGGCGCACGCGCTGCACGCGCGGGCCAAGGCGGGCGTGACGGGCGCGAAGCTCAAGGAGATGCGCCTGTTCCACTGGTCCATCACCTACGTGTCGCTGCTGTTCGTGGCCGTGGCCGTGGATCCCTTCCTCCGTTGACACTTCCTCCGCCGATTACCCGCCGGTAGCATGGTGTCCATGGCAGACACCACCGCGGACACCGCAGGCAAGAAGCAGGACCGGACGGCCGCGAAGCTGGCCAAGCAGATCGGCGCGTTCGCCAAGCAGCACGGCGGCGCCGAGGGCCAGCTGGCGCACATCGGCCAGGCCGGCACCCGGATCGTCCTCGTCGGCACGGACGGCGGCTGGGGCGACCTGGTGGCCCCGACCTACGCGGTGGCCCAGCTGGCTGCCGAGAAGGCCGGCCTGACCCTCCACGAGGAGTTCGACGGCGAGTTCGCCGCGCGTGTGAAGACCGGGCCGTACGAGTGGTCGCGGATGGCCGGCATCCAGCTCGGCGGGGCGGCGAACCCGGCGGCCTGACGCCCGGCGTGCCGCGCTCCGGCGGGGGCTGCGCCCCTGTGGTGGCCGCTCGGTCAACAGCGCGAGCAACACCTCACACCCCGCTCACCCGTTAGGACGTGTGGAAGCCCCTTCCTCACGTCCGCAACGGGATGCCCGGATGATCGAAACGCCGCCCCTGGTGGACCAGTACTGCCACGGAGTGCTCCGTACCGAGCTCGGCCTCGGCACCTTCGAGGCCCAGCTGATCCGCTCGGCCGGCCCGCCCGCCGCCGGGACCACCTTCTTCGACACCCAGACCGGGTTCGCGGTGCGCCGCTGGTGCCCGCCGCTGCTCGGGCTGGAGCCGCACTGCGTCCCCGCCCGGTACCTGGCCCGGCGGCGCGAGCTCGGCGCGGTCGAGGCCGGGCGCAGGCTGCTGCGCGGCTCCGGCGTCGCCGCCTATCTGGTCGACACGGGAGTCCCCGGGGACCTCACCGGCCCCAAGGAACTGGCGCTCGCGGCGGACGCGGACGCCTTCGAGGTCGTACGGCTGGAACTGCTGGCCGAGCAGGTCGCCGACACCTCCGGCACGGTCCCCGCCTTCCTCGCCAACCTCGCCGAGGCCGTCCACCACGCCGCCGCGGCGGCCGTGGCCTTCACCTGCGGTGCGGACGCGGGGTATCCCGCCGTCCTCGGCCGCGCCCCCGAGCCGCCCGGTCCGGGTGAGGTGCACGGGGCGGCCGGGCGGTGGCTGGCCCGGCGCTCCAAGGGCGGGGCCGTCCGGGACCCCGTACTCCTGCGGCACCTGCTGTGGAGCGCGGTGGCGACCGGGCTGCCGCTCCAGCTGCACACCGGGGCGGGCGCGGGGGATCCGGGGCAGCGGCCCGAGCAGGCCGATCCTGCGCTGCTGACGGAGTTCGTACGGGCCACCGCGGGGCTGGGGACCCGGCTGGTGCTGCTCGGCGGATACCCGTACCACCGGCACGCCGCCCAGCTGGCGGCGGCCTTCCCGCACGTCCACGCCGATCTCGGCGCGGCGCTCGGGCAGAGCGGACCGCGGGCGGCGGGGGTGCTGGCCGAGGTCCTGGAGCTCGCCCCCTTCGGCAAGCTGCTGTTCTCCAGCGGCGGGCGCCGGCTGCCCGAACTGCACGCGGTGGGCGCCCTGGTGTTCCGGGAGGCGCTGGGCCGGGTGCTCGGCGGCTGGGTCGGCGAGGGCGCCTGGACCTGGCGGGACGCCGAACGGGTGGCGGCCATGATCGCGGCGGGCAATGCCCGCCGCGTCTACCGGCTGGACGAGCGCGGGTGAGCCGGCGCCCCTCGCCTCAGACGGACGAGAGCTGCGGGTCGGCCTGCGCCGGGATCGCCGCCTGCGCCGCCGGCCGCTCGCGCAGGCTCAGTGCCACGCGGACCACGGCGATCCACACCAGGCAGGAGCCGAGCATGTGGGCGGCGACCAGGGCCTCGGGCACGTGGGTGAAGTACTGGACGTAGCCGATGCCGCCCTGGGCGAGCAGCACGATCAGCAGGTCGCGGGCGCGCGCCCGGGTGTCGGCCGGAGCGTCGACCACGCGCAGCACCAGCCACATGGCCACGGCGAGCGCGCACACCACCCAGGCGGAGATCGCGTGGACGTGCGCGGTGGCCGCCCAGTCGAACGGCATCCGCTTGATCTCGCTGCGGTCGCCCGCGTGCGGACCGGAACCGGTGACCACCGTGCCCGCGGCGATCAGCACCAGCGTGGTCGCGATCAGCGCCCACGAGAGCTTGCGCACGGGACCGGGCACGCGCGGCCGGGGAGCGCCGTCGCCCTCGCGGGTGCGCTGCCAGGTGACCGTCGTGACGGTGATCAGCGAGGTGGCGAGGAGGAAGTGCCCGGCCACGCTGTACGGGTTGAGCCCCGTCAGGACGGTGATGCCGCCGAGGACCGCGTTGCCCATCACGATGAAGAACTGGGCCCAGCCGAGCTTCGTCAGCGAACGGCGCCACGGCTTGGCCGAGCGGGCCGCGATGATGCACCAGCCAACGGCCGCGCTGAGCACGTACGTCAGCATGCGGTTGCCGAACTCGATGGCCCCGTGGAAGCCCTGCGCCTGGGTGACGATCAGGCTGTCGTCGGTGCACTTGGGCCAGGTGTCGCAGCCGAGACCGGATCCGGTCAGCCGCACCGCACCGCCGGTGACGACGATGAGCACGCTCATGACGAGCGCGGCGAACGCGGCCTGCCGGACGATCCGGGGTGACGGAGTCCAGCGGCCGGCGATGAAAGCGAGAGGGGTCAACACGGCCCTTATCGTACGCGGGGCCTTGTGCAAACTTTCACGAGGGGGTCCCGACGGGCCTGCCCGTGGCCGCATCGGGCCCGACGACCAGCCGGAACCGGGCCCCGGCGGGGTCGCCTTCCTCGTGCCACCAGACGCGCAGGCGCCAATGGGCGCCGTCGCCGGGGTAGTCCGCGGAACCCGTGAACCCGTGCACCAATTCGGTGCCTACATCCTCGGCTGTCCTGTTTCTTACATCTGCCCCGCTGTGCCACGGATGTTCCTGTACGTTCCACAGCCCGTCAGGACCGCGCACCTCGAAGCGCCACACCGCGCGCCAGGGCGTGACCTCCAGCATCGTGCGCACCTGCTCGGCGCCGAGGTGCAGCCGGGCCGCGATCTCGGGCTCGGCCACCCCGTGGATCCTGGCCGCCACCACGGCCTGCGGCAGCAGGGGTTCGGGCAGCAGACCCCGCGCGCGCAGGTTCACCAGGGAGTCGAAGGGCAGGAAGCGCAGGCGCAGTTCCAGCTGGCGGCCGATGTGGTCGAGGGCCTCCTCCGCCTCCTGGGCCTCCTCCGAACCGGGGTCCGCGAGGAGCAGCTGGCGGAAACCGCCCTCCGCGTCCACCGCCCACGCCACCGCCTCCTCGGCGGAGCCCAGCTCCGCGAGGCGGTCCCCGAGGAACACCTTGGCCTGCGCGAGGCCGCGCCGGTTGACCGGATCGTGCCGGTCCAGGCCCGCCCACACCTCGACGGCCGCCCGGGTCAGGTCCCGGGCGCGCTCGCCCGCCGCCCGCTCCATGGCGCTCGGGCCGGTCTCGGCCGCCGGGCCGAGCGGGTAGCGGGGCAGCCGCTCCCCGTCGCTCAGCGGCCAGGAGAGCCAGACCCCCTGGTTGATCAGGCCCCGGGCGTACCAGCGGGCGTACTCCGGGGCGTGCCCGGCCGCCCGCTGCGCATACCGCAGCCCCTCCTCGACGGCCGCCAGGGCCCCGGCCCGGTCGCCGCCGGCGAACCGGCGGGCCGCCAGGTCACCGAGGCGAAGGCCGAGCCGCGCCGCGCACTCCGGATCGGTCCGCGCCGGTTCGCGCAGTGCGCCGATCAGCTCCGTCAGCAGCGCCTCCGCCTCGGCAGGCGCCGCCCGTGCGGCCCCCGACCGGACCTGCGCCCATTGAGCATCCAGCCGTAGTACGTCTTCCCGCTGCGCCATGCCCGCCCCCCGGCGTCCTGGTGTGCCCCGCCCCCGCGGGGCGGCGCCCATCCTCCTGCCAGGCCAACGTCCGGGGGCGGGGATTCACTCCCAGCGGAACAGCTTCGCGGCGGCGCCGAGCCCGAGCACGGCCCAGGCGGCGAGCACGGCCGCGTCCCCCCAGGGCAGCGCGGCCCCGTGCCGGAGCACCTCGCGCAGCCCGTCGGACAGCGCCGAGATCGGCAGCAGGCCGAGTACGGACTGCACGGCGCCGGGGAACTTCTCCATCGGCACGATCACCCCGCCGCCGACCAGCAGCAGCAGGAACACCAGGTTGGCGGCGGCCAGCGTGGCCTCGGCCTTCAGGGTGCCCGCCATCAGCAGCCCGAGCCCGGAGAAGGCGGCCGTTCCCAGCAGGACCAGCGCGGCGACCGCGAGCGGGTTGCCGTACGGGGACCAGCCCAGCGCGAAGGCGATCACCGTCAGCAGCGCGATCTGCAGGACCTCGGTGACCAGCACGGACAGGGTCTTGGAGGCCATCAGCGCCCACCGCGGCAGCGGCGAGGCGCCGAGCCGCTTGAGCACCCCGTAGCGGCGGTCGAAGCCGGTGGCGATGGCCTGCCCGGTGAACGCGGTGGACATCACGGCCAGCGCCAGGATGCCGGGCGCGAGGAAGTCGACGGACTTCCCGGCTCCGGTGTCGACGATGTCCACGGCGGAGAACAGCACCAGCAGCAGCGCCGGGATGATCACGGTCAGCAGCAGCTGCTCCCCGTTGCGCAGCAGCATCCGCGTCTCCAGCGCCGTCTGCGCCAGGATCATGCGGGACACGGGCGCGGCCCCCGGGTTGGGGGCGAACGTACCGGCGCTCATGCGCGCAGCTCCTTACCGGTCAGTTCCAGGAAGACGTCTTCGAGGGTGTGCCGCTCCACCGAGAGGCTGTTCGGCATCACCCCGTGCTGCGCGCACCAGGAGGCGACGGTGGCCAGCAGCTGCGGGTCCACGGCGCCGGTGACCCGGTAGACGCCCGCGCTGAGCTCGGCGGCCTCGGTGCCGTCGGGCAGCGCCTTGAGCAGCGAGCCGAGGTCGAGGGCGGGCCGGCCGGTGAAGCGCAGGGTGTTCTCGGCGCCGCCGCGGCACAGCTGCTCGGGGCTGCCGTGGGCGATGACCCGGCCGGCGTCGACGACGGCGACCTCGTCCGCGAGCTGCTCGGCCTCGTCCATGTGGTGGGTGGTGAGGACGACGGACACCCCGTCGGCGCGCAGTTCCCGTACGAGGTCCCAGGTCGCCCGGCGGGCCTGCGGGTCCAGCCCCGCGGTCGGCTCGTCCAGGAAGACCAGCTCGGGCCGGCCCACCACGGCCATGGCGAGGGCCAGGCGCTGCTGCTGGCCGCCGGAGAGGCGGCGGTAGGCGGTGCGGCCGCAGCCGCCCAGCCCGAGCCGCTCCACCAGGACGTCCACGTCGAGCGGGTCGGCGTACAGCTTGGCCATGTGGCGCAGCATCTCGACGGCGCGGGCGCCGGAGTAGACCCCGCCGGACTGGAGCATCACGCCGATCCGCGGGCGCAGCGCCTCGGCCTGGGCGACCGGGTCGAGGCCGAGGACGCGGACGGTGCCGGCGTCGGGGCGGCGGTAGCCCTCGCAGGTCTCCACGGTGGTCGTCTTGCCCGCGCCGTTGGGACCGAGGACGGCGGTGACCGAGGCCTTGCGGACGGTGAGGTCCAGGCCGTCCACCGCGGTTTTGGATCCGTACCGTTTCACCAGTCCGCGGATCTCCACGGCGGGGTCGTTGCTCATGCGGGTGAGTCTACGGAGGCGGAGAAGGGGGCCCGGGCGCCGGGGGAGACCACCTGCAGCGGGGCCGCCGTAGGCCGCTTCCGTGCAGGTGGCAGGGGGTGCCGCTTCACTCTCCGTGGACAAATTAGGTAACCCTTAGTGATGGAGGCCACCAGGAGTGGCGTCCGTCACGGCTTGTCGGGGCTCGACTAATTACGCAACAATGGCGTTGTGAAATACGGCGAACGGATGCTCGAGACCCCCCAGGGGGAGCTCGCTACCGGGGAGCGGTCAACCCGCAACCGGGTCGCGCGCTCCATCCTGGACCACGGTCCGTCCACCGTCGCCGACCTCGCCGCGCGTCTCGGCCTCACCCAGGCCGCCGTCCGCCGCCACCTCGACACGCTCGTCGCCGACGACGTGGTCGAACCCCGTGAGCAGCGCGTCTACGGCACGCGCACCCGGGGCCGGCCCGCCAAGGTCTTCGCGCTGACCGACTGCGGCCGCGACGCGTTCGACCAGTCCTACGACTCGCTCGCCGCGGACGCCATGCGCTGGATCGCGCAGGCCGCCGGCGGGGGCGAGCAGGGGGAGGCGGCCGTCGCCGCCTTCGCCAGGGCGCGGATGGACGCACAGGCCGAGACCTACCGGGAACGCCTGGCCGCCGCCGCCCCCGCGGAGCGCACCGAGGCCCTTGCCAAGGCGTTGACCGCCGACGGGTACGCTGCTACGGCGAAGAGCGCTCCCGGTCCGCACAGCGGTGAACAGCTCTGCCAGCACCACTGCCCGGTCGCCCATGTCGCCGAGCAGTTCCCGCAGCTCTGCGAGGCGGAGACCGAGGTCTTCTCCCGCTTGCTCGGGACGCACGTGCAGCGCCTCGCCACGATCGCCCACGGCGACGGGGTGTGCACCACGTTCATCCCCCGAGGCGCGGGCACCACACAGACCGACACATCAGCATCTGCAAGTACGGCCGGGAGGAACCCCGCATGACCACGGAGACTGCTCACCCTGAGCTCGATGGCCTGGGCACCTACGAATATGGCTGGGCCGACTCCGACGCGGCCGGCGCCGCCGCCAAGCGGGGTCTGTCCGAGGACGTCGTGCGCGACATCTCGGCCAAGAAGAACGAGCCGGAGTGGATGCTGAAGCTCCGTCTCAAGGGCCTCAAGCTGTTCGACAAGAAGCCCATGCCGACCTGGGGCTCCGACCTCTCCGGCATCGACTTCAACAACATCAAGTACTTCGTGCGTTCGACCGAGAAGCAGGCCGCTTCGTGGGAGGACCTGCCGGAGGACATCAAGAACACGTACGACAAGCTCGGCATCCCGGAGGCGGAGAAGCAGCGCCTCGTCGCCGGTGTCGCGGCCCAGTACGAGTCCGAGGTCGTCTACCACCAGATCCGCGAGGACCTGGAGGAGCAGGGCGTCATCTTCCTCGACACGGACACCGCGCTCAAGGAGCACCCGGAGCTCTTCCAGGAGTACTTCGGCACGGTCATCCCGGTCGGCGACAACAAGTTCGCGTCGCTGAACACCGCCGTGTGGTCGGGCGGCTCGTTCATCTACGTGCCCAAGGGCGTCAAGGTCGACATCCCGCTCCAGGCCTACTTCCGCATCAACACGGAGAACATGGGCCAGTTCGAGCGGACGCTGATCATCGTCGACGAGGACGCGTACGTCCACTACGTCGAGGGCTGCACCGCCCCGATCTACTCCTCGGACTCGCTGCACAGCGCCGTGGTCGAGATCATCGTGAAGAAGGGCGGCCGCTGCCGCTACACGACGATCCAGAACTGGTCGAACAACGTCTACAACCTGGTCACCAAGCGCGCCGTGGCGTACGAGGGCGCGACCATGGAGTGGATCGACGGCAACATCGGTTCCAAGGTCACCATGAAGTACCCGGCCGTCTACCTGATGGGCGAGCACGCCAAGGGCGAGACCCTGTCCATCGCCTTCGCGGGCGAGGGCCAGCACCAGGACGCCGGATCCAAGATGGTCCACATGGCGCCGAACACCTCCTCCAACATCGTCTCCAAGTCGGTGGCGCGAGGCGGCGGCCGCACCTCGTACCGAGGCCTGGTCGAGATCGGCGAGGGCGCCCACGGCTCCAAGTCGAACGTGCTCTGCGACGCGCTCCTGGTCGACACCATCTCCCGCTCGGACACGTACCCGTACGTGGACGTCCGCGAGGACGACGTCTCCATGGGCCATGAGGCCACGGTCTCCAAGGTCTCCGACGACCAGCTCTTCTACCTGATGAGCCGCGGTCTGACGGAGTTCGAGGCCATGGCCATGATCGTGCGCGGCTTCGTCGAGCCCATCGCGCGCGAGCTGCCCATGGAGTACGCCCTGGAGCTCAACCGGCTGATCGAGCTGCAGATGGAGGGTTCGGTCGGCTAGTCCCCGACCGCCCACCACCAGCTCCACGGTCCGCGCCCCCGGCGGGCCGAGGATCGTAACGACGTAGGAAGAGAGCAAGACGACAGCCATGGCTGAGGCTCAGAACATTCCGGCCGGGTCGACCACGGCCGGCGCGATCGCGGTGGCCGCCGAGTCCACCGTCGCCACCCGGATGAGCGCACCCCCGTCCTTCGACGTGGCGGACTTCCCCGTCCCCCACGGCCGCGAGGAGGAGTGGCGGTTCACCCCGCTGGCGCGCCTGCGTGGTCTGCACGACGGCACCGCGGTCGCCAACGGCACCATGAAGGCCCAGATCGACGCGCCCGAGGGCGTCACCGTCGAGTCGGTGGAGCGCGGCGACGCGCGCATCGGCAAGGCCGGCACCCCGGTGGACCGGATCGCCGCCCAGGCGTTCTCGTCCTTCGCCAAGGCCACGGTCGTCACCGTGCCCAAGGAGGCCGTCCTGACCGAGCCCGTGCGCGTCTCGCTGCACGGCGAGGGCGGCACGACCTTCGGCCACACCGTCTTCGACGTCCAGGCCTTCGCCGAGGCCGTCGTCGTCATCGACCACACCGGTGACGGCGTGCGCGCCGCCAACGTCGACTTCCTCGTCGGCGACGGCGCCAAGCTCACCGTCGTCTCCGTGCAGGACTGGGACGACACCGCGGTCCACTGCTCCCAGCACAGCGCGCTGGTCGGCCGCGACGCGACCTTCAAGTCGATCGTGGTCACCTTCGGCGGCGACGTCGTACGCCTGCACCCGCGGGTCAGCTACGCGGGCCCCGGCGGCGAGGCCGAGCTCCTCGGCCTGTACTTCACGGACGCCGACCAGCACCAGGAGCACCGCCTCCTGGTCACGCACGACGCCCCGCACTGCAAGTCCCACGTGGTCTACAAGGGAGCGCTGCAGGGCGAAGGCGCCCACGCCGTCTGGATCGGTGACGTCCTCATCGAGAAGAGCGCCGAGGGCACCGACACCTACGAGATGAACCGCAACCTCGTCCTCACGGACGGCGCGCGGGTCGACTCGGTGCCGAACCTGGAGATCGAGACCGGCGAGATCGTCGGCGCCGGCCACGCCTCCGCGACCGGCCGCTTCGACGACGAGCAGCTGTTCTACCTGCAGGCCCGCGGCATCCCGGCCGGCGAGGCCCGCCGCCTGGTCGTGCGCGGCTTCTTCGCCGAGCTCGTCCAGCAGATCGGTGTCCCGGACATCGAGGAGCGCCTCCTCGCCAAGATCGAGACCGAGCTCGAGGCGTCCGTCTGATGACCTACGTCAAGGCCTGTGCGCTGAGCGAGCTCGAGGAGAACACCCCGAAGCGGGTGGAACTCGACGGCACGCCGGTGTCCATCGTCTCCACCGAGGGGGAGGTGTTCGCGATCAACGACATCTGCTCGCACGCGAACGTCTCGCTCTCGGAGGGCGAGGTCGAGGACTGCATGATCGAGTGCTGGCTGCACGGGTCCTCGTTCGACCTGCGCACCGGCAAGCCCTCCGGTCTGCCGGCGACCCGCCCCGTACCCGTATACCCCGTAAAGATCGAAGGGGACGACGTGCTCGTCTCCCTCACCCAGGAGTCCTGAGGCACCCATGGCAACGCTTGAAATCCACGACCTGCACGTCTCCGTCGAGGCCGAGAACGGCGCCCGGGAGATCCTCAAGGGTGTCGACCTCACCGTCAAGCAGGGTGAGACGCACGCCATCATGGGCCCCAACGGCTCCGGCAAGTCCACCCTGGCGTACTCGCTCGCCGGTCACCCGAAGTACACCATCACCGGTGGCACCGTGACCCTCGACGGCGAAGACGTCCTGGAGATGTCCGTCGACGAGCGCGCCCGCGCCGGCGTCTTCCTCGCCATGCAGTACCCGGTCGAGGTCCCCGGCGTCTCGGTCTCCAACTTCCTGCGTACGTCGGCCACCGCCATCCGCGGCGAGGCGCCGAAGCTGCGTACCTGGGTGAAGGAGGTCAAGTCCGCGATGGAGCAGCTCCAGATGGACCCGGCCTTCGCCGAGCGCAACGTCAACGAGGGCTTCTCCGGCGGTGAGAAGAAGCGCCACGAGATCCTCCAGCTGGAGCTCCTCAAGCCGAAGATCGCGATCCTCGACGAGACCGACTCCGGCCTCGACGTCGACGCCCTGCGCATCGTCTCCGAGGGTGTCAACCGCGTCCGCGAGTCCGGTGAGGTCGGCACGCTGCTGATCACCCACTACACGCGCATCCTGCGCTACATCAAGCCCGACTTCGTGCACGTGTTCGCGAACGGCCGCATCGCGGAGTCCGGTGGCGCCGAGCTGGCGGACCAGCTGGAGGCCGAGGGCTACGACAAGTACGTGAAGGGTGGCGCGACCGCGTGACACAGATGCCTGGCCTCCTCGACATCGAGGCGATCCGCAAGGACTTCCCCCTTCTGGATCGTGTGGTCCACGACGGGAAGAAGATCGTTTACCTGGACAACGCGGCGACCTCGCAGAAGCCGCGCCAGGTGCTCGACGCGCTGAACGAGTACTACGAGCAGCACAACGCCAACGTCCACCGTGGCGTGCACGTGCTCGCCGAGGAGGCCACGGCGCTGTACGAGGGCGCCCGCGACAAGGTCGCCGCCTTCATCAACGCGCCGAGCCGCGACGAGGTGATCTTCACCAAGAACGCCTCGGAGTCGCTCAACCTGGTCGCGAACATGCTCGGCTGGGCGGACGAGCCCTACCGGGTCGACCGCGAGACCGAGATCGCCATCACGGAGATGGAGCACCACTCCAACATCGTCCCGTGGCAGCTGCTCTCGCAGCGCACCGGCGCGAAGCTGAAGTGGTTCGGCCTCACCGACGACGGCCGGCTCGACCTGTCGAACATCGAAGAGGTCATCACGGAGAAGACGAAGATCGTCTCCTTCACGCTGGTCTCCAACATCATGGGCACGATCAACCCGGTCGAGGCGATCGTCCGCCGCGCCCAGGAGGTCGGCGCGCTGGTGCTGATCGACGCCTCGCAGGCCGCTCCGCACATGCCGCTGGACGTGCAGGCGCTCGGCGCCGACTTCGTGGCCTTCACCGGCCACAAGATGTGCGGCCCGACCGGCATCGGCGTCCTCTGGGGCCGCCAGGAGCTCCTGGAGGACCTGCCCCCGTTCCTCGGCGGCGGCGAGATGATCGAGACCGTGTCGATGCACGCCTCGACGTACGCCCCGGCGCCCCACAAGTTCGAGGCGGGTACGCCCCCGATCGCCCAGGCCGTCGGCCTCGGCGCGGCCGTGGACTACCTGAGCGCGATCGGCATGGACAAGATCGCCGCCCACGAGCACGCGATCACCGAATACGCGGTGAAGCGCCTCCTGGAGGTGCCCGACCTGCGGATCATCGGCCCGATGACGGCCGAGGACCGCGGCGCCGCGATCTCCTTCACGCTCGGTGACATCCACCCGCACGACGTGGGTCAGGTCCTGGACGAGCAGGGCATCGCGGTCCGCGTGGGACACCACTGCGCGCGCCCGGTCTGCCTGCGCTACGGAATTCCTGCGACCACGCGGGCGTCTTTCTACCTGTACTCCTCTCCGGCGGACGTCGACGCACTGATCGACGGGCTGGAGCACGTACGGAACTTCTTCGGCTGACGAGGGCGACGAGGACGACGCAGTGAAGCTGGATTCGATGTACCAGGAACTGATCCTGGACCACTACAAGCACCCGCACGGGCGTGGCCTGCGCGACGGCGACGCCGAGGTGCACCACGTCAACCCGACGTGCGGCGACGAGATCACGCTGCGCGTGAAGTACGACGGCGAGACGCTCACCGACGTCTCGTACGAGGGCCAGGGCTGCTCCATCAGCCAGGCCAGCGCGTCCGTGCTGAACGAGCTGCTCGTCGGCAAGGAGCTGGCCGAGGCGCAGAAGATCCAGGGCGTTTTCCTGGAGATGATGCAGTCGAAGGGCAAGATCGAGCCCGACGAGGCCATGGAGGAGGTGCTGGAGGACGCGGTCGCGTTCGTCGGCGTCTCCAAGTACCCGGCTCGCGTGAAGTGTGCTCTGCTGAGCTGGATGGCCTGGAAGGACGCGACCGCCCAGGCACTGGGCGACGGCGCGGAGAGGAAGACGGCATGACCGAGAACGCGACGCCCGCCGAGGCGTCGATCAAGCCGGCCACCGAGGAGGAGGTCCGCGAGGCCCTCTACGACGTGGTCGACCCCGAGCTGGGGATCGACGTCGTCAACCTGGGCCTGATCTACGGCATCCACATCGACGACGCGAACATCGCGACCCTCGACATGACGCTGACCTCGGCGGCCTGCCCGCTGACGGACGTCATCGAGGACCAGGCGAAGTCGGCGACGGACGGCATCGTGAACGAGCTCCGCATCAACTGGGTCTGGATGCCCCCGTGGGGCCCGGACAAGATCACGGACGACGGCCGCGAGCAGCTGCGCGCACTCGGCTTCAACGTCTGAGCGACCTCGCTCCGCGAAGGGCCCCCGGCACTCTGTGCCGGGGGCCCTTCGCGTTCTCCCGGAGCTTGCGGGAGCTTCCCGAGAGGCCCTCCGTGTTCGTCCGGCGGACGATTGACGTGCACCGGATGTTGGCCGCGGTGGCCGAACCTGCTCGACGGCCGTCACGGCGTGACGTGGTTCGCGCTCGGCTCGACTCTTGGGACGGGACACCGATGAAGAAGCAGCTTGGCATCGCAGGGATCGCGGCGCTGGTCGTGGCCGGCACGGTCACCGTCGCGCCCGCGCAGGCGGTGACGTACGGGACGCCGACCATCAGCCTGTCCGCGTCGTACCTGTCCGGCGCCGTCGGCGCGGTCGGGGACCCCGTGGTGAACGTGACCGTGGGGCAGAGCGGCGCCGACGTGTCCGCGCTGACGGTCGGCGCCTCCGCGTCGAGCAAGGCCTCGGTCGCCGGCACGGGCGACGTGAGCGTCACCGGGGCCGGTGCGGTGCGGCAGCTGGCCGTCACCGCGCGCGGCCGCGGCTACACCGACCTCACGGTCAAGGTGACGGGGCTGGGCGGCAAGAGCGCCACCAAGACCCTGTCGTACGCGGCCTCCTCCGCCGTGCAGAACCCGGCCGACGCCCGCTACTTCACCGGCGCCTCGGACTCCTCGGCCGCCGTGGACGTCGGCGCCGGCTACACCGTCGTCGCCGACGACGAGAGCAACGTGCTGCGCCTGTACGACCGTTCCCGCTCGGCCGCCCCGGTCCGCACCTGGGACTTCAGCTCGCAGCTCGGCGTCACCAAGGAGGTGGACATCGAGGGGGCGACCCTGATCGGGAACACCGTCTACTGGACGGGCTCGCTCGGCAACAACAAGGACGGCGAGTACAAGGCGCCCCGGAACACGGTGTTCACCACCACGGTGAGCGGCTCCGGTTCGGGTACGCAGCTCGCGTACGGGCGCTCGTACAAGAAGCTCCGCGACGACCTGGTGGCCTGGGACAAGGCGAACGGCAACCGCTACGGCTTCGCGGCCGGCACGGCGGCGGGCGAGGCGCCCAAGCAGATCGACGGCTTCAACGTGGAGGGGCTGGAGTTCGCGCCGGGCTCGACCACGACCGCGTACCTGGGCTTCCGCGCCCCGCTGGCCCCGGCGGTGCCGGGCGGCAAGGCGCTGGTCGTACCGGTGACCAACTTCGACAAGATGCTCTCCAGCGGGGCCAACGCCACCTTCGGGGCGGGCATCGAGCTCGACCTCGGCGGGCTGGCGATCCGCGACATCCGCAAGAACGCGGCGAACCAGTACCTGATCCTGGCCGGCTCCTGGGCCGCGGACGACAACTCGGACCCGTACGCGCTCTACCAGTGGGACGGCGTCGCGGGCCACGCCCCGGTCAAGCGGGCCGACCTGCCGACGACCGACCCGGGCGGCTGGGAGGCCGTCGTGGACGTGCCGGACCTGTCGGTGGCGGGGGCGCGCGTGCAGCTGATCACGGACAGCGGGTCCGCGGACCTGTACGGGGACGGAGTCGAGGCCAAGGACCTGACGCACCCGGAGTGGAAGAAGGCCCGGGCGGCCTGGTTCACGCTGAACTGAGGTGCGGGACGCCGACGAACCGGATCTGGCGGGGGCACTGGCACGGCTGCCGGGGCAGTTCCTGACGGCGGACCGGCCGCGGGCGCAACTGGAGTACGACCCACGGACGGCCCGTGCCCTGGTGGCGGTGAGGGACGGCATCAGCCTCCAGGTCCTGCTGACGAACACGGAGTACGACGAGACGTACGTACGGGACGTCCTGATGCGCATCCTGAACTCCAGCCCCGCCGGCGTGTGAGGCGCGGGGTGTGGGGCGGAGCCCCGGGAAACGGGGAAGGGGCGGGGCGGGGACCAAACGCGCGCAGCGGAACCCGCACCCGGCGGCGACGCTACCCGGCAGCGCGGACCGCGGCCAACGCCACGGCAACGCTGCCTTCGATGTCCCGGATCGGGTAGATCACCTCGCGCACCGTGCGCTCACGGTCCACGACCAGCGTCAACCGCTTGAGCCGACTCACCCCCGCCGCCCGGAACGTCGGCAACCGCAACGCCGCCGTCAACGACAGCTCCGCATCCGAGAGCAGCGGAAACCGCAGCCCCTCCGCCTCCGCGAACTCCCTCTGCTCGTCGGGCCGCTGGGTCGACACCCCGTGCACCGTCGCCCCCGCCGCCGTGAACTCCGCCAGCTGGTCCCGGTACGTGCACGACTCGAACGTGCACCCCTTCGCGCCCGGGATCCCCGCCCACCCCGGCGGGTAGGACTCGGCCCGCGCGTACGCGCCGGGGAAGCAGTACAGGACCGTGAACGGCGTGTCCGCCACCGGATCCCGGACCTCCCCGAACCGGTCCGGCAGCGCCAGCTCCGGCAGTCGAGTGCCGCGCAGCGCGTGCACCCGTTCCGCCTCCCGCGAGGACTCCTCCGTGGTCGCCGTCATCTCTCCCTCTCCCAGGACCCAGGTGTCTCCCCAGTCCTGGAGGGCCACCAGGACCGGCAGCAGCCCCCGCCCGCGCGGGGTCAGCCGGTATTCGTGCCGCACCGGACGTTCCTGGTACGGCTCGCGCGTCAGCACCCCGGCTTCGACCAGCAGCTTCAGCCGCTCGGCGAGCACCTTGCGGGACATCCCCAGCTCGCGCTGGAACGCGTCGAAGCGGTGCACGCCGCGCGCGGCGTCGCGCACGATCAGCAGCGTCCACCAGTCGCCCACCACGTCGAGGGCCTGGGCGATGGCGCAGTCCGCGTCGTCGAGGTGTGTGCGCTGGGCCATGGGCACTCCTTTGTCCGTTGACCCAAGGCTGTCATGCTGACATAGTCCGTTCCCAAAAGGAACTGACCAACGGGCGGGGGCGTGGTGCAAGGCTTCAAGGACGTGCCGAGAGCGGTGTGGCTGCTGGCGGCGGGGGTGTTCGTCAACGCCGTCGTCAGCTTCACGTTCGTCTTCGTCTTCCTGTACCTGACCGGCCCGCGCGGCCTCGGCGCCGCCCAGGCGGGCCTGGTCACCGGCATCGGCGGCGTCGGCCTGGTCGCCGGCAACTTCACCGGCGGCTGGTACGGGGACCGCTTCGGCCACCGCCGGGTGCTGCTCGCCGCCTCCACCGCCGGCGGCCTCGCCCTGATGTCCTTCCCGCTCCTGCCCACCGCCGGGCTCTACGCCGCCCTGCCGCTGGCCCAGTACGCCTCCGGCGTGGTCCGGGCGGCGAACTCCGCGCTGGTCGCCGTCACCGTCCCCGAGGGGGCCCGACGGCAGGCCTTCGCCGTCGTCCGCTGCGTCTCCAACGGCGGCTTCACCCTCGGCCCGCCCCTCGGAGCCCTGATCGCGACCGGGCTCTCGTACGACTGGCTCTTCGTCTGCGACGGCCTCGGCACCCTGTTCTTCGCCCTCTGGACCTCACGGGTGGTCCCCGCCCGCGGGGCTTCCCGCAGTGCCGCCGCGGCCCCGGACGGGGGTCGGGGCCGCGGCTTGTGGGCGGAGCTGCGCGCACGGCCCGCCGTACTCGTCCTCCTCGGCGCGATCCTGGTGACCGACCTCGTCTACCGCCAGCAGTACGGCACCTTCCCCGTCTTCCTCGCCGACCACGGCCTCGACACCCGGGCCTTCGGCCTCGTGATCGCCCTCAACGGCGCGGTCATCCTGCTGCTCGAGCTCCCGGCCGCCGTCGCACTGCGTGCCCGGCCGCCGCTCCCGGTCATCGGCGTCGGCCTGGTGCTGGTCGGGGCCGGGTACGCGGCGCTGCTGCCCGGGGTGGGGGTCGCGAGCGCCGTGGTGATGATGGTGCTGCTGAGCCTCGGCGAGATCCTGTACAAGACCACCGCCACCGCATACGTCGCCGACCAGGCGCCCGAGCACGCCATCGGGCGGTTCCAGAGCCTGTACGCGGGGGTGTCGGTCAGTGGCGTCGTCCTCGGCCCGCCGCTGGGCGGAGCCCTGTACACGGCCGCGCCCGGGCTGCTGTGGCCGCTGTGCGCGGCGCTGGCGGCCGGAGCGGGCGGGGCGGTGCTGTGGGTGTCGGCGCGGCAGCGGCGACACGCGGGCCGACCGGCACATGAGACCGGTTCGCAACCGCAGGCCGTCGCCGGTTAGGTTTCGGGCATGACTGCTACGCGTACCACCGGCGCCGTCGCCGCCGGACTTGCCACCATCGCCTCCGACGGCACCGTCCTCGACACCTGGTTCCCCGCCCCCGAGCTGGTCGCCGAGCCCGGCCCGGCCGGCACCGAGCGCCTCACCGCCGACCAGGCCGTGGAGCTGCTGGGCGCCGCCGCGGCCAAGGCGATCCGCCTGGACGCGGTCCGCGACGTCGAGGTCGTAGCCGTCCGCACCGTGATCTCCTCCCTCGAGGACAAGCCGCTGGACGCGCACGACGCGTACCTGCGCCTGCACCTGCTCAGCCACCGCCTCGTCAAGCCGCACGGCCAGAGCCTGGACGGCGTCTTCGGACTGCTGGCCAACGTCGCCTGGACCTCGCTGGGCCCGGTCGCCGTGGACCAGGTCGAGACCGTACGGCTGAACGCGCGCGCCGAGGGCCTGTACCTCCAGGTCACCTCGATCGACAAGTTCCCGCGGATGACGGACTACGTCGCCCCCAAGGGCGTGCGCATCGCCGACGCGGACCGGGTCCGCCTGGGCGCGCACCTCGCCGAGGGCACCACCGTCATGCACGAGGGCTTCGTCAACTTCAACGCCGGCACCCTCGGCACCTCCATGATCGAGGGCCGCATCTCGGCGGGCGTCGTGATCGGCGACGGCTCCGACATCGGCGGCGGCGCGTCCACGATGGGCACCCTCTCGGGCGGCGGCAAGCAGATCATCTCGATCGGCGAGCGCTGCCTGATCGGCGCCGAGGCGGGCGTCGGCATCGCGCTGGGCGACGAGTGCATCGTCGAGGCCGGCCTGTACGTGACCGCGGGGACCCGCGTCACCCTCCCGGACGGCCAGATCGTCAAGGCCCTGGAACTCTCGGGGGCCAGCAACATCCTCTTCCGCCGCAACTCGGTCACCGGCACGGTCGAGGCCCGCCCGAACAACGCGGTCTGGGGCGGCCTGAACGAGGTCCTGCACAGCCACAACTGACCTCCGCCGCCGAGCTGACCTGCGGCTGGACTGCCGCCGGTCGTCACGCCGGCCACCACGAGTGCCCTCCCCGGCCCACAACGGCCGGGGAGGGCATTTCAGCAGGGATCACTTCCCGGGTATGCCGACGAGGTTCGGGCCGTTGTCGATCAGCCTGCCCCGGTTCTTGGCGGCCTGGCGTTGTGCCGGGGTCACGCACAGGGTGTCGCCGTCCCACGCGTCGCGCCAGACGTAGCCCGGCTCGCAGGTGCTCGGCCCGTAGGCGCCGCCGCCGGGCTGGCGGTGGGGGTTGCGGTCGTGGACCCTCTGGCGTTGTGCCGGGGTCACGCACAGGGTGTCGCCGTCCCACGCGTCGCGCCAGACGTAGCCCGGCTTGCACGTGTTCGGCCCGTAGGCGCCGCCGCCGGGCTGCCGGTTGGGGTTGTAGTCGCCCGGGAGGACGCTCCGGGCCGACGACTGGGTCTGGGGCGTGGTGATCGCCGCGGATGCCGGCAGCGCGATGCTTCCGGAGACGAAGGCGGCCGAGGTGAAGACCAGCATGAGGCGCGAGATCCGACGCTTGGAGTGCGCTCCGGTCGGCGTGTGGACGTGGTTCGACATGAATGCTCCTTGAGGTGTGCGCCCAGCGGCAGGCGCCGCCGGACCTGTGCCGTGAACACCCCCAAGTAGGCGCGAGGGCGACAGCCCCCGTCAGGCCACGGAAAGATGTGGCTTGACGGCGGGGAGCAGGCCTGCAGGACCTGACCGCCTCGAAACGACAAGCCCCCTGCCGGCGGAGAAACCGCAGGCAGGGGGCTTGATCGTGCAGGTACGGACACGTGCCGCACGGGAGGCCGCTCCCGTACCACCCGGTCCGACGTCCTCCCGCCCCGAGCGCGGGAGGACGGGCCGGTCAGGAGTGGGGGAGGGTGCGGATGAGGCCCGCGAAGGCCTCCTCCTCCGCCTCGGTCAGCTCGACCGACTCCATCGGGTGCGCGGCAGCGGTGCGCTGCGCCGGGATGACCGCGATGCCCTCGAACGCGCCGGGCTCCGGGTGGTTGAAGCGGGCGCCCCACAGCATGTGGCCGAGGCCGAGCACCCAGACGAGGGCGGCCACGAGCAGGACGGCAAGGCCGATTTCCTGGGCGAGGGAGATGGAGGGGAACACGCGGTCCTCCGGGGATACGGGCCGACATGGCCGAGCGTGGGGACATGTTCGAGCGTGGGGACACTCAACACCACAACCCGGGTCGAATGGGTGGTGATGTGGCGAGCGTCACGCCAGGGGCGAAAGTCCCCACTTGTCCGCAGATCCGAACCGAACCGGCCCGGAGGCCTCCCCGCTCAGTCCGCCAGGCGCAGCTTGAAGCCCTCGTGGCTGCGCGCGAAGCCCAGCCGCTCGTAGAAGCGGTGGGCGTCCGCCCGCTGCTTGTTGCTGGTCAGCTGGACCAGACCGCAGCCGCGCTCGCGCGCCCGCGCCACGGCCAGCCGCATCAGCTCCGCGCCCAGTCCGCCGCCCCGCCGGTCCGCGCGGATCCGCACCGCCTCGACCAGCGCCCGCTCCCGCCCGCCCTGGCCGAGGCCGGGAACGTACGTCAGTTGGAGGCAGCCGAGCACCGTCCCGGTCCCGCCCTCGCAGAGGACCAGCATCTCGTTGCGGGCGTCCGCCTCGATCGCGGCGAACGCCCGCTCGTGCGCCTCGGTGACCTCGGCCCGCTCCTCCTCGCCGGCGTCCGCCAGCAGGGCCAGTACGGCGGGCAGGTCCTCTCGGGTGACAGTACGGAAGATCATGACCGGCAGTGTGGCAGGGGGCCCGGAAGGGACGGCGTCCGGGCCCCCTGCGGCTCAGGTCCGCACCGCGGTCACGGGCGGAAGCGGAGCACCTGCGGGTCGTGGTCGCTGTTCTGCGCCGAGAACTCCGCGTTGATGTGCACGCTGTCGTACGCGAAGGACTTGATCGCCGGGCTGGTCAGGATCTGGTCCAGCACCTGGGCGTTGCCCTGGTAGACGTACGAGTAGCGCTCCGCCTTCGGCAGCGACTTGATCGCCGAGTACAGCGCCCCGCCGTCCTCCAGCGCCTGCGCGGTCCCCGAGAACTCGAAGTCGTTGATGTCGCCGAGGGCGAGGACGTTCGCGTTCTTGTCCGCAGCCAGGATCTCCTTGACGAAGCCGTTCACGGCCTGCGCCTGCAGCAGCCGCTTGGCCTCCGAGGAGCGGACCGGCGGCTGGTGGGACGAGGTCAGGCCCTCGTCGCCGCCCTTGGAGCCGAAGTGGTTGGCGATCACGAAGACCGTCCTGCCCTTGAAGACGAACTCGCCCGCCAGCGGCTTGCGGCTGTCGGCCCACGCCGGGTTCGCCGGGTCGATCCGGCCGGGGGAGTGGGTCAGGGCGGCCTTGCCCTGCTCCTTGACGACACCGGTCGCGGTCACCGCGTCGCCCGCCGCGCGGTCGGTGAAGGAGACGCGCGCCGGGTTGAACAGGAACACCTGGCGGATGTTGCCGCCGGGCTCGCCGCCGTCCTTCTTGTCCTCCGGGTTGACGGTGCGCCACTGGTACGCCGGGCCTCCGGCCGCCACGATCGCCGCCGTGAACTTCGTCAGCGTCTGCTCCGCCGACACGGTGCCGTCGTTCTTGGCGCCGTTGTCGTCCTGGATCTCCTCCAGGGCCAGGATGTCGGGCGAGGCGAGGTTCGCGACGACGGCCTTCGCCAGGTTGTCGAACTTCTCCTGCGGGTCGCTCGGGTCGAGGTTCTCCACGTTGTACGTGGCCACCGCGAGCTCGCCCGGGGCCTGCGCCTTGGTCTTCTCGGGGGCGAGGGTGCCCGCCTTGACCGCGCCGAGGGTGCGGGCCACCAGGGTGTAGCCGCCGAACTGGTTGAAGTCCAGCGGGCCTTCGGTGGTGCCGGTCAGCTTGTCGCCGACGTTGGCCACCGGGAAGGGCTGCTGCGCCAGCGGCGCGAGCTGCTGGATCTGGAGCCGGCCGGTGTTCTGGGACTCGTACGAGCCGTAGATCGTGCCGCCGCGCTTGGCGGTGTTCTCCCAGCCCTTGACCGTGACCCACAGCTCCGCGTACGGGTCGGTGGCGCCGACCACGCGGGAGTTGCCGATCTTCACGTTCATGCCCTCGAGGGACTCGTAGAAGTCCAGGGCGTAGCGCGAGGGGTCCAGGGTCAGGCCGTTGATGCTGCCGGCGGCGGCCGCGTCGCCCGCCGGGGCGTACGCGGCGGGCACGTTGTACTCGTTGATCGCGGCGGCCTCGGGCAGCGCGTTGCCCGAGGAGACGACGGTCACGGCCGGCTTGGAGATCTGGGTGACCGACTGGTTGCCGGAGGAGACGCCCCCGGGGATGTACTCGCCGACCAGGCCGGAGACCTTGACCGCGTCGCCGACGGCGACGGTCGGGACGGAGCTGGTGAAGACGAAGACGCCCTCACTGGTCGCGTCGTTGTCGTCGGCGTCCGGGTCCTGCATCCAGAAACCGCGCGAACCGTACGTGCGCACGCCGGTCACGATGCCCGCGACGTCGGCGACCTGCTTGCCGTTGAGCGGCGATATCCGGGTGGTGCCCTGGATGTCGTGGATGCGTATCGGATCGGCGGACACGGCGCCTTCGGCGGCGTCGGCGGTGCCCGCCAGCAGGCCGGTGGCCAGGGCGGTGGCGACGAGTGCCGAGACGGCGGCGGAACGGGGATGCGAGGAGCGCATGGTCAGGAACTCCGGTGTGTGGAAGAGACGAGCGAAGGGGTGATGCGTGGTTTTGGCGGGATACGTGCGGCGGACCCGCGGCCGGGCCGCAGGAGATCCGCAGGAATCCCGGTGGTTCCCCATAGATCTACGCGCGTCAATTTCCTGGGTGACCAGGGAAGTTGTCAAGGCCTCCAGGGGATACGGAAGCTGACTGTGGGATGAACCAAAGGAGATGACCCGCCGGGCGCGCCCGATATGCGTCTACGCTTGTGCGCCGGACGGCCGCCCACGGCGGCCGGACCACCGCCCCGGGGGCGGCCCGACCGCCGCCCCGACGGCGGCCGTGCCCACCGCCCCACCGCGTCCGCGAGGAGACCGCCCCATGTCCGCAGAGCCGCACGCCACGCTGCCGCCCGTACGGCTGCCCTCCGATGCGGAACTGGCCCGCGACGCCCTCGGCGCCCCGCTGTTCGCCCGCGCCGTACGGCTCGCCCGCTGGGCCGGACCGGACACCCGCGTCGACATCGGCGGCGAACTCGTCGCCGCCCAGCTGCCCGAGGCCGCCGCCGCGCTCGGCCTCGACGCCGCCGACGAGGAAGGCGCGGTCCTCGCGAGCCAGGCCTGGCGCGTGGCCGTGGACACCGGCCTGGTCGACGTGACCGAACCCGATGACGACGACGGCGACGAGGAGTCCGGCACCGCCGTGCCCGGCGAGGACCTGGCCCTGGTGACCGGCGGCGCGCCGGGCGAGGTGCTCGACCTGTGGCTGGCCGCCCTGGACACCGTGCTCGCGGACGCCGCCGTGCCCGATCTGGACGGCCTCGTCGACGCCTTGGACGCGGGCGACGACATCGACTTCGACCAGCTCGACTGGAACCCGCGCCGCGAGGCGGACTTCCTCGACGAGGTCCTCGCCAACCTCTACCTGCTCACCGTCACCGAACACGGCGCCTCGGACGGCCCGATTCCGCTCCCCGTGCTCGCCGCTTCGATGGTCATCCCGGAGGACATGAGCGAGCCGACCGACGCCGTGCTGGAACAGGTCTCGAACGCGATGATGCGCCTCGACAACCAGTTCCGGCAGCTGGAGCCGATCGGGCTCGTGGAGTTCCGGCCCGTCGACGAGGCGCTGATGGCGGAGGTGGACGACGAGGAGCCCGCCGCCGGTCCGGCGGTCGGCGCGGCCGACGACGAGGACGTCTCCCGGTACGGGATGGTGCGGCTGAGCCCGCTCGGCCTGTACGGGATCCGCGCCCGCATGCTGGAGGCCGGGGTCGCCGCCCCCGCCGTCGGAGAGCTGGCCGACAAGGGCGCGGACGCCCTGCTCGACGCCGTCTCCGGCTACCCCGAGGGCGCGGCCCAGGCCGAGATCGAGCAGTGGTTCGTCGGCCGTGAACTGCCCGCCGCGGTCGCCGAACTGCTGGCCGCCGCCCAGGGCGCCGACGAGGGCGGCCCGCTGCGCCGACTGCGCTGCCAGCAGGCCCTCGCCCCGGCCGGTCCGGAGGCCGAGCCCGCGGTCCGCGCGGTGCTGGACGACCCGGAGCTCGGCGGGCTCGCCCGGGTCTGGCTGTCCGAGCGCGGGGTGGCCGACGTACCGGCGCCGGA
Source organism: Streptomyces sp. NPDC031132 (assembly GCF_055570595.1). NCBI lineage: Bacteria > Bacillati > Actinomycetota > Actinomycetes > Kitasatosporales > Streptomycetaceae > Streptomyces > Streptomyces sp. NPDC031132. The sequence continues at coordinate 111,662 of NZ_JBVIGX010000025.1, forward strand.
CGGGGCGATGGTGTTCTGGCTGACCGTCGACACGATCGCGGCGCAGCTCGCGGCGGACGGGGAGACCGCGGAACTGCCGCTGCTGATGGAGTCGCTGACCGCGCACCACGCCGGGTTCTTCGACCAGGTGTGGAGGGTGGAGCACCCGGCGACGGCGTACGTGCTGGAGGCGATGGGCCGGATGCACCCGGACAAGAAGGCCGCCAAGGAGGCCCGCAAGGCCGCCTTCAAGGCCCGCTCGCGGCCGTCCTGACGCCGCGCGGAACCAGGGCCGGCACGAAAGCGGGAGAGAGGGCCGCAGTGGGTACCGGAACGCGCCGTTCCTGAGCCGGACTTGGCCATTCCGGCCACCGGCAAGGGGTCGGTTTCCCTTCGTGGGTAGTTCAGCCGCCGTTCACGTGCGGGCGGGAGCGTGTGCGCCGACGACCGCACGACAGGCGCACCCACCTCCCCACCCCTGGAGACCCGATGCCGCTCAGCCGTAGAGACTTCACCGCCCGCACCGTCATCGCCGGCGCGGGAGTCGCGCTCACCGGAACGGTCGGCGCACTCGCCACCGCCCCGGGAGCGCTGGCGGCCGACGACGGCACCCGCCGCGACGAGCAGGGCCGGCCCTGCGAGCCCGGCTACGGCCCGCTCCTCGCGGACCCGGCCGGACTGCTCGCCCTCCCCGCCGGGTTCAGCTACCGCGTGATCACCCACAGCGGTGTCACCACGCTCGAGTCCGGCGAGTCCACGCCGTCCCACCACGACGGCACGGCCGCCTTCGAGGGCCACCGCGGCGTCACGCTCCTCGTCAACAACCACGAGCTCAAGGGCAAGCGGGCGGACTGGGCCCACCCCGTCCCCCTCGCCGAAGGCCTCGTCTACGACCCGGCCGCGGCCGGCGGCTGCACGGTCGTCGAGGTCCGGCGCGGCGGCGAGGTCGCCGAATGGGTGGGCGTCGCCGGTACGTCGACCAACTGCGCCGGCGGTGCCACCCCCTGGGGCACCTGGCTGACCTGCGAGGAGACCGAGGACCTCGCCGGCAAGAACGGGATGACCAAGGACCACGGCTACGCCTTCGAGGTCGACCCGCACGACCGCCGCGCCAACCGCGACCCCAAGCCGATCAAGGCCTTCGGCCGCTACGCCCACGAGGCCGTGGTCATCGACCCGCGCCAGGGCCACGCGTACCTGACCGAGGACGCCTCCGGCCCCAACGGGCTGCTCTACCGCTGGACCCCGCCGAGCGGCTTCCGTCACGGGCGCGGCAAGCTCCGTACCCTCGCCGCCGACGCCGGAGTGCTCGCGGCCGCCAAGTGCTTCGACAGCGCCGGCCGGTTCGTCGACGACCTCTCGCGCGCGACGAAGACCGGCACCGTCTACGGGGTCGATTGGGTGGACGTGGCGGACCGCGACGCGCGGACGGTGCCGGTGCGCAAGCAGTTCGCGGACGGCGCGGTGACCCGTGCGCGCAAGCTGGAGGGCATGTGGTGGGCCGACGGCGGCGCCTACTTCGTCTCCTCGTACGCCCGTGAGGAGAGCCCGGGCGCGGCGCACGACGGCCAGGTGTGGTTCTACGACCCGAAGCGGCGCACGGTCCGGCTGATGGTGGTGCTCGGGGTGAACGCCGACCCGGCCGCGGACGGCTCCCTCGACGGCCCCGACAACATCACGGTCTCCCCGTACGGCGGGCTGGTCATCGCGGAGGACGGCAGCGGCCTGCAGCACCTCTTCGGCGCAACCGAGTCGGGACGCACCTACCCGCTGGCGCGCAACGAGCTGAACATCGGGACGGCGCAGGAGCCGGAGTACTCCGAGTTCACGGGGGTCTGCTTCTCCCCGGACGGGCGCACGCTGTACGCCAACATCCAGGACCCGGGCATCATGCTGGCCATCACCGGACCGTGGCGGCGCGCGCACTGACGCGTCGGTGGCCGACGGACCGGAGCCCGGTTTTCCGCCGGCTGGTACTCACGATCGACGGCTCGGGGGGGGGGGGGGGGGGGGGGGGGGGGGGGGGGGGGGGGGGGGGGTGGGGGGGGGGGGGGGGGGGGTGAGGGGGGGGGGGGGGGGGGCCCATCCAGGAACGAA
>NZ_JBVIGX010000026.1:0-111378 GCF_055570595.1 Streptomyces sp. NPDC031132
CCCTGGATCGGGAAGGGCACGGTCACGCCCTCCGAGCCGAGGGCGGCCAGCAGCTCTGCGGGCATGGCGAGATCGGCGAAGGCCAGGGCGGCGGGAAGCGCGGGAGTGACCGTCTTCGGGAGGGCGAACTCGCCCTGGACCGCAGCGGGCCGGCGGCCGTAGCCGCCCGAACGGCTCGGACTTCCGGAACGGCTCGGGGTGGAGGAGCCGAAGCGGCCGCCCCGAGGCGAACCGGCGCCGCCCGCGCCGAAAGCGGAGCCGCCGGTGCGACCGCGGGTGCGAGAGGAACGGTCGTTCATACGTGTGCGGTTCATTCAGAACCTTCCTTGATGCGGCACATATCAAGGAATTCCCGCAGCAGAAACGCGGCGCGGGGAATCACAAGAACGGGCCGAATGGAATGCGAAAGCGACTCTGGCCTACAGGGATTCTGTACGGGCATATGCGCTGAGGTGGGTGGCGTCATGTGGACGCGAAACCAAGGAAAATCGAGGGGGCGAAGCGCCGAGCACGCTGTAACCCTGAATGCTTCGTCCTGCAGGTGGCATCACTGCGGGAAATGTGTGCAGCTGGGGCCCGCACCCCGAGGGATGCGGGCCCCAGCTACGAAATGCGCGCCAGTGTCAGGCGGGAACGATGTTCTCGGCCGTCGGGCCCTTCTGGCCCTGCGCGATGTCGAAGGTGACCTTCTGGCCTTCCATCAGTTCACGGAAGCCCTGGGCGGCGATGTTCGAGAAGTGGGCGAACACGTCAGCGCCGCCACCGTCCTGCTCGATGAAGCCGAAGCCCTTTGCTGCGTTGAACCACTTCACGGTGCCAGATGCCATGTCATATCTCCTTTGGGGCAGTACACCGGCACCCGCACTGTACGGACGCCGTGTCGCCGCGATGATGCCCCGCCGGAAAACGACCCGGAAATATGAAGCGCTCGAATGTGGCGCGGACGCCGGCTGGAGCGCTTGAAGTTTTTGGGTACCAAAACTGCAACCGAGATCGACAGTAGCATGCTGCAGCGGTTTGTGTGCGTTAAATATCTCCATCGTGTGCGGTACGGAAAAACTCTCCCTGCGGGGTCCATTAAACTCTCTGACCGCGGCGATAGATATTGATTCCCCTCGAGTGCAGCGTTCCGTGAGTAAGGGCGTCCGGCAGCTGCGACGGGCAGTCCAGGGGGGCGTGACCCGAGCCTGCGGGGTGGGTCTGCAGCGCCCTCCCGAAGGGATCCAGCTCGCAGGTGCTCCATGGTGGCCTCGGGGCGTCCACGGCAAGGCGGCGCGGCCGGCCCCGCACTCGCTACACGTCTGTTCCACAGCGCCTGACCGTCACTGCGGTCGTTCGCGAAGCCGCTCTCGCGGGTGGAGGAGAACCTCGGTGTCGGCGACGTCGACCAAGGCTGCCAACAGGACCCCACGTGAACGGCAGGACCAGCCGTGCCCGGTCGCTCTGCCGGACTGACCTGCTCAGGGTCACGAGTCCCGGTGCGCCGCTTTCTTCGAGACTTGCATCAGTGGGGGCCGGTGTGTGAAGCCTGTCCCGCTGAGAGGCGTGGCACTCGCGTCGCGAGCACCGCGGGGAAGGTGGCGTAGGTGATGGCTGAGCTGAAGTTCGAAACCCTCGTGTGCCCGCACTGCGCGGCCTGCCCGGCCGCTGGGCAGGCTCGTACCATCGCCGCCGACCGGCGCCGGGTGACGGTGACGTGGCACCTCCCTTCCTGCCCGCACTACGTCGCCGATCGCGTGTTGGCGGGTAAAGAGGACTAGGCAGTCCCGTCGAGGGCCCGAGCCAACCCCTCTGGCCAACCGCCCCTTTTTGAAAGCGAATTCACGCGACGGAGGCGGCGGTGTCACGCAGGTCATCGAGAACGCGTCTCGCGAGGCGAGATCGGCGTGGGCCCGTGTGGTGCAAGTGGTGCGCGGCAGACCCTCCGAGCAGGGCATTCCCTCCAGTTGGGGCACGCGGAGGGCACGGCAGGGTCTAACAGGTCTAGACAGCGACGAAGGCCCAGGTCTCTGACCTGGGCCTTCTCTCAAGAGCGGATGACGGGAATCGAACCCGCGCTATAAGCTTGGGAAGCTCATGTTCTACCATTAAACTACATCCGCATATCGATCCAGCTGCCTGGATCGGTATCTTCGGACACTCTACCCCATGATCGACCCCCGGTGAATCGGCCGCGGGGTCGTCGTCGTGTGTGGGGTACACGGAGGGTCGTGGGGGCGGGAGTTGGGGCGTACCGTACGGGTGCGCAGTGGTGCTCGAGGGCCGCTGGAGTGGCGGCTGGAGCAGGTCGCGATCATCCCCTAATGTGGCGATTCGTCGCAGTACAGCAGGTTGGGGAAAGGGACTCGATGGAGAACACCGTCGTCCGTTGTGCCGAAGGGCACGTTTTCAGTACCGCTTCGTTCCCGCTGCAGCACCTCGGTGCCGGCCGGATCGGGCCCGGGCGGCTGCTGCGGTGCCCGCGTTGTGCGCGGCTGCGCCATGCCGTGCCCGTCGGTGCGGCCGTCAAGCGATAGTCCGACAGGCGCGCGGGCGCCCGCTCTCGATTGCGGGAGGCCCGCGCGCACTGCGTATCCTCGGGACGTGCTTCTCTCAGACAAAGACATCCGGGCCGAGATCGACAGCGGACGGGTTCGCATCGACCCGTTCGAGGAATCGATGGTGCAGCCCTCCAGCATCGATGTACGTCTCGACCGCTTCTTCCGGGTGTTCGAGAACCACCGCTACGCCCACATCGACCCCGCCACCGAGCAGCCGGATCTGACCCGGATGGTCGAGCCGGACGGTGACGAAGCGTTCATCCTGCACCCGGGGGAGTTCGTACTCGCCTCGACGTACGAGGTCATCTCGCTGCCCGAGGACATCGCCTCCAGACTGGAGGGGAAGTCCAGCCTGGGCCGCCTGGGGCTGGTGACGCATTCGACCGCCGGGTTCATCGACCCCGGGTTCTCGGGGCACGTCACGCTCGAGCTGTCGAACCTCGCCACCCTCCCGATCAAGCTGTGGCCCGGGATGAAGATCGGGCAGCTGTGCATGTTCCGGCTCAGCTCGCCCGCCGAGTTCCCGTACGGGAGCGAGCGGTACGGATCGCGGTACCAGGGCCAGCGCGGCCCGACGGCCTCACGCTCCTTCCAGAACTTCCACCGCACCCAGGTGAGGCACGAGGCATGAGTGACGCAGTACGCGAGAACCTGAACTACGAGGGCTTCGGGCGCGCCGTCCGCGAGCTCGCTCAGACCATCGCCGACGACGGCTACGAGCCCGACATCATCCTGAGCATCGCCCGCGGCGGCGTCTTCGTCGCCGGCGGTCTGGCGTACGCGCTCGACTGCAAGAACATCCACCTGGTGAACGTCGAGTTCTACACGGGTGTCGGCACCACCCTGGTTGTCCCGAGCGCGACCTCGTGTAGTGATCACCGGGATGAACTCGGGACCACGTTGGTTGTCCCGAGTAAATCACACGGTCGGGCGTACGGGGGCGTGTCTCGTAAGGCCACCCGTCGCCCCGTTGCGGCTCGTCGCTGCACCCTCGGCCGCCCGTCGGCCGCTCGTACCTGAACCACCACAATGCGGCTCTCTGGGCTGCGGGAGACACCGTGAGCGACGTACGCGAGAACCTGAACTACGAGGGCTTTGGTCGGGCCGTGCGCGAGCTCGCGCAGACGATCGCCAATGACGGGTACGAGCCCGACATCATCTTGAGCATCGCCCGCGGCGGCGTGTTCGTGGCCGGCGGTCTGGCGTACGCGCTCGACTGCAAGAACATTCACCTCGTGAATGTTGAGTTTTACACCGGTGTGGGTCAGACGCTTGAAATGCCCGTTATGTTGGCCCCTGTGCCCGAGGCGATCGACTTCACCAATAAGAAGGTGCTGATCGCCGATGACGTCGCCGACACCGGGAAGACGCTCAAGCTCGTGCACGACTTCTGCCTCGGGCACGTCGCCGAGGTGCGGTCGGCTGTGATCTACGAGAAGTCGCACAGCCTCGTGAAGTGCGAGTACGTGTGGAAGAAGACTGATGAGTGGATCAACTTCCCGTGGTCCGTCGAGCCGCCCGTCGTGAAGCGCGAGGGTCAGGTGCTCGACGCCTGACCGGCGCCCGCCGCTGAACGTGACTCCGCCCGCCGAGCGCATCCTGCGCCGGCGGGCGGAGTCATGTTCAGGGGGCTAGATGGGGAGCGTCCAGCTCGCCCCGTGAGGTACGTCGAGCCAGACCTTTTGATTGTCCGGCGTGATCGTCATTCCGAAGGCGGACAGGTGCGGAGAGCCGTAGCTCTGCCACTGCACGAGCGAGTCCTCGATCGCAGCCCACAGGTTGAGCGGTCCACGCTGGACAACGATCCAGCCCGCGCCGTCGCCATCCGCGCGAGTCCGTACCTGCGAACCGGTGGCTACGTCGAGCAGGATCTGCTCGACTCCCGCGCCGAGGCGCTCGGCCGAGGGCGCGGCGAGCTGTGCGACGAATCGACCGGTCCAGTCGTCGAGCAGGGCAGGGTCGATCCGGCTCGGGCGTTCATCACCGGGCAGCAGCTCGAACGGGCCGTGCGGCGGCCGATCGTGGGGGCGGGCGATCATGAACGAGGTGTATCCGGGCAGGAAGCGGCCTTCCGCGACGCCGTTCGCCTCGACCGTGAGGCGAACGAGGCCGTGTGCGACTCCCCATCCGGCGATGGTGACGAGCAGGGTTCCGCCGGCCTTGATCTGATGTAGCAGGCCGTAGGGGACGTATCGCATCGAGCAGAACGCGATCACGATGTCGTATGGGGCTCGTTCGGGGTAGCCGCGCAGGCCGTCGGCCGTGATGAGCGTCGGGGCGTAGCCGGCCTCAGCAAGAGCCTTACGAGCGCGCTCTGCCGCGGCGGCGTCGGTCTCGATCGAGGTCACGTTCTCCTCGCCTGCCACCTCGCAGGCGTAAGCGGTCGACAGGCCCGTTCCGGCCCCGATGATCAGCACGCGCTTACCTCGGGCGACGCCCGCCTGCTCGATCATCCAGAGAACGACGCCCGGCAGGGTCGAGGATGACGTCGGGCTGCCTCCGGTCACGGGGCCGGTGGCGTCCTCGGCGAGCACGCCGTCGATCTGAGTCACCCACGTCTGATCCTGATAGGTGAGACGCAGCCACTCGTCGGCGGGCGTGTCGTCGCGGCGGGTGGGCGTCCAGACCGTGACGCCCGGGGGGCTGCTCGGCTTGTAGATCGCGGGGCCGAGGAACACCTCGCGGGGGACGGTCTCGGCCGCCCGTCGCACCTCGGGGTCGTGCAGCACGCCCTCGGCGACGAGCTGCTCGACGAGTCGGAGCCGCAGCGCGGCGGCGGTCTCAGTGGTCATGCGGTGTCGCCCTTCTGGAGGGTGTCGGCGAGTGCGCTCGCGATGGCACGGGTTGTCGGCTCGTCGACGAACGCCCACTGCCCATTCGGGTTGCATTCGAGGAACCACCATCGACCGTCGGCGTCGAGGGCGAAGTCGAAAGCGCCGAAGCTGAGCCCGAACGCATGAAGGAACGCGCGCACAGCCTCGCGAACTGAACAGGGGACCGCGATCGGGGAGCAGGTGACCAGGCTTTGGTCCTGGCGCCAATCGAGGTGATCGCCGGCGGTGTCGATCCGGGTCGCGAATGCGTCATCCCCGACGGCGGCGAGACGGATGTCGGCGATCTTAGGGACGCAGGCTTGGAAGAGATGGGGGCACAGTGCGATCGAGTCGTCGAGCTCGTCAGCTTGGACGGTGCGCACCCAGACAGTTCGGTTCCGTCCGTCCTCGCCGGCGAGGTGTACGCGGTGAACGGGCTTGTAGATCACGGCTCCGTGGTCGGCCGCGAACTTCCGGGCATCCGCCGGCACGTTCGTGATCAGCGTGTCAGGGAGGATGAAACCGAGGCGGGCGGCGGCGGCGAGCTGTAGCGCCTTGTTCTCGGCGTCACGGTTCCGCGAGGGGTGGTTGACGTACAAGGCCCCGGGAAGCGCGGTCAGTGCCCCCATGTAGCCGCGGCGCGATTGCTCGACCCCGAACCGCTGCTCGGGAGACTCGGCCGCCTGCGGGTCGCCGAAGGGGCTCGGGCGCCGCCAGTAGACGGAGCGGACGCCCGACAGGTCGAGGTGCCGAGTCGAGGTCGTGAGATCCCCGGTGAAGGCGCCCCGCTCGATCCGGGCGCTCATGCTGGCGGTGTTCAGGAAGTCGGCGGCGGGGTCGAGCCGTACGGCCGGGACATCCCGGCCGTACAGCTCTTCCATCACCAGATCCGCCGTGATGTCACCGAGTGCAGTGACGACGAGAACCGGTGCATCGGTCATGTCAGTCCGAGTCGCTGTCGTCGGTGAGGTCGGAGTCGGCGGGCGGGGGCGGGTTGGGGCCCCCGCCGTCGGACGACGTCGAGGTCGCGTTGGCCGTGGCCGTTCCGGTGCCGTGTCCACCCATCTCGACACGGTCGCCGTTCGCGTCGAAGTAGCGGGTCGTCTGCGTGTCCGGGTCGATCTCCGTTCGGACGTACGGCACTGCGGTGATGCTGGGGTACAGCGCTAAGCGCTTGGTCCCCCACGGTGCTACTGCGGTGGTCATCGTGTCTCCTGATCTCTGATCAACGGTCACATGCTCTGAGTTGCCATACGGTGCGCCCTCCTCAGCGCGGCGACAAGGCCGCGCCGAGGCGGTTCCCCGCGCCGGGGAGGCGGCGAGCCGCTCCCCCGATGCGGGAGTTCTGGTGCGACCCTGACCCGGATGGTCGCCATGGGCGCCGCAGCGCGGCGAGGGGTGGAGCAGTGCCCGGACGGTGGGGGCGCGCTTGACCGACTGTCCGGGCGCGGTTCACTCGGGGAGCTCCGGCCGGTACGGATAGAGCACCTGTCGGTCGTAACAGGCGTCTTCATCCGCGCAGACGACGGAGGAGAACCAGACGTCATCGATGTCATCGAGTTCGCGAGCGATGACGAGATCGTCTACGCGCGCCGCGACGTCGCAGGATGTGCACTTGACCACCCGGGCGCCTGGGGGAGGTTCGACGCCCACGGGCAATGAGCCCCCGAGGCGCTCCCATGCATCCGGGGTGTTGGTCCGGAGGAAGCAGGCAGCCGCATCTCGGCAAGAGCGGCGTTTCGCGACCCGCTCGCGTTCGTCCTCATCGAACCAAATGAACGTCCCCGACTCGACCTCGTCGTGCGGCACGAGCGCCTTGCAGAGTCCGCACCGTTCGAGTACGGCGGCCCTATCCACGGTGAACCACCGGGACCGGTGGCTGCACGTACGGGCGCAGGAAGAAGGCGTGTCCGTCGATCGGCGCCAGTCGGGCGCGAACGTGGTAAGGGAGCGGCCGGCGGGCATAGGCGGGAGGCGGAGGGAGGACCGAGGCGAGGCGCGGGGAGGGCGCCGGACGCCTGCGGCACTCGGATAAGCGCCGACGCGCGGTGCAGAGGGTCCGGCAGATGCCCGGCCCTAACCAGATCCAGAGGCAGGCGATAAAGTCGCGCATGTGTCGTCATCAGCTCCTTGTTAGCTGTTGGCGTCGCTGCCCGGCGGTCGTGTCCGCGGCCGTCGGGTCTTTGGATGTAGTGGCGAGAGTTGATCCGTCGGCGTCAGACGGGCGGACCACCTGCTCCGATGAACTTCCGGGAGGGCTCGGCCCGGGTCTTTCCGAGGAACAGCCGTCCGCGCTGCGCCCCGTCCGACACGTACGGCCTGACGGCATCGAATGGCGTGCGCGGTAGCAGGGGGTCGAACCCGACTGCTACGGCTACCGGGGCACCGGCCGTGACGAACCTCGACCACTCGGTGCTCACCGGGACATAGAGCGCGGTCTGACAGCCATCGAGACTCAGTACCGCGTATCGACCGTGAACGGCGAGCCGAGGCCCGATGTCGGGAAGCTGCGCCGAGGGGTGGGCTAGTTCCAAAGCCGAGGCGAGCCCCCGCATGCGGCCCTCGATGACTGCCGGCGACTCGCCTTCCCGACGAACGGGCGGATGGGCAAGCAGCAGGAACGCGACGTGACCAACCTCGGTGAGGTCAATCCAGAACCAAACGCCAAGCGAGGCCAGCAGGCCGGCCGTCGGTACGGGCACGCTTTCGATCAGCACGGGATCACGCCGATTGGTGTTTTGCTCTCCTGCGTCTTGAACTCCGTCCATACGGTCTTGCCGCACGGGTGGTGCGGCTCCACCCCCCATCCGTCCGCCAGTGACGACACGATCAGCAGCCCTCGCCCGTCCGTGTCGTCATCACTCGGCCGCCCGAGACGGGGAGCCCCCGCCCCTGCGTCGTGCACCTCGACACGCAGGCGGCAGTCGTCGAAAGAGACCTCGACGACGAAGCCACCGCGTGCGGCGTGGCGAACCGCGTTGGTCGCAAGCTCGGAGAGGCAGAGCACCGCGTCGTCGGAGCGGTCGCAAATCGCCCACTCCGCCAGTACGCCGCCTAAGAAGGAACGCGCCTCGGGTACCGCGCCGTCTGCACGCGGGAACCGCTGCGCCACCGATCTCGGCATGAGTTCAACCCCCTTGCCTGCGCCGTTGGTTCGAGCAACTAGGCAACCGCGGGGCGGACAGCGGGGGTACCGTCATGGGGGGTGGCAAAGGGTGGCACTTGAACGACCGTGCCTGTCGAAGGGGTAGGTACCGAGCATGACGTCGCCAAACACTGATCTTGCGCGGTGGCTGGAACGATCCGGCATGAGCAACAAAGAGTTGGCTCGCCGGATCAAAACCGCAGCTCAGGTATGGGGTCAGCCGCACGTTCAGCCCGACGCTACGGCTGTCCGGCGATGGCTGAACGGCCTTCAGCCGCGCCCGCCCGTGCCCGAGATCATCGCCGACGTCATCTCGGCGAGCGTTGGGTTCCGGGTCACTACGTACGATTTGGGCTTTCCCGAAGGCGGATCGGCAGACCGCGCGCTCGCCTACAACTCCTCTTTCGCCGTTACGGTTGAAGCCGTTGCCGATTTGGGGAGGGCCGACGTGGACCGTCGAAAGTTCCTGGCCGCGGCGCCCTTTGCCGCTGTCGCCGCTGTGGGGCCGTCGCGAGACTGGCTACTCAACACGCTTGACCAGCAGCCCGAGCCGGGCCGGCGCGTCCGCCTTGAAGACGTGTCCGCCGTCAAGAACATGTTCGGCGAGTTCCAGAAGATGGACGTACTGCAAGGCGGCGGCTCGGGCCGTCTCATCCTGGCTCAGTACATGAATCAACACGTCTACCCGCTGTTGCGTGAGACCCACTCCGAGGACGTTCGGCGGGCCTTGTGCGAGGCGGCAGCCGAGCAGACGTACCTACTCGGTTGGATGAGCTACGACAACGGGGAGCACGGGACCGCGCAGCGTTACTTGATCCAGTCGCTTCGGCTCGCCGAAGAATCCGGTAACGCAGCCCTCGGTGCACACGTCCTCGCCGGCATGGCTGATCAGACCACCCTGCTCGGCAACCCCACGGAGGGTCGGCGGCTCGCGCAGGCTGGTCGCGCTGGACTCGGCAAGGACACGTCGCCTGCGTGTATGGCTGATCTGTGGGCACTTGAGGCTCGGGCCCTCGCCAAGCTGGGCGAGAATTCCTCAGCAACCCGAGCGGTGGCTGAATCCGAAGCGGCTTACAGCCGGGTGCAGCTCAAGAACGAACCGGAGTGGGCGGCGTTCATCGACCCTGCGTACCTGCATGGCGAGCACGCGAACACCTTCCGCGACCTCAGCGACGCAGCAGCCGCCGAGGAACACGCACAACAGTCCATTGACTACGCCCGCAAGCAGCAGCGGGCCCGCCGCGGCGCGATGTCGCAGGCTGCCCTCGCCGTCTCGCATCTCCAGCGGAATGACCTCGAAGCGGCGCACTCGGCGGGGCTGCGAACGTTGTCTCTGTCGCGCCAGGTCAAGAGCTCGCGGTGTGTCGAAGCGGTGCAGGACTTGCAGCGCCGGATGCAGCCGTTCGGTACGCACCGCCTTGTCGCTGATTTCAACGAGCGCGCCCGGGAACTGGTTGCCGCGGCGTAGGGACCTCGCAACGACAAAGAGCGCCCCCGCAGCCGGCCCGAGGCCGGTCTGCGGGGGCGCTCTGAGTTCAGCGGGCGGCGGTCTGCCAGAGGGTGAGGGCGAGGCCGATCACGGCGACCATGGCGAGGACGCTTGGGAGCGGCCACCGGGTCTTTTCGAGCGCGTCGAGGCGAGCCTCGTGGTCGGCGAGCTGTCGATCGACTTGGTCGGATCGTTGCACGAGGAGCGCGAGCGAGCCGTCGATGCGGGCGAAACCCGCCTCGACGACGCCGCGCAGCCGTTCCAGTTCGAGGGCGACGTCGGACGGGGAAGGGTCGGTCACGGGCGCCCGTCCGGCCGACGGGCGAGGTCGAGCAGCTCGGCGTCGGCGCCCGGGGTGGCGCGCAGCCACTGCGGCAGCAGGGCCTCAACCAGGGGCAGCGCCATGACGCGGGTTACGCCACCTGCGACGGCGAGGGCGAGGCCGACGCCGGCGGCGGTCTGCGGGACGCCCGCGGCGTTGATGATCAGGGGGAGTCCGGCGGCGAGGGCGAGCACGGTCTGCACGATGGTGCGCACGGTGCGGCGGGAAGCGTCAGTCATGGGTGATTCCTTTTCCACAGGGTGGGGACGGCCCGCCCGCGATTGCGGGCGGGCCAGGGGGTGGGGGTCAGACCTTGGGGACCTTGAGCGCGGCCCACGAGGACGGGCCCGGCCATCCGTCGGCGTCGTCGCCGGAGTAGCCGAGGTGCCGCTGCCATGCGGCGTAGGACTGGCGATCGGACTCGGTCCACTGGGGGCCCGGTCCCTGCGAGTAGCGGCTGCACCCGACGGCGACGAGGCGGCGCCCCATGGCGGTGACCAGCGGCGAGCGGGGGTTCTGCTTGAACCATGTGACCCCGGGGAAGGGGGCGTACTGCGCGGCCGGCGGCTCGGTGGGCTTGGGCTGCTCGGGCGTGCGGCCGAGGCGGCGGTCGATGCGCACGCGCATGTCGTCCATGGACCAGCCGCGCGGGTCGCTCTTCCAATCCGACCACTCCTTGTGGCCGATCACGGATGCAGCCGACCATCCGTACGCGCGGCAGATCGCGGCCGAGGTGCGCTCGATCGCGTCGAGCTGCTCGGCGGGCCACGGGTCGCGGCCGTCGCCGAGGTTCACGCATTCGAACCCGTAGAAGTGGGCGTTACCGTCGATCGCGCCCGACGAGCCCTCGTGCTTGTTCGTCGCGGGCAGGGACTGCTCGGCGACGACGGCGGAGCGCACGCGGCCGTCGCCGCCTCCCGCGTGGTTCGCGCGGCCCGAACTGATCAGGTAAACGGTTCCGTCCTTGGCGATCACGCCGTGACAGAGCGGACCGGGCAGCTCGTCGTATCCGTCGTAGCAGAGCCGCACCGAGGAGTCGGTGCCGCTGGAAACGGTGTGGTGGATCATCACGCCGTTGATCGGGCCGAAGCTGCCCTTGTGGTTGCGGTTGTGGGTGCGCCAGTCGTCGACCTCGACGACGCGCACGCCCTCGGCGCGAAGGATCGAGACGAGTCGGTCAGGGCTGAAAGGGACTGCCATGTGTGGTGACTCCAGACATGAAAAAGGCCCCGGCCAGAGCGGCACGGGGCTTACGAGAAAGGGGAGTTAGGCGAGCGCGACCCAGAAGCGATTGGCGCCGTTCTCCATCGAGGCGACGGCGATCGTTGCGGGGGCCGCGGCGGCGCCGGCGGTGTAGACGCCGAAGCGGCGCACGGGGGTCTGCCCGAACACGTTCGGTGGGGCGCCGGCCCCGGATTCCGAGGCAAGGAGCATCGGCCCGTCGCCGGTGGTCGTGTTGTACTGCCACCTTGCGGCGACGTAGTACACGCCGGCGGGCGCCGCGTAGGACGCCGTCAGGGGCGAGCTGATCGTCGCCCCGCCCGCGGTATGGACCTCCGCCGGTTCGTACGTGGCGGTGGACATGTCGCCGGTCGCGGCCACGCGGGTACCGGCCGAGTCGTAGATCGCCGCCCACGATCCGGTGGTGAGTCCGCCCGCGTACCCGGTCGCGAACCACACGATCCGGGTCACGGTGACGGGTACGCGCAGGATCACGGCCGTGATCCGTATCGGTCCGCTACCGGGGTAGAGGGCGGTCGACTGGCCGAGGGCGGGGTCGAATGCCCACGTGAGCAGACCGTGATCGCTGGGCAGCCACTCGCCGCCCCCGAGCGCGTCAACGTACGACTTGCGGGCGAGGTGGTTCGCGGTGGTCGGCGCGGCCGTGGTCGAGGGAATGGCGCTGAACGTCTTTCCGCCGCTGATCGTCTGCGTTCCGGCGAGCAGGACGGCGGCCGAGGTCTGCGGGTACCGGGCGTCGGCGGCGGTCTGGTCGAGTGCGCCGACGTCTGTCGCGGTGAGGACGACGACGCCGGTTTTCGCGTTGACGGAGTCGACGGCGCCCCCGCCCGCGGCGGGGAGCTGCGCCGCGGGTACCTTGCCGTCGGCGCCGAGCGTGGCGACGCCGGATGGTGCGCCGGCCGCGGATGTTGCGACGGCGCCGACGTCGGCCGCGGTCAAGGTCACGGCGGCGGCGCTCTTGCCGTTCACGGACTGCACGACGCCGCCCGGTCCTGCGGCGCCGGTCGCGCCGGTCGCTCCGGTGTCGCCCTTGGGCCCGCGGAGATTGCCGACTGCGGTCCCCCACCCGCTTGCGCCGCGCTGCCACAGGTCCCCGGTATCGGTGCGCAGCAGCATGTCGCCCGGTCGGGTGCCGGTGCTCGGCGTGCTCGCCGTGTTGACGTACCAAGCGGCGCCGCGGACGTCGCCGCCGAGCTGCGTCCATGTTCCGGCGGTGCGCTGCCATGTCGAGACGGTCGTCGAGGTGACGCCGAGAACCGTCGAGGATTCATAGCGCACATAGAGGTCGCCGTCGACGCCGAGGCCGGCCGCGGGAGCGGCGGCGCCGCTGTAGATCCGCGACCCTGGGGTGCCGGTCGCACCCTGGGGACCGACGGGCCCCGGTACTCCGACGTAGTTCGGTTTCGCCGGATCGGTGGGGGCAATGTCGGCGAGGTCGGCCTCGGGCTGCGCCTTGGGCAACAGGATGTTGTACGAGCGGCCGATGGGGAGTCCGGCGAGCTGCTCGGTCACGATGTACGCCCACCCGGTCGGGTCCATGTCGGGGGCGTCGGTGGCGGGCAGGGTCACCTCGATCGATCCCTGCGCGTCGAGGGCGACGTTCACCGGTCCGCCGAGGATGACGTCGGCGGCGGGAAAGGTGAGCTGAGCGGGAGCGCGGAAGACGAGCGCCCCCGACAGCGGAGTGCCGTCGGGGGCGAGGTAGCGACCGCGCACGGTCACGGTGGGTATGGACGGGGGCAGCAGTGCGGGGCCCTCCTTAGTCTTCGATCGTGCGCAGCCCTGAGGGGGCGCGCACGGAGTCGAGCCGCTTGGGTTCGGCCGACGTCTCGCTCACAGAGGGGCCCGTTCCCCGTTGTGCGGTGGCCGTGGCCGTGGCCGTGGCCGTGGCCGTTGGGGGACGGGTCGGCACGCGGGGGGCCTCGTCGGGGGTATAGGTATGGCGGTAGAGGGCCGAGTAGAGCCGGGTCTCGATGTCTCGGCCCGCTTGAACGTTGCGGTGCTCGACCATCCACTCGACCCACTGCATGAACTCGACGTCGTGCATGGGCTGCGTAATGAACTTGTTGGTCCACGTGCCGGCCGGACAGTCGTACTCGGCGACCGTGATCGCGGTCCCGCCCTCGGGCCGCATGGTGACCTTGACCTGCCCGCCCCCGGCATTGGCGTAGGTGTACAGCTCGATCTCGGCGACCGCGTGGGTTGCCGGACCTGACCCCCACCATGCCGGCTGATAGGTGGTCTCGGGCGTGTTCTGCCGTTGGGTGGGGTGGAGTTGCAGGGGCAGCATGGGGCGGCCGAGGAATCGATCGCTGAACGCGTCATCCATGAGGATCGGGGTCGGCCGTTCCTTGTCGCGGCTCCAGATCCGGATCATCTGATCGTCTTCGAGGACGTCGTCGCCGACCGTGAGGGCTCGCGTTCCGTTGGCCCGACGGAGGAACAGCCCCCAGTCGCCTTGGGGCGTCTGGCCGACCTTGAAAGTCGCGATGCCCTCGGGCGTCTGGGCGATGAGCTGTCCACCCTCGCCGATGGTGATGTCGCCGTGCAGGATCTGATCGAGGGCGGGGCGCATGTTGGCGCGGCCGGTCAGCTCGCGCACCTTCCGTTCGAGATCGCGGATGCGGTCGAGCAGGTCAAGCGGGATTGCTGCCACTAGGCGGCCTCCAAGTAGAGCTTTGCGGTCTCGGGTCGGCCGCGCAGGGGGGGACTGATTGCGAGGCCGACGACGCGGTACCGCTGGTCGAGCCCTTCGGCCCACCACAGATCCCGGATGCGCACGCGGACGGTGGCGCCGAGTAGTGCGGGCGAGAGCGGCACGCGGTCGAGTGCGACGGTGAGTTCGGGAATCGGCCGCGGTGTGAGGGCGGCGGCGAGGTCGGCGCGGGCGTGCGCTGCGAGGGTGCCCGGATCGGTAACGGTGGTGTAGTCCGAGGTCCCGTCGAGGCGCGGCCATCCGGCGGCGAGCTGCTCGTCGTCGACGAGTAGCTCGGTCATCACGGGCAGGGACTCGGCGGCCTGGTTCTTGTTGTCGGACGCGCCGCGGGACTGCCAGACGTTGGCGCGCACGGTCGCGTCGATGGGCCAGTCGTAGGAGAGGATCGGGCCGGGGTGGTCGAGCACGATCTCGGACTCGCCCGTACGGATCACGGGAGTGCCGAGCTGCAAGCCCTTGATGCGTCGGCCGGTGTTTGGGTCGCGGTAGCTGGCGATCCGCCACTCGAACCCGTCCTCGACCGAGGCGAGTTGGTCGATGACCTCGCGGATTCGCGGCTGGTCATAGCGCCGGTACGTCCGGTCGCGCAGGACTCCCGAGAGCTGCTCGGCGTCGTACTCGATACCGATGTCGCCGCCGGCGAGGCTTGCGCTGTAGTCGATCAGCCCCCGCACGATGTCGAACTGATCGACTTGTGTCGCCTGCTGCGTGTGCAGGATCGCGCGATGGTCGAGGTAGCTAGCCCACCCGCCCGCCTGTACGCGCAGGCCGAGGTCGCCCCGCGCGTTGCTCGTGAGGCCGGCGGTCCATGGGATGCCGCCCCACCAAATGTCAGGGCCGCGCTCGATCCACATCGCGGTACGGCCGAGGTCGAGTGCGGAGCGGACGCGGGCGGCGATCTGTGCGTTCGGCAGGGGCACGGTCACGGCGGCCGACCCGATCTTGCCGAGGTAGTCGTCGAGCGACACGTCGCTCACGGGCAGGATGTCGAGGACTTGATCGGTGCGCAGGTCACACAGGACGACCCGGTACGCGGGGGCGATCATCGATCACCCCCTGTGCTGCTATCCGTCGAGCGGGTAGATCAGCCCCGATAGGGCCGCCCACGTGGTCAGGCTCGGGTTACCGACGAACTTGATGTGTCCGTCGCGCTGGCAGTCGACCTTGATCGGGACGCCGCCGGCCGCGATCGACGCCGAGGTGAGCAGCGCCGGCCGGACCGCGGCCGGCAGCGGCGCGGCAAGCGGCTGGCCACTGGCGGGCGGGGCGGCGTTGGTCGTCCATGACACGCCCCCGCGCCATTGCAGGTGGGGAACACCGCCGAGCGTGATCGCCCGGTACCGCAAGGGCCCTTGGCTGTTTCCGCCGTTGGTGTATCCGGCGGCGAGGGTGGGAGAGGTCCACCCGATGACCGGTTCGAGGGTCTGCCATGCCGCGCCGTCCCACCGATCCAACCCGCTGCCGTTGTCCCGGTACTGGCCCGGGTAGGCGCCGGCGAAGCTCAACCCCCAGCCTCGGGGGATGACCCCTCCGTATGCGGCGGTGTAGCGGCGGCGGTCGGCGAGCGCGCTCGCCCACGTGATCCCGCCGGTACCGGCGGAGGTGCCGGCCGGAACGGTGATCTCCCACAGGCGGAGCGTCGCGTTCGGCAGGTTGGGCGGGGTGGGGGTGGCGGTCGCGGCGCCTTGGATGATCTCGACGCGGGCGAGGGTCTGCTGCCCGTTGTCGTACTGCGGGTCGTAGACGCGCAGCACTACCGCGTCGATCCTTCCGTACTGTGCGTTCCCGTCGGCGATGGTGAGGGTTTCGGGGGCGGTGACGGCGACGGGGTAAGCGCCCTGCGCGTCGAGCCCTTGCACGAGGGCGCGGCCGACGGCGATCTGCACCTGCATGGCGCCGACGCCGGTCGCGGCGAGCGCGGTCCCGCCGGCGATCACGCCGTCGCGGGACGTCATTGCGGACTCGGGCGCCATGGCGCCGAGCGGCACGAGGCGGGTGTCTTCCCGGGTCTGGCCTGCGGGGAGCAGCCATCCGGCACGGACGGTCAAAGGGGGTCCCTCCTTACCAGTGGGCGGAGCGCCATCGGATCGAGCACGAGGCGCGGGCGTCGGCGACGCCGGGCGCCGAGCGAAAGAGGAGCGTCGTCGCGCCGGGGGCGAGGACGAACAGGTTCTCGGGCAGGCTGCGGGCGGTTGCGGTGTAGAGCCGTGCGGCGGTCGAGTTCAGCGTGACCGTGCCGGCGGCGGTGTCGACGAGCAGCTCGTCGTCGAGCGCGAGGTCGATGTCGTACTCGATCACGTCGCCCGTCCCGAGGTTGGTCAGGGAGGGGAGCGAGACCGGGCCCCGGATGACGATCACGGGATGGCTCGGTGCGTCGCCCGTGTTGACGGCGAGCAGCGCGCCCGTGCTGCCCGGGGTGCCGAATGCGAGCGGGTAGGTCAGTCGCTCCGGCCCGGGGCTCAGCTGCCAGTCGAGGCCCGGTTCGGCGATCGGCAATCCTGTTGTGGTCTGCTGCTCGGTGAGGCTGTACCGGCGCGGGTCGCTCGCCTCGAACTGGAGCGCCGCCCCCTGCACGACGCCGATCGCGTACCCGCCTACTCCGACGGGGATCGAGCGGCGCAGGCAGCGGGCGAAGGAGAGCAGCGGCGGCTCGTCGTCGAGCTGCACGACGAGTGGCTGCTCGTCGTCGCGCAGGGCGGTCGCCGCGCGCAGGGTGCGCACGGCGGCGCCCATCCGGCGCGGCTCGGTACGGATCACCATGTCGTCGAGGGTGATCGTCCGCGGCTGCGCGAGGAGTCGGCCGGGGTAGGCGCCGTGGGCGTCGGACCGGGCGACGGTGCCCGAGTCGACGCCGGGGGAGTCCTCCCACCCGGTGAGCGTCCGCCACCGGTAGGCGGTGCCGGGGCCGAGCAGCAGCTCGTCGCCGAACTGGACGTGTCCGGCGACGGCGACGCGATCACCTGCGGCCATCGCTCACCCCCTGCCCTTGGCGTGCCAGGCGAGCGCCGCCGCAGTCTGCTCCGCGGTCGCCGCTCCCGAGTGCCAGTTCTCGATATGGACAGCAGGGCCGCCCCAACCCCCGCCCGCGGTCGCGCCGTTGGCGGGCGCGCCCGCGGTGGCGAACTGCGGGGCGGCGGGCACGGTGACGAGTCGGCGCATGGTGCGGTCGATCGCGGGGGCGCCTGCTTTGATGCCCTCGACGATTCCCGCGGGAATGAACTTTCCGATCTTGTCGCGCATAAGGCGACTCGGAGAGTGAATTCCGAGTGCCTTAGCAATCGGCCCCGGGATCAGATTCTTAGCCCAAGACATCAGGGTTGAGCGCAGCCAACTACCCATTGCCCTTATGCCGTTCCACAGTCCCATGATCAGATCACGGCCGCTGTCGTAGAGCATCGAGCCAAAATTTCCGAAGTATCCCGCGATCATTCCGGGCAAGCCGCGGACCCAATCCAGCATTTCACCGGCCTTACGCACGGTGCCCGACTTGATCGAATCCCAGTGCTTGATAATCAGCCCTGGCAAAGTCCAGTTCAGGAAGAAGTCAACGATCCGGCCCGGGATGCCGCGCACCCATTCGACGGTTGCATTCCAGGCGGATACGGTGCCGCTCTTGATTGCGTCCCAGTGTTTGATAATCAGCCCGACCAACGTCCAGTTAAGGAAGAAGTCGAGGATCATCTGACCGACCCATTTGAGCTTGCCCCACACCCAATCCCAGGCGGCCGACGTCGCCGAAACGATGGTGTCCCAGTTGGCGACGACTAGCGCGACGATGCCGACTACGGCAGCGATGATCAGCCCTACCGGGCCCATGGCGATAAGCCAGGCCGCGGCCATGCGGGCGCCTTGGATCAGGCTTTGTGTGCCCATGAGCACCCATGCGCCGACCACCCGCAGGGCCGCAGCAGCCGCGCCCGCACCCTGCGAGAGCCAACCGGCGAGCATCATCACGTTGAGCGCGACGAACCGCGCCGCCGCTACTGCGCCGGCCGCGGTCTGTGTGGCCCATCCGGTGACAACGGCGGTGGTCGTGGTCCATGCGGTGATACCGAGCGCGACGAGCGTCGGGATCATCAGGATCGTGATCACGCCGGCGGCGATCGAGAGCGCCGTCGAGTGCTCGGAGATCCATCCGACGGACGCGCGCAGCGCGCCGCCGAGGCCACCCTCGCCGATGAAATCAGCGGCCTTTTCGAGGGCGGGTACAACGTAGTTTCCGAGGACGGTAACGACCTTGTCGATTGCCGCCCGCTTGAAAACCTCGAACTTTGTCGCGGCATTGTCGCGCATTGCGTCGCCCGCTGCGTCCGTCGCACCCTTCACGTTGCCGAGGGCAGCGACCGCGGTTTTCGGGTCGAGCTTGAAGAGCGCGGATTGCAGATCCTCGGCCTTGGTGCCGAACAGTGCGACCGCAGTTGCATTCCGTTCGGCAGGGTCCTTAATGGCCTTGATGCGGGTGAGGACTTCCCCAAGGGCTTTCGAGGCTTCCGGGCCGCCCTTGGTGAACGTCTTTGACATCGTGTCCGCGTTCAACCCGATGGCCTGGAAAGCCTCTACGCTTCCCTTGCTCATGTCCTTCGAGCGGATCGCGAACTCTTTCAGCGCGTCCGCGACCGTGTCGGCGTCGCGCGCACCCCCTTGCAGACCCTGCTGCATGAGGCCCATTGCGGTCTGAGCGTCAAGCCCCAAATCCTTGAACTGAATCGGATACTCGGCGAACGTGTCGAGCAAATCCTCAGCCGCATTGGTGCCCGACTGACTGCCCTTAACAAGGACGTCCATCGCCTCTTCGGCGTTCTTCGCGATGCCGGATTTCAGCATCACTCCGACCGCGCGACTGACCTTGCCGACGTCCTCGCCCATGACCGAGGCCGTGTCCGAGACACGGGTCGCCATGTCCTTGATCTGGCTCTGCGTCGCCTCGGGCGGCAGCAGACCCTGCTGCGCGATGCCGCGCAGGATGTCGGCGCCTTCCTCGACCGACTCGACGATCGCCCCGGAGTACAGAGCGCCGGCGGCCTTGCCGTATTCCTTGGCAACCGGGCCCGAACTGCCCATCTGCGCCTGTAGCTTCCCGGCGACCTTCCCGCGGTCCATGGCTTCGGCGATGCCGCCCATGAGCGCGGTGCCGATCGCGCCGCCGACCGCGGCGGCGGCGAAACCTTTCAGCGCGGCGCCCATACCGCCGGCCGCGCGGTCGGCGCCGTCGGCCGCTCCCTCGGCGAGACCGTCGCCGAGGGCATCGCCCGCTTCCTGTCCGGCCTGATCGGCGGCGGCCGCGATCTGGTCGCCGCCCGCCTGCACAGCCGCGCGGGCGCGCGCCATTCCGGCATCTGCGCCCGAGTCGTCGATCGTTATCGTTGCGGCGAGTTCGCCGACCATGAGGGCCACGGGTGGTCACCTCCTGGCGGTCGTGCCTCCCGTGGGGGAGGAGTCAGGCGGAGGGGTGAGCACCCGGGCGAGGCGAGACTCGGCCGAGAGAAGCGCGAGGATGCGTGTCCGCAGCCATCGCCAGGAACGGGCTTGCAGCAGCCCGGGGTCGCCTACGTCGATGCCGTAGACCTCGTGCAGATCAGCCTCGACGAGCGGCCACTCGGCGAGGATCGCCGCCCACGTCAGTGACGCTTGCGGCCCTTCTTGCCCGCGCCGCGGGCGGGTGCCGGGCGGGTACTCGTACCACTCGAAGAGCCCCGACTCGACGTCGAACTCGCCGCACCCGATTGGCTGCGGCGCGCCTGCCGGTTCGGGGCCAGACGAGAAGGGTCGCCGGCCGCGGTCCAGTAGCGCTCTGCGGCGGTCTTGTCCTGCGCGATCCACACCATGGCCGTGATTGCGGCGTGCTTGAGCGTCGGCCACTTCACGCCGTCGGCGATCATCTCGTCGTGAGCGGGGCCGAGTACGTCTCGGTACAGGTCGCGCTCGGCGGCGTCGCCGAGCACCTGCTCGTCGGCGCGCCCGCCGTCCGCGGCGACCGCCGCGGCATGGATGAGTGCCTGCGTCCGCAGGCCGATCTCGGCCGACGGCGCGGGCACGGTGTAGAGGCGACCGGCGATCGGCAGCTCGATCGACTCGTCGAGCAGTTCGCCGAGTTCCTCGAACGCCACTAGCTGTCACCCCCTGTCTTGGCCGCGAACGTTCCGCCACCGGCGGCGGGGTTGGTGATCTCGGCGAGCGGGCCGGACCCGGTCAAGGTGACCTTGATCGTGTCGACCTCGTCGGGGCCCCCGCCGTCCGGCTCCCACGTCACCAGGGCGAGGCCCTGCTGCGCGTCGTCCGCGCCGTTGCGGTCGTAGTAGCGGACGCTTACGTACGACTTGGCGCCGAAGCTGCGGGATGCCTTGCGCAGCGCCTCTTGGGCACTGTTGAACTTGCCGGTCACGGGGTGGGCGCGGTGGGCGATCGTGGTCTCGATGGACCACGCGAGCATGGTTACGGCCTGCTCGCTCCAGCCCTCGGCGTCGTAGGTCGTCACCTCCTGCTGCGTCGGCTCGATCTTCGGCGTGAACTCGGTGACCCCCGGAACGAGGGTCCAATTCGGGGTGCCGGGCGTCGTACCCATGTCCAGCTCAAGGCGGTAGCGGCGGGCGAGCGCGGTTACGGTCTCGGCCGGGGGCGTCGGGGTGCTCAAAGGGGGCGCCTCCTTATTCGAGGTGGGGGTGCGCCCGGTGGGCGCGGGCGTAGTAGTTGGCGGTCCGCTCCCAGCGACCGGCCGAGTCGGCACCGATCGGGGCGGCCGAGACGCGGTAGACGAGCTGCACGGGGACGGCGCCGAAGCGGTGCGGTCCGGACGCGTGCAGCACCTCGTGCACTTGGTCGTCGAGGGCGTCGACCTCGCGGGGGTCGACCCCCGCGCGGGTGCGCGCCTGAATCCCCGTGGTCGTGTCGGTGAGCACGGGGGAGTCGGTGACCGGGTAGGCGGCGAGGCAGATCACGCGGTCGGGGACCGGGGGAAGAGCGGCGATGGTGATCGCGGTCTCGCCCGCGGCGTACACGCCGTCGGGGCGGTAGATGCCGACACCCTGCTCGTGCAGCAGGCGGGCGAGACCGTCGAGCAAGTCGACGGTGTAGGTCATCGCAGCGCGCGCCGGATCTGCGCGGCGATCAGGGCCTGCACTTCGCCGGCGGTCTCGGGCAGCACGCTCTCGACGTACTTCGCGGAGCGGCCGGGGGAGTGCCGGGCGGTCATGTCCTCGTGCACGCGGGCGGCGTACGGGGTGTCGTAGGAGACGGCGGCGGTCATGGTGGCCTCGTCGACCGAGGTCGCGCCCGAGCGTTCGAGGGTGCCCTCGGCGATCGGCACGCGCTGCCTGCTCGCGGCGAGCACATGCTCGGCGCCGAGCAGCAGTCCACGGGTGGCGGCCTGCTTGATCGCCGCGGTGGCGGCGTCGCCGGTCCAGCGCAGGCGGGCACGGCTCACTCGCACATCACCTCCGAGCAGCTCGGTACGGGCAGGCCCGGGGCGGTGTGGCGGGTGATCGAGAGCGCGGTCGCCGTCCGGCCGTCGGGCAGGGTGACCCGCGATCCGGGCGGACAGGTGAGATCGGGCGCGGCGATGATCTGCGCGCTACTGGTGACCTCGCGTCCGTCGGGTGCGCGCACCATGCGGACGGCGGGCGAGACGAGGGCAGGTACTGCGGGGACGGGGGCGCCGTAGCGCGGCCCGTATGCGCCGTCGCCGAGGTACGGCTCGATCGTGATCCGGTGGCGCAGCAGCACCTCGGGGATACGGCTCACCATCCGATCACCCGCCCCGGGGTCAGACCCGCGCGGCGCAGCGCCCGGTCGGCGCGCGGAGCGAGTTCGACGCCGGCCGCCGCGGTGCGCGAGCTGCGCCCCGACAGGCTCACGGGGCCGATGCTGACCGAGTCCCACTGTCCGCCGGCGCCGGTCCCGTCGTCGCCGCCGGCGAGCTGGAACTCGACCTGCGCGCACGTGGCAGCGCTGAGTGCGGCGCTCACCTCGGGGTCGAGGGGGTCGCCGTCCTCGTCCACGGGGTAGATCGCGGTGAGCAGCGCCGAGTCGACGTCCTCGCCGGCCCGTGCGAGGAGTCGCTCGGCGTCCGCGGGGGCCGGTTGCCCGGTCCATGCGGCGAGCTGCTCGGGGGTCGCGTAGGGCTGGCGGGCCACGATCACCCCCTCTTGCTGCGGGCAGCAGAACGGCCCGTCGACGTGGTGTCGGCCGGGCCGTCCTGCTCGCTGCTCTGCTCGGTATCCGGCGGATCGTCGCCGAGGGGCTCGACGGTGTAGCCGGCCCCCTGGCAGTAGCCGATCACTGCGGGGTCGCTCGTGGTCGAGGTGCCGTCGACGAAGGGAATTCCGCCGGGGCCGTCGCCGGTGAAGTCGGCAACGGGTGCTGTGATGCGCATGATCACGGGCATCACGCGCTCTTGATGTTGCGCAGGACCGCGGCGGCCTTGGTCGCCTTGAGGACCGGGGCGACGGGCCCCATTTCGACTTCACCGGTCTTGACGGCGCCGGATCGGTCGAACTCGGGGAGCCACGTGCTCACGAGCGGCGAGCCGCCCCCGACCGAGGCGCCGTGGAAACCGTCGAGCCCGTACCGGACGGCGTACAGGTCGCCGAGACCGGTCACGTTCCCGCCCCCGCCGGCGCCGTCCGGGTCGCGGGTCACGAGGCCGATCACGTCGGCATTGCTTCCCGCCTTGCTCTTGAGGTCGACAAGGGGAATGCCGTTGTACGCGGTGACCGGGCGGCCGAACGAGTCGGTCGTCTTGTCGAGCTGCTCGGTCCATGCCGCAATCCGCTTGAAGAGCGACAGGGTCTTGCGGTTGCCGTAGATCACATCGGGGGCGTCATCCATCGCGGCGAGCCAGTTGTCGATGTGGGTCTGCGCGGCGAGCGCCGCAGCCTTGTCGTTGATCGCGGTCCAGTCGAGGAACCCCGCGGCGACGCCGTTCGCGAGCGGCAGGTACTCGGTCGAGCTGCCGGTGAGGATCTTCGAGAGACCGTCGAACCCGTTCGTCTCGACGGCCTTGTCGCCATTGATCACGGCATCGGCGAACCGCGCACGGCTCGCCTTGATGAGCTGCTGCATGTTGAGGGTGACAGCGCCCGACGCGGCCGGCCCGATGCGGGCGATCACGCGGTCGATCTGGAAGCTACCGCCGAGCGGCACGAGGTCGACCGTGTAGCGCTGCGTCTGGACCTCGGCCGGGGTGTACTCCGAATTGAGCGCGCGGAAGTCGGCCGAGCGCTGCGTGATCAGGCGCCGGTATCCGTAGGTGAGGGTGTCGCCGCCGGTCGGCGATACGACGTTGTCGAAGGTGAGGCGGTCGAGGATGTCGGACGACTTCCGGAACTCGTCGATCACCTGCACGTCGACGTCGTCCTGCGCGTTGTTCCGCGCCTCGGCAAGGGAGGTAGGCAAAGCGTTTCTCCTGGGGGGTTAGGCGCCGCTCATGCGGGCGGCGACGGCGTCGTGCAGCGTGGCGGCGCGGCGCTCGCCGGCCGGGGCGCCGTGGAACTCGGCGCCGCCGCGGGGCGGTCCTGCGGGCGCTGCGCGGTAGAGGTCGGGGTCGGCCGTGACTGCTGCGGTGATCGCGGCGGCGAGCTTGGTGTCGAACTCGGCCGCGGTCGGGTCGAGATCGGCGACCGAGGCGAGGAAGGCACGGGAGTTGAGCAGGCGGTCGCCGCGGGCGCCCTGGTCGGCCGCGGCGCGGGCGACTGCGAGTTCGACGCGGGCCGAGCGCAGTTCGCCGGCGTGCTCGGCGAGCAGCCGGTCGCGCTCGGCGACCGCCGCAGCGAGCTTGGCCGGGTCCTGCTCGGCCTCGCCCCCGTTCGGGTTGAGCGCCCGGGTCACGGCGTCGAGGGCGGCGCGCAGCTCGTCACGCTCGGCCGCAGCCTGCTCGGCGCGGTTCGTTGCCTCGGCGAGCTGCTGATCGCTGGCTGGATTCGCGGCGGGCGCGGCGGCGGGGTCGGCGTTCGGGGCGGTGGACGGGTCCGCGGCGGGCGCGGTGCCCGGGTCGCCGCCCTCGCCCGAGCCGCCCTTGATGGGCCAGATCGGGCGACCGTCGCGGCGGAAGCCGAGGGCATGCTCGCCCGTGCGGGGGTGGGTGGGCAGGGTGCCGGCGAGGGTGTTCTCGGGCATGGTGGGTCGGCCCTCCGGGGCTCGTGCGGGCATGAAAAAGGGCCGCCAGATCGGCGGCCCTATATAGGGGTGAGCGACTACGGGGCGGGCGGTGCGAGCTGCTGCTCGGCGGCGACGTAGCCGCGCACCCATGCGGCGCGCAGCAGCGGCTCGTCGCCGCGGTGCGGGCAGTCGGTTGCCGGGCGGCCAGCGACCGCGGCGGCGGCTCCCGCCTCGCGGGCGCGCACGGCGTCCTCGCGGAACCCCACGATCACCCCCTAGAACTTGTTGCGTTGGTCCTCGCGTGCGGCGCGTGCGGTGTCTCCTGCGGCGGTCCGGGCGCCGGTCACCTGCTCGGTGAACTCGGTGAGCGTGACGCGGGGCGAGACCTCTTCCCAGAAGCGGATCAGGTCCTCACTCGCTCTCGCGTAGGCGACGTGGGCGGGGCCGCTGAACAGGGAGAAGGGATCGACGCCGGCGGCGCGTGCCTTGCGGTTCAGCATGAATCCGCGGGTGTAGTCCTCGGCGGCGAGCACTTGCAGATAGACGTGCTCCCGGTACATCTCGCGGATTTCCTCGCGGCTGTACGCCTCGCGCGCCGCCCGCGCTTCGAGTTCCCGCTCGTACGCCCACCGTTCGACGGCGGACATGTGCTCGGTCCCGTCGGGACCTCGTTCGAGGTCGCGGCCGTAGGCGCCCCACTCGTCGGGGTCGGCCGGCGGCGGGTCGTCGAGGCGTACGGGCTGCATCGCCTCGTCGAGGGCGGCCCGGGTGGCGAGGGTGTCGGCGACCCGTGCGCCCGCAGGGGCGGGCGGCCGCGCGGCCGGGTACCGGCGGTCAATCTCGGCGGCGATCCGGGCGGCGTCCTCGGGGGAGGCGTAGCGCACCCCCCACACGAGCAGGTCATCACTGAACGGGGACAGATCGGCGGCGAGGTTACCCGTCGGTAGCAAAATCTCGAGCGCGGCTCGGCGGTGAATTTCGGCGCCGATCGCCGCCCGATCCTCGGGAACGTTGCGCGCTCGGGTGGCGAGGTCGCGCTCGGACATGCCGACGAGGTCGCGGCGGATACCCGGCATGGCGGCGTCGATGTCGCGCCGGTCCATCTCGCCCATGATCCGCAGCATGTCGTCGTCGCCGAGGTGGATAGAGACGCGGGCGAGCTCGTCGTCGCTGAACTCTGCGAGGTTGTCGACGAGTCGGCCCTGCGGCCGGATGCGGTCGAGCAGCACCTGCTCGTCGCGCCGGCCCGCCTCGCCGCGGATGCGATCGAGGTCGCGCTGATCGAGCACACCGGGCCGGATCGCCGCGCCGAGCTGCTCGTCGGTCATCTCCGGCAGGGTGCGCTCGTCGCCGGAGCGGACGCGCGCGGCCTCGAACGCGTCCTGCGGTGGGCGCGGCGCGGTGCTCGGCAGGTTGCCGGCGCCGGGCTGCTCGCGCTCGCGGCGCCGGATGAGTTCGGGGTGCTCGGCAAGGTGGGCGCGCTGCTTGGCCTGCCACTGCCTCACTTTGGCCTCGGCCGCCCGACGCGCCTCGGGGCTCGTCGCCGCGGCCGAACGGTTCTTGTACTTCCTGATCCCGCGCTCGATCGCCCGCTGCTTCTGTGTCGCCTCGTATCCGTCGGGGTCCTCGGACGCATCGACCGCGGCCCGGGTCACCCCGGGCAGGTAGGCGGCGACCGAGTGCCTGCAATTCGGGTGCTGGAAACCGCGCTGCCGCGCCTCGTCGAGGCTGCCCACGATGTCCACGCGGACGGTGCGGCCGTCCTCGACGGCGTGCTCGACCTCGACCGTGCGGGCGCCGCCCGGTCCGTCAAGGCTCAGCACCTTGCCCTCGAACGGCTTGCAGAGCGGGCACTCGTGCGGGGCGTTGCTGACGATCACGAGGTCGAGGCCAGCGGCGCGCAGCTTGTCGCCGTGCGCCTCGACCGCGGCCCTACCGACCGCCGTCCGTACGGCCATCTCGGCATAGCTCGTCATCTGCCAGGCGCGCCCGCCGCGGTCGACGAACGTCCGCAGCCCCCGATCGCTGAATCGCTCCATTGCGGATTGGGTGGCCTGCCTGCGGGTGTCGATGCCGAGCAGGGGAGTTGCGGACACCTCGGCGATCACCTGCCGGTATCCGTCCTCGACGCCGCGGAGAATCCCGCGGTGCGTGGCCGTGACGAGATCGAGGGTCTCGGCGGCGAGGCGGTCGACCGCCCGCGTGTTGGGCGTGGTGTCGGCGATCCGACGCAGGTCGTTGTCGTGCAGCGCGCCGAGTTCGGCGAGCCCGGATCGGGCGCCGACGTTGTACGCCTCGGCGACCGCGTCGAACACCTCCAACCGGGTGGCCTCGGCGAGGGCGTCGAGGACTCCCTGCGCACCGCGGCGCAGCGCCTGCACGTCCCTGAGTTTGTTGGTCGCCCACCCCGGGGCCTCGAACCCGTCGGCCAACTGGCGGGCCACGATGCCGAGCAGCCGCTGCTCGGCGTCCGCGTAGAGGTCGCGGACGCCGGCCGAGAGATCCTCGACCATTCCGGGGTGGATGGGCATCGCACCCCCTCACACGGTCAGACGAGGGCGCCGGCCTGCATGGGGTCGGGCACGGCCTGCCCGGTCTCGACGAGGATGCGGCCGACCTCGGCCTGCACCGCAGCCTCGTCCCACTCGGGGTGGATCATCCTCACTTTGGTGTCGACACTCACGGCCTGCGCCTGCTGGAACAGTGAGAGCGTCTGAGCGAGGGCGGCCGGGTCCTCGCGGACCGTGCTCCCGAAGTCGATCCGGGGACGCGCGGGCACGATGGCGCGGCCGAACATGAGGCGGTCGAGCAGCAGCATGACGTGCAGCATTTCGCCGAGCGGCGGGGAGTAATAGCGGACCTTCTTGCCCCTGGTCGTCATGCTCCGGCGCTGCTGCGCCTTGACCTCGGTCGCCGTGATCGCGGCGCCCTGGTCGTCGATGCCGAAGGTCTGCGCGCTGTATCCGGCGGACCGTACGGCCTGCCGGGTGGCTGCCTCGGACGTCCGCTCGTGCTCGTCGACCCTGATCGCGAACTGCGAAAGGGTGATCCCGCCGCCCTGCTCGGTGGGCGGGATGTTCAAGAGCTGCCAGATTTCCCGGTCGTCGTCGAACGAGGCGCCGCGGCCGGGGCCGTGGTCGCGCAGGTAGGCGTCGGGGATGATCAGGCGGGCGCGGGCGAGACGGATGTCGCGAATCCAACTCGTCCATGTCGTATCGAGGGCGTCGAGCACGTCGTACAGCGGGGCGGCATAGTCGGAGCGGCCGAAGTCCGAGCCGCGGTGCTTCCTGTTCGGGCCGATGTTGCGGACGTAGGCGGCGGTCAACCGGTCGATGCCGGTCTCGATCGACTCGCCGTCGGGGCCGAGGGCCTCGGCGAGTGAGGCGACCGCGGGGTGCTCGGTCAGCGGAACACGCCGGCCGAGGTTGTCGGTCGTGCCCTGGTAGAGGGCGTGCAGGATGCGACCGCGTTCGTGCCGTTCGAGGTGGCGGAGCACGGTCGCGCCGTCCGAGGCAAGCTCGTGCCAGAAGGTCACTGCCCGCAGGATGCCGAACGAGAACTCGGGTACCGCACTGTCGGGGTGCACGGTGGTGAGCAGCGGCCGGTCGACGAGCGAGTGATCCCACGTGATCCGCAGGTACACACCGCCAAGGGCGGCGGCGACCTCGGCGGATTCGAGCAACGTGTTCGCGATGCCGTCGGCGTCGGTCAGCTCGTCGAGCCGATCCTGAGTCGGGCGGTCCGGCACGGTGAACGTGGGCGGCTCACTGAACAGCAGGTCGGCGCTCGCGGTGGCGATGTCGCCGGCGAGGGGGATGTGCAGGCGGGCGTCGCGCTTGCCGGGCGTCGGGGTACGGCGGCGCCCCCACAGTCGCGAGGTGCCGTCCTTGCGCGTCGGGCTGTTGCCGTAGACGGCGGTCAGCTTCGCGGGGTCGCCCGAGTACCAAGCGTCATCGATGCGGATCTCGGCGAGGGTGGCGGCGAGGTGCTGCGGGGGCCACGGAACGTTGGCGTCAGGCAGCGGCACAGTCCACCCCCGTCCTGCTCCGAGCGCGCGTGCGGGCGCGGGTGCGCGCGGCCGTGCGGCAGGTGCGGCACTTGCGGGTGCCGTTGCCTGCTCGGTAGGTGTTGGCCTCGTCGAACGGGTGGCCATGGATGCACGCGGTCTGTCGGGCGCGGGCGGCGACATGCGACTCGCCTCGCAGTACGTTGACTCGCTGCGTGACCGGTTCGAGGTGGGCGGGGTTGACGCACCCGCGGTTGCGGCACAGGTGGTCGATCACGAGACCCTCGGGTATCGGCTCGACGAGGGCCTCGTACGAGGCGCGGTGCGCGTACTGGCGCTCGCCGCCGATGGTGATGCGGGCGTATCCGTTGGGCATGAGGTAGCCGGTCCACTGCCAGCAGCCGGCCGGGGTGTCGATGACGCGGGCGAGGAATCGGTCGGTGAAGTCGGCGCGCACGGGCGGCCCCCCTTGGGCATGGCAAAGCCCCCGCGCCAACTCGGCGGCGGGGGCCGGGTCGGATTGGGTTATGCGGCTTGGGCCAGCAGGGGGCGCCACTCGTGCGCCGTCGAATGGATCACGTAGCGCAGTGCGTCGACGCTGTGATCGTCCTTCTTCACCGGCTTGTCTTCACCGCGGGCGGCGGCCTCTTCGGACCACACGTAGTTGGGCAGTTCGCCGAGCAGCCCCTCGCACGAGCGATGGATGCGCAGCACGTCGGACGCGAGGGCGACCGACACGGACCTGATCCCGTCGATCACGTCGTTCACTGCGCGGGTGACCCCGGGGTGTCCGTCGGCCCAAAGCTGTGTGGAGTACGAGGCGGCGCTCGGGTCGATGAACGTCCATTCCGGCTGCACGTCCAGTCGGGCGAGCCAGTCGCGGACGGCGCGGCTGTATGCGGCGTCGGTCATCTGGCGGTGCGCGAGGCGGGAGTCGTGGCGCCATTCGCTCACCACGTACAGCCGGTCGTCGTCGCCGAGGCCGAGCAAGATCGCCGAGAAAGGGTTCGCGGTGCCGTAGTCGATGCCGACCCAATGGCGGCGCATCGGGGGCAGCTCGTCGACGACGTGCTGCTGCTCGTCGTAGGCGTCGAAGATCGCGCCCTCGGCGACGACCCACTCGCCGAGGATCATGCGCCGGCGCCAAAGGCCGGTGAACTCGGCGGCGAGCGCAGCGACGTACGCCTCGCTCAACGAGGGGTTGTCGGCGAGGCGGAAGTGAAAGGCGGCGAGGTCGAGGTCGCCGGCGCGGTCGAGGTAGTCGGTCCGCAGCCAATGCCGGGGACTGTCCGGGTTGGTGGTCCCGATCAGCTTTGCCCCGGGGACCGACAGGCGGGCGAGGAGCTGCCGGAAGAACGCGGCCGGCAGCAGCGTGACCTCGTCGCAGTAAGCGAGCGAGGCGGTCATGCCGCGCAGACGTCCCTCGGCCCGAGCGTCGGATGCGCCGACGAGGTGCACAACGCGTCCGAGGATGACGGCGGTTGTGGCGCCGCGGGTGTGGTGGACCTCGGCGGCGACGTCGCCGAACAGTTCCGCGTCGGCGAGGACGTCGAGACAGTTCCGCTCGATCGTCTGGAGCGAGCGCCCGCAGATGACGATCAGCCCGGACGCGGGGGCGCGCCGGATCATGAGCAGGAAGCAGACGAGCGAGGCAATCGTCTTCCCCGAGCGCACACTGCCGTGCCACAGGTTGATACGGGCGGTGGCGCCCCGGATCGACTCGATCTGTTTCGGGGAGAGCGGGGCGAGGGCGGTCACTAACCCCCCTCGTGGTCACCTCCGGCCGGGGGCCCGAGCAGGGCGTCGGCGAGGCGGTCGAGCATCGAGCCGCCGCTGCTTCCGCTGCTGCTGTGGCGGGCGAGTTCAGCGACGCGGGCGTGCACTTCGGTGAGGGCGCGGGCGGCGGTGGCATGGTCGCGGGCGTCGCGTGCGGTCTCGGCGGCGTTGGTGCGGGCGACCTGGCCGAGGGCGCCGTCGAGGGCCTCGTCGGCGAGCTGCTCGCGGCGTGCGCCGGCATCTGCTCGTCGGGCCTCGGTCGCCGCGGCGACGCGGGCGCCCCCTGCGAAGGTGAGCCCCTCGGCCTTGGCGATCTTGCTTACGGTCGCGGCGCTGCGCCCGGTGAGTCGGGCAATCTCGTTGCGGCTCTTGCCCTCGGAATGGAGGCGGCGCACTTGCTCGCGGTCGCGTTCGCGGATGGGCTCGGCCACGGGGTCACCTCCCGTCGGACATGCGTCCGCCCCGCCGCAGGGGGGGGCGCGGCGGGGCGGACGGGTTCGGGGGGTTTCCGGGCACGCCGGAGACGCCTCGAACAATAGGTCACGAACTGATAACGGCGCAAGTCCGTTCGGCGTCTACTCCTCCCGACTCCATCTCGGCGGCGAACCGAGCGAGCAGCACGCCCATGTCGGACCGCTCCCACACCCGGTGTCCGTCGAGGTCGAGGGGGGCCGGCGCCGAGCAGGACGGACCGCCCGAGCAGGTGATGCGCTGCACGTCCCCCGACGCCGAGTACGAGGTGAGAGGGGACGCGCACCACGGGCACGGGTACCGGCTGCTCGCCGACCGCTCGTCGTGGCGCAGGGTGCGCAGTACGCGGTCGGCGCACTGGCGGGCGACGCGGTGCGCCTCGTGCAGCGCCCACTCGGGCAGGGGGGCGAACAGCGGCTCGCCGAGCCCCTCGTCGTACTGGTCGTCGTAGGCGGTGAACTGGCCGAGCACGCGGCCCTCAACGAACACGCTCGCCCAGTGGGCGCCCTGCGCCCGTGATCCGGGCCCGTGCTGCGTGCTGTAGTTCCAGCGGTGCAGCTCGTCGAGGGGGGTGTGCTGCTGCGTCACAGCGGCGCAGGTGTCGGCGAGGTCGAAGAGCGCCCCCTCGACGGCGACCGCGGCATCGTGGGCGTCAAGGTTCAGCGGCGCGGGGTGCGCGCGCAGAGTGTAGGGGGGCCGGTCCTCGACGAGCAGCGGTGCCTCGGCGACCTTGTCGAGGAACGCGGTCGTCTCCCTCGGGGGCCAGTCGGCCGAGGTGGGCGGCGCCTCGATAGCGGCGCGCAGGTCGCCCCACTTCTCGCGCACGAGGCGCAGGGCGGCGACGGTCTGATCTGTGGCACGGGTCTGGTTCATCGGTCCCCCTTGGTGAGCTGCTCGCGCAGGGCCTCGGCCTCGGCGAGGGCGCCGTCGCGGTCTGCCTCGGTCTCGACGAGGGCCTGCTCGGCGGCCTCGATCCGCTTGTGCAGACGCATGGCCGCGGCCTGCTGTCCGCCGGCGCTGCGGCGGTGGGTGTCGCTCTCGGCGACCTCGGCCTCGACGTCGGCGCGCAGGGCGGCGCAGTCCTCGGGGGTGAGCACGCCGCGGTCGGCGCGGGCGAGGAGCAGCAGGAACCGCTCGCGACGGGCCTCGCGGGTGAGGTCGCGGACGAGGACTCGGCCGCGGCGGGAGTCGGTACGGGTACGGGCGTGCAGCGTCATGCGGGCGTGTCTCCGTTCGAGGCTCGGCGGTCGGCCGGCGAGCAGGCGGTGCAGTGGGGCGGGCAAGGGCGAGGGACGAGGGCTCGGGCCTCGCGGTCGAGGCGGCCGTCGAGCCGCACGGCGCCGGCGAGGACGGCGACGAGGACGAGGGCGGGCACGGCGACGAGGGCGAGCAGGACGTCGGTCATGCGGTTTCGTCTCCGTCCGCACGGGCACGGCGGAACCAACGGGAGAGGGAGCGCCGAGCGCGCGGCTTCCGCGCGCGAGGCGCGACCGGTCGCGCGTGGTTGCTGTTGATCTCCCATCCGTCGATGGCGAGGCGGTCGAGCAGGGATGCGGCGGTGAGCGTGGCGAGGTGGGGGTGCACGTCGAGCGTGTCGGTCAGGTGGGCGGCGATCGAGGCGCGGGCGGCGGGCGGGGTCATCGGTGCTGTCCTCCTGATGTGTGGCGGGCTCGGATTGCTCGGGGCGAGGGCGGGGTGCACATGAGGCGCACGAGGCGGTCGTGCTCGTCCTCGGCGTGGTCGGCGAGGATGCGGTCGCAGAACGCTGCGGTCAGTTCGGCGAGGTGGGCCTCGGCGCGGGCGCGGCGGGCGGCGTCCTGCTCGACGAGGCGTCGAAGGTGATCACTCACGCGGCAATCTCCTGTGCGGCTCGGATGCGGGCGGGGTGCGGCTCGGGCGCGGTGCAGTGCTGGCCGGGGGCGGCGCCACAGTCGGGGCAGGTGGTGACCTCGACGGCGTGGACGTCGCGGCGGCGGCCGTGGACGGTGCCTCGCAGCTCGACCCCTGCGCCCCGCTTGCAGAGTCGGCGGCGGCCGGCGCGGCAGGTTTCTACCGGGCACGGCACGGCGAGCGCGGGCAGTGCGGCCCGTTGGTTGGGCAGGGGCGCGCGCAGGGCGGACCGCTGCTCGGGAGTGATGTACGGGCGCGGTTCCTCGTCGACGGGGCGGCCGACTCCCGCGGCCAGTGCGAGGACGGCGGCCGGCGGGGCGGCGTCGAGTGCCTGCGTGATCGAGCGCGGGGGCAGGTGTCCGTCGGCCGCGGCGGCGAGCTGCTCGCGGCGGCGTGCGGTGAACTGCGCTCCGGTCTCGGTCGGGTTGCCGTCGTAGACCGGGTGGGCGGCGACGAGGCGGGCCTCGCGGATACGGGCGCGAATCCTGCGCACGTCCGCGGGGGTGGCTCGCTTCTCGGTCACGCCATAGTGGTCGGCGACTGCCTGTCGGGTGTCGTCGTCGAGGGGGAAGTCGCGCAGGGCGTAGGCCCATGCTCGGGCGTCCGCCTCACCGATGGTGCGCAGGTCGAACGCGGCGCACAGGGCGAGGACTTCGGCGGCGTCTGCGGGTGTCACTGGGCGTTCTCCTGTTCGCGGAGTTGGGCGGCGAGGTCGAGGCCGGCGCGCACCCGCTGATCGGTGGTCGAGGGGCGGGCGGCGCCCGGGTTGAGCGGAACGACGTTCGGGCCGGCCCCGGGTGCGCGCGGGGGCGGCGTCGGTAGGGAGCGCCACCCCGAGACGAAGTAGCGGGCGGAGCGGGGGCGGGTGCGTGCGGCCTGCCAGGCACCGCCGGCGTGGTCGACGAGGACCTGTACGCCGCACCGCTCGATCAGGGCGTGCAGCAGCAGCCACTCGGCGGATGACAGTTCCCAGGAGACGACCATTCCGGCGGCGCTCATGGCGTCGACGAGGGGCCGTACGGGCTCGGCGATCCGCGGTCCGTCGGGGCTAGCTTGTTCACCTCTACTTCCGAAGGAAGTAGAGGGGTAAGGCTTGGTGCTGGCTTGGGGGGCTGTGACGCTATCGACGGCGTCACGGTGTGACAGACCCTCTTGACCTGCGGATTCCTCCTGAAACGGGGGTACGTTTCGGTTCTGATTCGGCGCCGATCCGCGCTCATTTCGCGCACGATCCGCGGCCGATTCGCCGCCGATTCGAGCCTCGTTTCGCGTGCGGCTCTTCGCCTTGCGCTCCGCGGCGGCGGACCGGTTGGCCTCGACCTGCGCCCTCGTCGAGTTCCGCCCGCCCTCGAAAAAGTCGTGCACCATGAAGTCGCCGACGGGGGGCTGCGGGCAACGCGGGCAAGAATGACCGTGCTCGTGCCACAGACCGACCGCGACGAGCTTCCGGGCCTGCGGGGCGGTCCCGTACTGGCGAGCGACCACGGCGGGCACGGTGCCCTCGGTGAGGTGCTGCGCGGAGTAGGCGCCCGCCCGCACCCACAGACCGAGGGCGGCGTTACCCGCCTTGACGATCTTCGGGTGCATGTGCGAGCTGTCGTCGATCTTGAACCACGCCACGGTGGGTGACTCCTTCCTGATCTGCGGGGGGTGGGGTGCCTGGCTCGGGCCGGCCGGCGAGGGCGGCCGGGGTGTGCAGCGGGCAGCGGTAACCGGGCAGGTAGCGGCGGGCGCCCGGGGCGCCGCAGTAGCGACGCCCCGCCCCGCTCCAGTGCCGGCACCGGTAGTCGATGGCCGGCCCCGGGGTCACTGCGCGGCCGGCTCGGCGGCCTCGGGCCAACCGGCGAACTGCGAGGGCACGTCCTCGACCGACGACTGCTCGCCGCCCTGTAGGGACGGCTGCTCGACGATCTCGCCCTCGATGTACTCCCCGGGCACGTCGAGCCCCTCGGGCGTCGCATCGCGCCGTACGGTCCCGTCGTGAGCCACCGCGCGGGCGAGTTCAGCGGACTTGGGCAGCAGCTTGAAGAGCTGCCGTACGGCCGTCTTGCAGGCCATTGCGTCGTAGTCCGTGGACCACGGCCCGAAGTCCTTCGCCTTGCTCCGCTTACGGATCGCCTCGACGTCGTCGACGTCGAGCACGACGAACGCGCTACCGCCGTTGGCCAGTCGGGCAACGGCGTAGTAGTGCGTTGCCGGACCCCTCGCCGAGCCGCGCGCCGGAATGTGCCGCAGCTTGGGGTCGAGTCCGTACTCGTACTCGAACTCGTCGCCCTCGTGCACGGTGCCGGTGTCGAGGCCGGCGGCGAGCGGGTGCTGCCAAAACAGCTTGATCATGCCCTGATAGCCGATGACGAGCTGTACCTCGTACCCGCGGATCTTCTTGTTCCAGAACGGCAGCAGGTACGCCTCGCCGGACACGCCGCCCGGCTCCAGCCCGAGAGCCGAGCAGGTCATCAGGGCGCCGGCGAACGACTCGCGGCTGCACTCGGCGAGATGCTCGACCCTGCGCAGCTCGGTAAGCGCGATCCGGGCGATGCGGTCGGCGCCGCCCATGTGCGCGGGCAGCGCGCGCTCGATCTCCGGGCGCATCTGCTGCACGAACTGCACGAGCGTGGCGGTCGGTTGCGCGGCGCGGGTGGCGGGGACGGCGGGCGTACGGGTCTGCGTTGTACGGGCGGCGACGCGGTCGGCGAGATTGCTGGTCATGCTGCGGAACTCTCTTTCGGGACGACGAGGCGTCGGGCGCGGTGCGCCCGGAACTCGTCGGGGCGCTCGGCGGCGAGGCGCGCGGTATCGAGCGCGTCGACGCGGTGCGTGTACTGCTGCGCGAGGTCGGGGTGCGCGGCGGTGAATCGTTTCTGCGAGAGCGGCCCGTTCTGCTTCCACGTGAACGCGACGGCGCCCTGCGTCTTGACGACCTCGGCCCCGCCGGCGGCGGCTTTCAGGTGGTTGTCGACCTCGCGCAGCTCGTCGGCGGTCCGCTGCTCGCGCGCCTTGAGTTCGCGGCGGCGCTCCAGCAGCGGCAACACCTCGGCAGGGTCCGCCACGGCCACACCGCCGGCCGTGACCGAGTAGAGGTGATCGAGCAGGGCCTCGGTCGCCTCGGAACCGTCGATCGGCGGCGGAACGCGATCGAGCACGCCCTGCCAAAATCGGCCAACGATCTCGACGAGGTGCTCGACGAGGGCCTCGTCGCGCTCGACGCGGTGAATCAGCAGCCGGTTACCGCCGAGCAGCGCAGCGACGTGCGCGTGCCGGTACCCGGTGACGGCGAGGTACCAATGCGTCTGGAGCGCCGGGCCGTCCGGCACGCCGAGCAGCCACTCGTCGAGCTGGAACGCGCTACGGGTCTTGATCTCCAGCAGGCTCGACGGCGCCGAGGCGCCCTCGTCGAGCACGTACCGGTCGACGTTCGCCAGCATCCAACGGCGCTCGACGTGCGCGAGCGTCCCCGGACCCTCGACGACGCCGAGACCGGTCCGCGCCGAGAACACGCGGGCGACGGTCGGCTCGTGCTCGTGCCCCCAGAACGCGGCCTCGGCGAGAACCGGATCGAGCGGGCGGTCGAGCGGCAGCTCGCCGACCTTGTCGAGGTAGACCTCGGTCGGCGACGTGTACTTGCTCATTCCCAGAATCGCAGCGACCTCGGAGCCGCCAACTCCCGTGCGACGCACGGTCAACCACTGCTCGCGGTCGAGACCGGACGGTGCGACGACAACCCCCGTGGGGGTGACGAGCGACGGCGCCGCGGTGCCGCTCACTGCCCGCCCCCGACGTAGCGGGCATAGACCCGATGCTCGGTCGAGCCGCCCGAGGTGATCGTGCGGGCGACCGCCTCGAACGACCCTGGGGGCGAGTAGGAAGGAAGTCGGGCGTTACGGATGGCCTGCGCGGCAGATGCTGCGCGGGTGATGCTGGCCGGCTTCCCGACGACTCCCCAGACGTTCGGGTGCGCCCGAAGGTCTGCGGCGATAACGGCGTGCTTGGTGTTCCGCTGCTTGGGCGGCGGACCGACGAATTCAACGGTGCTCACGTGCTGCTCTCTCCTCACGCTGCGGACTGCTGCTCGGCTCGTGCTCGGTGGATGTGCGGGGCGAGGAGTCGGCGGATCAGGTCGATCTGCTCGGCACTCGGCGGCCCGGTCTCGTCCGGCTCGGTCGGCGTCTCTTCAGCGGTCACGGCTCCCCCTCCGTGTGTTGCATGACTCGAACAACCAAGGGCATGAACCAGTGCATAGCGCCCGGTTGGTTGTTGCAGATGTCGAACAAGGGCAACGGTAGGCGGCCGAAAAGTGCACGTCAACGACTTACTTCGGTGTGCAGTTCGGGGTAATGGCTGATTAGATGAGAGTGTTCGAGTTGTGCAACAAGAACAGGAGTAAGAGAGTGTCGGAGACCGACACCCCCTTCCGCGCCCCGTACGGCACCCCGTTTGGGGACCTGCTGCGCGCTGCGCGAGAAGAGACGGGGCTTTCGTACCGCAAGCTCGCCGCGCGGGCGATCGACCCGACGACCGGGGTCGAGGTGGGATACACGACTCTGCACCGCATAGCGGCGAACAAGTCGATCATGCTCTCGCCCGGCGTCGTGGGCGCCGTTGCCGCGGCCATCGGCCGGCCCGAGCGCGACGTTCGAATCGCCGCATCGCAGCAATACTGCGGACTCGTCGCCGACGACCCGTTCGGCATGAGCGACGACGAAACAACCGTCGTCGTCGTGCACGCCCCGGGGATGGGGCGCAGGGACATGCCGAGGGTCGAGGAACTACTGCGGCGCTATGCGGCGGGTGAGCTTCCGCCGGAACTTTCAGAGGGTGATCGCTCGTCTTCCTAAATGATCACTAGCTGTCGTATGCGCGTGACCTGCGGTGTTGGGTTGAGTAAGGTGGTTCGGGCGCCTTGACTCGTGCAAGTGTTCGAGTCGAGGTTCGTCATGCCACGAGGGGGGCACCACCTTGATCCGCGTTATCCGCACCCAACTCGATACCGGAGCGATCACCGTAGTCCGCGCCACCGAGCACGGACTCA
The DNA here is from genome assembly GCF_055570595.1 of Streptomyces sp. NPDC031132. Classification (NCBI taxonomy): domain Bacteria; kingdom Bacillati; phylum Actinomycetota; class Actinomycetes; order Kitasatosporales; family Streptomycetaceae; genus Streptomyces; species Streptomyces sp. NPDC031132. Next base: position 37,532 of record NZ_JBVIGX010000026.1, read on the forward strand.
CGATCGACATGGACGGCCGCCACATCACCCCCACAGGTGCGGCAAGCCTCCAGCAAGCCCTGAACGGCCTCGCCCCCCACGCGGACGCCGAACCAGGAGACCAGCGCTCACGCCAGTCCGACGGCGACATATAGCGCAGGTGACGAAAAGGGCCGCACGGCGTACGCCGCGCGGCCCTTTCGCTGTCTGCCCTCTTACGCCGCCTTGGTGAGCTGCCCCCGCTCTGTGACGGTCGGCCGCAACGACTTGCGGACCACGGTCACGTACGAGCTGATCGCCACCCCCGCGCGACTGTGCCGGCCCTTCCCGACCGGGTGCAGCTTGATTTCGAGCAAGGACTCGATGACGAGCCGCTGCTGCGGAAGCGTGAGCCGCTTCCAAGCCTCCTCGACTTCCTTGCGCGACGGGGCCACGAGATCCTTCACCACATCAGGTGTCCGCAGCGATGCGGCGACCTTCTCGGCCTCGGCGATCTTCGGGGCGAGTCCGGCCTCGATCGCCGCGAAGCTGTCCGCAGACAGCTCGCCCGCGATGGCCTTGTCGCGGAACTCGACCAACCGGGTGTTGAGCAGCTCGGCGTCGGCCTCGGCCTCGGCGATCTTCTCCTGCAACTCCTTGTCGCCCGCGGTATACGCCTTGATGAAGTCGGGCGAGGACAGCCACCCGAACAGCTCGCCGAGCACGTACGCGTCGATTGGCTCCTGCTTCCCGCTGACGTGATACCCCGTGGCGCCGTTTTCCCCCCGGGTCTTGCACTGGTAGTTCATCCCCCAATCCGTCGGATTGGAGACCACCGGAACCCGGCACTCTGAGCAGCCCATGATCGACGACAGGAGATACCGCGCCATGCCGGGCCGTGAGTTGGTCGGCTTGCTCGCCCGCGCCTTGATCACGGACTGGCACTTGAGGTAGATCCGCTTCGACACGATCTTCGGCCATGCGCCGTCACTCGTCACGACCCCGTGGTGCGTACGGGCCCCGGTGTACCGGATGTCGGTCGCAAAATCCTTGATCGTCGCCCCATGCCAGACAGCAGCGATCAGCGGCTCGTCACGCTCGTTGAAGTCCTGCGCGATCGCGAGGCTCTCCTCGCCGCGGGCGAGCCGCGCCACGGCCTCTTCGAACAGCGCAGCGTGCGCCGCAACCACGGTTTGGAACCGCGACAAGCGCACGACCATGCCCTTAGTCCAGCGCAGCGCCGGCGCAGGTACGCACCGCTTCATAAGGTCGGTCGCGATGGTCTTGTACGCCTCACCGTTCGCGACGCGGGTGCAGATTTCCTTGACGATGGGTGCCTGCTGCGGGTCCTTCTCCTCACGCAGGAACGCCCCCGTCTTCTCGTCGTAGACGCGTCGGTACCCGTACGGAGAGATCCCGTGCGGCCGGCCCGTGACGGCGTTCGCGCGCAACGTCCGCTTGACGTTGTCGCGCAGCTCGTCGACCTCTCGCTCACCGATCAGAGCGTCGAGGCCAGTGCGGAAACGGTCGTCCTTGTTCGACAGGTCGTAGACCTTGCCGCCGTAGCACCACAGGACGCCGTGCTTCGCACACGCGTTACGCAGTCGCGTATACACGTCTAGCTCGCGCTGGAGTCGGGTGGACCCCCAAGCGAGAACGATGTCGAGCTTTCCCTGCTCGACCCACTCGATCATGCGCTCGAACTCTTCGCGCTCGCGGTCCCGGAAGCGAGAAGCCGAACGGTCATCGTCGACGAAGTCCTCGACGAGGTTTACGCCGAGGCGGTCGGCGTCGTCCTGCGAGCCTGCGAGCTGCTCGCGCACCGAGAACCCTCGGCGCCCGTTCTTCCCCCGGTAGGCACTCTTACGTGCGTACCTGCCACCGCGCAGACCGGCGAGAGACCGAGGGCCCTCGCCCCCACCCCGGTTTAGAACCAGCGAGCCGGGGACCTCGCGCTGACCAGCAACAACGGATGTTGTCATTGACCCACCCTCACACTTCAGGACTGGGTCTTGCACGGGATTACTCTCGAGATGCCGGTCATGCTGGCGCCCGTGCCCGAGGCGATCGACTTCACCGACAAGAAGGTCCTCATCGCCGATGACGTGGCCGACACCGGGAAGACGCTGAAGCTCGTCCACGACTTCTGCCTGGGCCACGTCGCCGAGGTCCGGTCCGCGGTGATCTACGAGAAGTCCCACTCGCTCGTGAAGTGCGAGTACGTGTGGAAGAAGACCGACGAGTGGATCAACTTCCCGTGGTCGGTCGAGCCGCCCGTCGTGAAGCGTGAGGGTCAGGTTCTCGACGCCTGATTCCGATGGATGCGAGAAGGGCCCCGGTGCTTTTGCGCCGGGGCCCTTCTCACGTCTCGTTGCCTACAGCGTGCCCAGCTTGATGATCGACAGCAGTGCGACCAGCTGGATCGCGGACGCGCCCAGCGCCTTCGGCCACGGCAGGTCGTGCGACTTGCTGACGAGCGAGGTGAACAACGCGCCGGCCGCCAGCCAGGTGACCCAGCCCAGCACCTGCACCAACATGTTGTCCCCGCCCAGGAACACGGCGAAGAGCAGACGCGGCGCGTCCGTGATGGACATGACCAGCATCGACAGGCCGACGGTCGGCTGCCACGCGCCGTCGCCGCCCAGCTGGCGGGCCAGGGTGTGCGTGACGGCGCCCAGGATCAACCCGCAGATGACGAAGGCCACGCCCGCGCTGAGGACGATCGGTACGGCGTTGGCGAGGGTGGCGTCCATGACGTCCTTGCGGGCGTCGTCGAGGCCGAAGACCGCGAGCAGGCCGTACAGGAACGTCACGATCAGCGCAGGGCCCCAGACGGCGTAGTCGCGCATCTGCAGGAACGTCGGCCCCGGCCGCATCACGATGCCGCGGAGCAGCTCCTTCCACGGCAGCCGCGGGCCCGTCGGCGCGGCCGCCGCGGCGCCCGCGTGGTAGGTCGCGCCCTGGCTGTACGGGTCCTCGCCGTACGCGAAGACCTGGGTGTGCCCCGGGTTGTCGTTCGCGTACGAGCCGCCGCCCGCGCCCCCCTGGCCGTACGGGGGTTGCTGCTGCCCTTGGGGAGGCTGCTGCTGTCCGTACGGCTGTCCGTACGGGTCGAAGTACTCGGGCTCGCCATGGCCTCCGGCGGCGGGCTGCTGAGGCCACTGCTGCTGGGGAGGGTAGGGCTGCTGGCCGTACGGCGCCTGCTGCGGTTGCTGCTGACCGTACGGCTGCTGCCGCGGGGGTTGTTGGGGAGCGCGGTTGTTGTCCCTGCCGCGTCCGATCCTGAATCCAGCCACGTGATCGAACGTACCTGGTCCGGGGAGCGGTGGTGGGCGGGCCGCCGGAATAAGCACTCTTTGCGGCTGACCTGTGACATCCCCTAGGGGAACCCCGGGGGGCTGTCCCCAGCCCGGGGGAGAGGTAGAAATTGTCTGGTTTACGCGGTTGTGAGGGAGCTTGCAGTAGTTCGTTACGTTGCCGACGGATTACGTAGATGTGGGGTCCGTAGCTTCGGTCCTGTCGCCGATCAGCCATCAGCCATCAGCTATCAGCACTGAGCACTGAGCACTGAGCACCGAGCTACGAGAAGAGCCCCCACATGCGCAGCGCCCGCCGTACCGCCCTTCGTACCGCCGCCGTCTTCGCCGGCGCGGCCACCGTTCTGGCCCTCCCGGTCGGGTCCGCGTTCGCGGACTCGCCGTCCGGGCCGGAGGCGGAGGTTCTGCCCGGGATCGAGCAGCCCGCGACCGACCCTGTGCCGCCGGTGGATCCGGTGGATCCGACGGTGCCGGCGGTGGACCCGACCGCGCCGCCGGTCGAGCCGGAGAAGCCGACGCGGGCCTTTGTGACCACGGTCAAGCTCGCGGACGGGTCGATCGCCAAGGTCTACAAGACCGGCAACGACCGCTTCGAGGCCGAGATCTTCGTCGGGCCGACGAAGCTGGACACTCTGGTCAGCAAGGGCGGCAACCCGGCGTACGGGCAGAACAACGGCATGCACGTCGTCCTGCAGCCGAACGGAACCGTGACGTCGTGGGTGGAGGGCGAGCCGAAGCCGAAGCCCACGCCGAAGCCGAGGCCGGTGGAGAAGCCGAAGCCCGTCGAGAAGCCGAAGCACGAGGTCAAGAAGGAGAGCTGGGTCCGGATCGCCATGCCGGACGGTCGGATCGCGAAGCTGATCGACGGCCCGAGGGGCAAGCGCGTCGAGATCTCGATGCCGAACGGGAACCTGCTCGGGACGGTCGACCTGAAGCACCCGAGCGCGCAGAACGACGGCTGGACGTACCGGATCGTCCAGGACGGGAAGCGCGTGAAGTTCGTCGTCATCGACGGGAAGGGCGGCGGGAGCAGCTGGGTGTACGGCTTCGACGGGAAGCTGATCGAGAAGTACGCCGTGGAGGGCAGGGCCGCGGGTGCCAAGGCGGCGGGGGAGCGGGTGGTGCCGAAGGGTGGCGTGAAGGCCGGGGCGGAGGGGGTTTCCACGGGTGACACGCCGATGGTGGTTGCCGCCGGCGGGGGGATGGCTGCCGTGGGGGCGGCGGGGCTGGGCTTCGCCCTGCTGAAGCGGGGGCGCGCCGACGGGTCCTGACGGGGCGGGGCCGGGGCCGGGCCGGCCGCCGCGCGGGGCCTTCCCCCCTACCCCGCCCCCTTCCCGGCTGGGCAGCATGTGCGGCTCCGCCGCGTGGGGTTCAGCCCCGGGACCGGGGCCCCTGAACGCCGAACGGCCGGCCCCTGAGCGGGGACCGGCCGTTCCGTCGTTCGCGTCGTACGGACGGGCTACTTGGCGCTGCCGCCTTCGGCCGAAGCCTTCGGCTCGGCCTCGGCGGCCTCTGCTTCCGGCTTCGCCTCGGCCTGGGCCTCGACCGAGGCTTCCGCCTCGGCGGCAGCCTCCGGCTCGGCTCCGGCCTGCGCCTCTGCAGCGGCCTCCGGCGTTGCGACGGCCGCAGCGGCCGTCTCGGCCTTCGCCTCCGCCTTCGCGGTGGCCTCCGGCTCGGCCTCGGCCTTTGCCGCAGCTTCGGGCTCTGCCTCGGCTTCGGCGTCGCTTTCCGCCGGAGCCTCGGCTCCCGCGTCCGCCTTGGCCTCGTCCTCCGCCTTGGCCTCGACGGCCTCAGCCTCGGCCTCGGCCTTCGCAGCAGCCTCCGCCTCTGCGGCGGCCGCAGCCTCCGCCTCGGCTTCCGCCTTCGCGGCAGCAGCAGCCTCGGCTTCCGCCTTCGCCTTGGCCTTCGCAGCAGCCTCGGCCTCCGCCTGCTCAGCGGCCAGCGCCTCGGCCTCCGCCGCCAGTTCCGCCTCCGTCGGGGCCGGAGCCTTCACCGACTCGAGCAGGAGCTGGGCCACGTCGACGACCTGGACGGATTCCTTCGCCTGGCCGTCGTTCTTCTTGCCGTTCACCGAGTCCGTCAGCATCACCAGGCAGAACGGGCAGGCCGTCGAGACGATGTCCGGGTTCAGGGACAGGGCCTCGTCGACGCGCTCGTTGTTGATGCGCTTGCCGATCCGCTCTTCCATCCACATCCGCGCGCCACCGGCGCCGCAGCAGAAGCCCCGCTCCTTGTGGCGGTGCATCTCCTGCTGGCGCAGCCCCGGCACGGCCGACATGATCTCGCGCGGCGGCGTGTAGACCTTGTTGTGCCGACCCAGGTAGCAGGGGTCGTGGTACGTGATCAGGCCGTCCACCGGCGTGACCGGCGTCAGCCGGCCCTCGTCGATCAGGTGCTGGAGCAGCTGCGTGTGGTGGATGACCTCGTACTCGCCGCCCAGCTGCGGGTACTCGTTCGCGATGGTGTTGAAGCAGTGCGGGCAGGTGGAGACGATGCGCTTCGCCGACTTCGGCTTCTTCGTCTCCGGGTCGTCGTCGTCCTCGCCGAAGGCCATGTTCAGCATGGCCACGTTCTCCTGGGCCAGCTGCTGGAACAGCGGCTCGTTGCCCAGGCGGCGCGGGGAGTCACCGGTGCACTTCTCGTCGCCGCCCATGATCGCGAACTTGACGCCCGCGATGTTCAGCAGCTCGGCGAAGGCCTTCGTCGTCTTCTTCGCGCGGTCCTCGAGAGCGCCCGCGCAGCCGACCCAGTACAGGTAGTCGTACTCGGAGAGGTCCTCGGCGTCCTTGCCGACGATCGGGACCTCGAAGTCGACCTCCTTGGTCCACTCCACGCGCTGCTTCTTGGCCAGACCCCAGGGGTTGCCCTTCTTCTCCAGGTTCTTGAGCATCGTGCCCGCCTCCGACGGGAACGCGCTCTCGATCATCACCTGGTAGCGCCGCATGTCGACGATGTGGTCGATGTGCTCGATGTCGACCGGGCACTGCTCCACGCACGCACCGCACGTCGTGCAGGACCACAGGACGTCCGGGTCGATGACGCCGTTCTCCTCGGCCGTGCCGATGAGCGGGCGCTCCGCCTCCGCCAGCGCCGCCGCCGGGACGTTCGCCAGCTGCTCCGCCGTCGCCTTCTCGTTGCCCTCCATGTCCTTGCCGCCGCCGGCGAGCAGGTACGGGGCCTTGGCGTGCGCGTGGTCGCGCAGCGACATGATCAGGAGCTTCGGCGACAGGGGCTTGCCGGTGTTCCAGGCCGGGCACTGCGACTGGCAGCGGCCGCACTCCGTGCACGTGGAGAAGTCGAGGATGCCCTTCCAGGAGAACTGCTCGACCTGGGAGACGCCGAAGACGTCGTCCTCGCCCGGCTCCTCGAAGTCGATCTCCTTGCCGCCGCTCGTCATCGGCTGGAGCGCGCCCAGCGCGGTCGCGCCGTCGGCGTTGCGCTTGAACCAGATGTTCGGGAAGCCGAGGAAGCGGTGCCAGGCCACACCCATGTTGGTGTTGAGCGAGACGACGATCATCCAGATCAGCGAGACGCCGATCTTGATCATCGCGGTGAAGTAGATCGCGTTCTGCAGGGTGCCGAGCGAGAGGCTCTTGAACGCCAGGACCAGCGGGTACGAGGCGAAGTACGCCGGCTCGTACGAGTCCACGTGGTGGATCGCGCCCTCGAGGCCGCGCAGCGTGAGGATCGCGAGGCCGATGGTGAGGATCACGTACTCGACGAAGTACGCCTGCCAGGCCTTGGAGCCCGTGAAGCGCGACTTGCGGCCCGCCCGGGAGGGCAGCGACAGCAGGCGGATGGCGATCAGCACGGCGATGCCGAGGATCGTCATGATGCCGATGAACTCGATGTAGAGCTCGAACGGCAGGAAGCCGCCGATGATCGGGAGCGTCCAGTCGGCCTGGAAGAGCTGGCCGTACGCCTGGACCAGCGTCGGCGGCAGCGTCAGGAAGCCGATCGCGACGAACCAGTGCGCGAAGCCGACGATGCCCCAGCGGTTCATCCGGCTGTGGCCGAGGAACTCCCGGACGAGGGTGAGCGTTCGTGCCTTCGGGGCGTCCGTACGGCTGCCTGCCGGTACGGGTTGTCCGAGCTTCACGAACCGGTAGATCTGCGCCACGGCTCGGGCGAGCAGCGCGACGCCGACCACGGTCAGGACCAGCGACACGATGATCGCGGCGAGTTGCATGGGAGGGCTCCTCGGGCGGGACTTACTAAGCGGTAACTTATTGAGTCAAGGCTTGAGGTTACCCATTCTCCGCGCTGCAATGTAGGTGGGCGTGCGGTGATCTGTGTCGCTCAGGCATGCCTCTGTCGGCACCGCTGTCGGTAGGCCGCCCGAGGGGTCTGAGCCAGGATCGCGAGATCCATCCCCAGCCAATGGCTCTCCACATAGTGCCGGTCCAGCAGGGCCATCTCCTCCCAGGGGAGGTCGGATCGTGCGCCGACCTGCCACAAACCGGTCATTCCGGGCCGTACGAAGAGCCGGTCGGCCCGGTCCGTACGCGGCTCCGCCCGCGGCCCGACCAGCGACATCTCGCCGCGGAGCACGTTCAGCACTTGCGGGACCCCGTCCAGGGCGCACCGCTCCACGGCCGCGCCGAGCCGCCCCGCCGCGTCCGTGCGCAGCCGCCAGGTCCGGAACGGCCGTCCGGCCAGCCCGGCCGCCGGCTCCCGTACGAAGACCCGGCCGCCCTGCGTTGCGTACAGCAGGGCGGCGACGACCAGCAGCGGCACCGCGAACAGCCCGAGCAGCACCACGGCCCCGAGGAGGTCGACCACCCGCTTCGCCGGGAGGGCCGGGCGGTACGGGAACGCGAACGGGCGTGGAGTCGCGGTTCGCCGCCGCACGGGGCGCCGGATCGGGGGGAGCGTGAGCGGCGGCAGCGGCATGGGGGCACCCTGCATGCGCCTCCGGCGGTTTCCGCGGTGCCGCGCAGTGGACCGGCCGAGCATCGCCCGCTCGGCCCCCCGCGCCGGGGTCGCCACCGGCTGCCGCTCGGTCGGCTTCGAGTGGTCCTGGAGCGCGTACCGGCCGGCCGCCGCAGGGGGCGTTTCCGCAGGTGGAGCCGCTGCGGCCGGGCGTTCTGCCGCTGCGCGTCGCCGCCCGGGCGCCCCGTGTGAGCGTAAGACCGGGATAAAAGTTGAGCCCCCTCGGCTCACCTCTGTTGACGTCGGCGCGGCGTTACGGCATGGTTGAGTCTGTTCCACTCAAGTCAGCTGGAGGAAATCAAAATGGCACGTGCGGTCGGCATCGACCTGGGCACCACTAACTCCGTCGTCAGCGTTCTCGAAGGCGGCGAGCCCACCGTCATCACCAACGCCGAGGGCGCCAGGACCACGCCGTCCGTCGTCGCCTTCGCCAAGAACGGCGAGGTCCTCGTCGGCGAGGTGGCCAAGCGCCAGGCGGTCACGAACGTGGACCGGACCATCCGCTCCGTCAAGCGCCACATGGGCACTGACTGGAAGATCAACCTGGATGGCAAGGACTTCAACCCGCAGCAGATGAGCGCCTTCATCCTGCAGAAGCTGAAGCGCGACGCCGAGGCCTACCTGGGTGAGAAGGTCACGGACGCGGTCATCACCGTCCCGGCCTACTTCAACGACTCCGAGCGTCAGGCGACGAAGGAAGCCGGTGAGATCGCGGGTCTGAACGTCCTGCGCATCGTCAACGAGCCGACCGCCGCCGCCCTGGCCTACGGCCTGGACAAGGACGACCAGACCATCCTCGTCTTCGACCTCGGTGGCGGCACCTTCGACGTGTCGCTCCTCGAGATCGGCGACGGCGTCGTCGAGGTCAAGGCCACCAACGGTGACAACCACCTCGGTGGTGACGACTGGGACCAGCGCGTCGTCGACTACCTGGTGAAGCAGTTCGCCAACGGCCACGGCGTCGACCTGTCCAAGGACAAGATGGCCCTGCAGCGTCTGCGCGAGGCCGCCGAGAAGGCGAAGATCGAGCTGTCCTCCTCCACGGAGACCACGATCAACCTGCCTTACATCACGGCGTCCGCCGAGGGCCCGCTGCACCTGGACGAGAAGCTCACGCGCTCGCAGTTCCAGCAGCTGACCGCGGACCTGCTCGACCGCTGCAAGACCCCGTTCCACAACGTCATCAAGGACGCCGGCATCCAGCTGTCCGAGATCGACCACGTGGTCCTGGTCGGCGGCTCCACCCGCATGCCGGCCGTCGCCGAGCTCGTCAAGGAGCTCACCGGCGGTCAGGACGCCAACAAGGGCGTCAACCCGGACGAGGTCGTCGCCATCGGCGCCACCCTCCAGGCCGGTGTCCTCAAGGGTGAGGTCAAGGACGTCCTGCTCCTCGACGTGACCCCGCTGTCCCTCGGCATCGAGACCAAGGGCGGCATCATGACCAAGCTGATCGAGCGCAACACCACGATCCCGACCAAGCGGTCCGAGATCTTCACGACGGCCGAGGACAACCAGCCGTCCGTGCAGATCCAGGTCTACCAGGGTGAGCGCGAGATCGCGGCGTACAACAAGAAGCTCGGCATGTTCGAGCTGACGGGCCTGCCGCCGGCCCCGCGCGGCGTCCCGCAGATCGAGGTCTCCTTCGACATCGACGCGAACGGCATCATGCACGTCACGGCCAAGGACCTTGGCACGGGCAAGGAGCAGAAGATGACCGTCACCGGCGGCTCCTCGCTCGGCAAGGACGAGGTCGACCGCATGCGCCAGGAGGCCGAGCAGTACGCGGAGGAGGACCACCGCCGCCGCGAGGCCGCCGAGTCCCGCAACCAGGGCGAGCAGCTCGTCTACCAGACGGAGAAGTTCGTCAAGGACAACGAGGACAAGGTCCCGGCCGAGGTCAAGACCGAGGTCGAGGCCGCCGTCTCCGAGCTGAAGGAGACCCTCAAGGGCGAGGACACGGCCGCGATCCGCACCGCGACCGAGAAGCTCGCCGCGGTCAGCCAGAAGCTCGGCCAGGCCATCTACGCCGACGCGCAGGCCGCCTCGGGCGCAGCCGGTGCCGGTGAGGGCCAGCAGGCCAAGCCCGAGGACGACGTCGTCGACGCCGAGATCGTGGACGAGGACAAGCCGAAGGGCGGCGCTGCCTGATGTCGGAGGAGACCCCGGGTTTCGACGAGAAGCCCGAAGTCCCCGCCGGCGCCACGCCTGACGACGCCGCCGAGCCGAAGGCCGCAGCTTCCTCCGAGGAGGAGGCCGCGGCCCCGGCCGGGGACTCCGGAGCACCGTCCGCTCAGGAGACGGCTCTGCTGGCGCAGCTGGACCAGGCCCGTACCGCGCTCGGCGAGCGCACCGCGGACCTCCAGCGGCTCCAGGCGGAGTACCAGAACTACCGCCGCCGGGTGGAGCGGGACCGGATCGCCGTCAAGGAGATCGCGGTCGCGTCCCTGCTGACGGAACTGCTCCCGACCCTGGACGACATCGGCCGGGCGCGGGACCATGGCGAGCTGGTCGGCGGCTTCAAGTCGGTGGCCGAATCGCTGGAGACCGCCGCGGCCAAGATGGGGCTGCAGCAGTTCGGCAAGGAGGGCGAGCCCTTCGACCCGACGATCCACGAGGCCCTGATGCACTCGTACGCACCGGACGTCACCGAGACGACCTGCGTGGCGATCCTGCAGCCGGGGTACCGGATCGGCGAGCGTACGATCCGCCCCGCGCGGGTCGCGGTGGCCGAGCCCCAGCCCGGGGCGGCCCCCAAGTCCGAGTCCGCGGACGGCGACACGCCTTCGGACAAGGACGCGGATGCCCCCGACAAGGGCTGACGCAGCAACCGTAGAGGTACGAGAGGAGGGACACCGGGGATGAGCACGAAGGACTTCGTCGAGAAGGACTACTACAAGGTCCTCGGTGTCCCGAAGGACGCCACCGAGGCCGAGATCAAGAAGGCGTACCGGAAGCTCGCGCGCGAGTTCCACCCGGACGCCAACAAGGGCGACGCCTCGGCCGAGGAGCGCTTCAAGGAGATCTCCGAGGCGAACGACATCCTCGGCGACGCCAAGAAGCGCAAGGAGTACGACGAGGCCCGCGCCCTGTTCGGCAACGGGGGCTTCCGCCCCGGTCCGGGCGGGGGCGGCTCGTTCAACTTCGACCTGGGCGACCTCTTCGGCGGTACCCAGCCGGGTGGCGGCGCGGGCGGCGGCTTCGGCGGCGGCGGTCTGGGCGACGTCTTCGGCGGACTGTTCAACCGCGGCGGCGCGGGCCCCGGGACGCGGGTCCAGCCGCGCCGCGGCCAGGACATCGAGTCGGAGGTCACCCTCTCCTTCACGGAGGCGGTGGACGGGGCCACGGTCCCGCTCCGGATGTCCTCCCAGGCGCCCTGCAAGGCCTGTTCGGGCACCGGCGACAAGAACGGCACGCCGCGCGTGTGCCCGACCTGCGTCGGCACCGGCCAGGTCTCGCGGGGCAGCGGCGGCGGCTTCTCGCTGACCGACCCCTGCGCCGACTGCAAGGGCCGCGGCCTGATCGCGGAGACCCCCTGCGACGTCTGCAAGGGCAGCGGGCGGGCCAAGTCCTCCCGCACCATGCAGGTCCGGATCCCGGCGGGCGTCTCCGACAACCAGCGGATCCGGCTGCGCGGCAAGGGCGCTCCGGGCGAGCGCGGCGGTCCCGCCGGCGACCTCTACGTGGTCGTCCACGTGGACGGCCACCCGGTGTTCGGCCGCAAGGACGACAACCTGACGGTCACCGTCCCGGTGACGATCGCCGAGGCCGCCCTGGGCGCCGACATCAAGGTCCCGACCCTGAACGGCCCCTCGGTGACGCTCAAGCTCCCGCCGGGCACCCCCAGCGGGCGCACGATGCGCGCCCGCGGCAAGGGAGCGGTCCGCAAGGACGGCACCCGCGGGGACCTGCTGGTGACGGTGGAGGTCTCGGTTCCGGCCACGCTGTCGGACAAGGCCCGCGAGGCGCTGGAGATGTACCGCGACGCGACGGAGTCGGAGGACCCGCGCGCCGTGCTGTTCGAGTCCGCGAAGGGAGCATGACATGGACGGCCGCCGCCGCCCGCCCCGGTTCGGCAACGGGGCGTACGAACTGACCGACGAGACCCCGGTCTACGTGATCTCGGTGGCCGCCCAGCTCTCGGGCCTGCATCCGCAGACCCTGCGCCAGTACGACCGCCTCGGCCTGGTCTCCCCGGACCGGACGGCCGGCCGCGGCCGGCGCTACTCGGCCCGCGACATCGAACTGCTCCGCACGGTGCAGACGCTGTCCCAGGACGAGGGCATCAACCTGGCCGGCATCAAGCGGATCATCGAGCTGGAGAACCAGGTCACGGCGCTCCAGCAACGCGTGGCCGAGCTCTCGGCGGCGGTGGACGGCGCGGCGGCCGTGCTCCAGCAGCGCGAGGCGCAGGTGCACGCCTCGTACCGGCGAGATCTGGTCAAGTACCAGCCGCCGGTGGCGGGCAACGCCCTGGTCGTCTGGCGCCCCGCGCCGAAGCGCCAGGGCGACTGACGAGCGACCGAACGCACAGGCCCCGCCCGGTTCCCCGGGCGGGGCCTGTGCGTTCCGGTGCGCTTCAGTCGCCCTCGTCCTCGAGGATCCCGGAGCGGGCGATGAGGAAGCCGAGTTGGGCGCGGCTGCCGCTGCCGAGGGTGCTGGCGAGCTTCGCGATGTGCGCGCGGCAGGTCCGTACGTTCATGCCCAGCCGGCGGGCGATGGCCTCGTCGACGTGGCCCTCGATGAGGAGCTGCGCGATGGTGCGCTGCACGCCCGAGATGCCGCCGCGGGTGTGCTGGTACGTGACTTCCTCCTGGAGCGGCACGGCGCGGTGCCACAGCTGCTCGAACACCTTGATGAGGTAGTCGACCAGCCCCGGGTGGCGCAGCTCCAGGGCGACCTGGCGGTCGTCGCTGGCCGGGATGAAGGCGACGGTCCGGTCGAAGATGATGAGGCGCTCGAAGAGCTCCTCCAGCGTGCGCACCTCGACCTTGCCCGCCTTGAGGAGGTCGACGTACGCGAGCGTGCCGCGGCTGTGCCGGACGGTGTGCTGGTAGAGGGTCCGGATCCGGACACCGCGGTCGGTCAGCGGCTGGTCGCGCTCCAGGGCCTCCGTGAGCTCGAGGCTGGGGCGGGCACCGCCGGGCTGGATGGTCAGCATCTCGGTGTGGCACTCGGCGGTGGCGAGGTTGAGGGCCGCGTTGATGGGGTCGAAGCCTTCGAGCACGGTGATGGCGTGGGTGCTTGCCGGATTCTGTGCACTGATGGCGAGAAACGGCTCGAAAGCTTCGGACAGTTCGAGAGAATCCCGGCGCCTGTCGCGGATCTCCCGTTCGATCGGATGCAGCCGCTGTGCGAGTGCCACCGCCGGTGGAACCGGACGGAGCGAATTGGCGTCATCAGGATCTGGCTGCAACAACGCCAGATCGAGCAAACAGGGTGCCGTTTTGACATCCCCACGTGCGATACGTCCGGTCCGCAGCGCGCTCGTGTAGAGCCGTGCCCCCTCGCTGCACAGCTCCGTGACCGAGTGGGGATGTGTCGCTTTTGTTCTGTTTATGGTCAAATCTCCACCCCCCAGGGTCCTGAACATGCAAGAACATGATGCATCGTCCCTGTGGCAGTGATGTGCCTGAATGAGCCATCGTCTGACAGGCGGGGGAGAGGATTTCATCAAGTGAGGACGAAGCCGACCATGAACAAGAGAATGCTTCGCTCGGCGCTTGCCACCGTCATCTTCTCGGCTGTGGCCGGTCTGGGACTTGCCGGGGTCACCCTGGGGGGCGCCGAAGGGGGTGCCGCAGGCCTCCAGGCGGCGCCGCTCGAGGACAGCGGATGGCGCGCGGCACCGATGGACAGCGGATGGCGCTCGGCCCCCGTCGACTCCGATGCCGACACCCTTGCTGTGGAGACCGCGGTATGACCCCCGACGACCGCGGATTCCGTCGCGAAATGGCCTCTGCCTACCGCTCCGGCTGGCAGTTCATCGACCTCGCCACGGCCATCCCCCACCCTGGCGACTCGTTGATGGTCACCCTGTTCGGACAGCCCATCGTCATCACGCGCGAGGAGGACGAGGACGTCCGGGCGTACCGGTGCCTGCGCCGCCCCCGCGGCGCGCCGCAGCCCGTCCGCTGCGAGGTGCGCTACGGAATGGTCTTCGTCAACCTTGATCAGCGCGACCACCAGCTCTTCGAACCCGATATCACCACCGCCACCCCCCGCAGTGCCTGAAGCGATTCCCCCGTCGTTGCAGATCGCTCCAGGTGCTCCCCCACACAACGGCGCCATCGTGGACCTGACCACGATGGCGCCGTTGTGATGTCCGCGTCCAGTGCTTGAACCGGACAAGGTGAAAGCTGAACTTGTCTGCGCCGGGTTCAGGCGCGGCCCATCGCCCGGTCGAGGGTGATCTCCATGACGACCCGGTCCGGGTTGGGCGAGGGCGTGCGCCCGTAGCGGTCCGCGTACCGCGCCACCGCCTCGGCGACCGACGCCTCGTCCGTACGGATCACCGCGTGGCCCTCCAGGGTCGCCCAGCGGCGCCCCGCCATCTGGCACACCGCCACCCGGGCCGGGCCCTGCTCCGTCGCCTGGGCCGCCAGCACGTTGCGGATCTTCTTGCTGTTCTTGTTGCTGATCACCCGGGCCAGGCCGGCCTCCGGGTCGTACGTGACACCCACCGGTACCACGTGCGGGGTCCCGTCGGGGCGCGGGGTGGTCAGCGTGCAGACGTGCTTCTCCCGCCAGAAGGCGAGGTACTCGGGCGTCGGGTTGAGTACGTCAAGAGCCATGGGCTGAGGGTACGACGCGGGTACGATCTCAGCCTTGAGTGGAATAGACTCAACTTTGCGTACGCTGACATACTCAAAGCACGAGACTCGAGCCTTCCGAGACCTGTCTGACCCGTCTGAGAGGAGAAGTCGCACGTGGATGCCGAGCTGACCAACAAGAGTCGGGACGCGCTGAACGCGGCCACCAGCCGGGCCGTGAAGGACGGCCACGCGGATCTGACCCCGGCGCACCTGCTGCTGGCCCTGCTCGCCGGCGAGGACAACGAGAACATCACCGACCTCCTCGCGGCCGCGGAGGCCGACCAGGCCGCGGTGCGCAACGGCGCCGAGCGGCTGCTGGCGGCCCTGCCCAGCGTCACGGGCTCCACGGTCGCACCCCCGCAGCCCACCCGTGAGCTGCTCGCCGTACTCGCCGAGGCCGACCAGGAGGCCGGCAAGCTCGGCGACGAGTACCTCTCCACCGAACACCTCCTCATCGCGATCGCCGCCAAGGGCGGCGCGGCCGGTGAGGTCCTTTCCACCCAGGGCGCGACGGCGAAGAAGCTGCTGGACGCCTTCGAGAACGCACGAGGAGGACGGCGGGTGACCACCCCCGACCCCGAGGGCCAGTACAAGGCCCTCGAGAAGTTCGGCACGGACTTCACGGCGGCCGCGCGTGAGGGCAAGCTCGACCCGGTCATCGGCCGCGACCAGGAGATCCGGCGCGTCGTCCAGGTCCTGTCGCGCCGTACGAAGAACAACCCGGTGCTCATCGGCGAGCCCGGCGTCGGCAAGACGGCCGTCGTCGAGGGCCTCGCGCAGCGCATCGTGAAGGGCGACGTCCCCGAGTCCCTGAAGAACAAGCGGCTGGTCTCCCTCGACCTCGGCGCGATGGTCGCGGGCGCGAAGTACCGCGGCGAGTTCGAGGAGCGGCTGAAGACGGTCCTCGCCGAGATCAAGTCCAGCGAGGGCCAGATCATCACCTTCATCGACGAGCTGCACACCGTCGTCGGCGCGGGCGCCGGCGGGGATTCGGCCATGGACGCGGGCAACATGCTCAAGCCCATGCTGGCCCGCGGCGAGCTGCGCATGGTCGGCGCGACCACGCTCGACGAGTACCGCGAGCGGATCGAGAAGGACCCGGCGCTGGAGCGGCGCTTCCAGCAGGTGCTGGTCGCCGAGCCGTCCGTCGAGGACACCATCGCGATCCTGCGCGGGCTCAAGGGCCGCTACGAGGCCCACCACAAGGTCGTCATCAACGACAGCGCGCTGGTGGCCGCGGCGACCCTCTCCGACCGGTACATCACCTCCCGCTTCCTCCCCGACAAGGCCATCGACCTGGTCGACGAGGCCGCGTCCCGGCTGCGCATGGAGATCGACTCCTCGCCGCTGGAGATCGACGAGCTGCAGCGCTCGGTCGACCGCCTGCGGATGGAGGAGCTGGCGCTGAAGAACGAGTCCGACCCGGCCTCGCTGGAGCGCCTCGACAAGATCCGCAAGGACCTGGCGGACCGGGAGGAGGACCTGCGGGGCCTGACCGCCCGCTGGGAGAAGGAGAAGCAGTCCCTCAACCGCGTCGGCGAGCTCAAGGAGCGGCTGGACGACCTGCGCGGGCAGGCCGAGCGCGCGCAGCGCGACGGCGACTTCGACACCGCCTCCAAGCTGCTCTACGGGGAGATCCCGACGCTGGAGCGCGAGCTGGCGGAGGCCACCGAGGAGGAGGAAGAGGCCTCCAAGGCCGGCGCCTCCAAGAACACCATGGTCAAGGACGAGGTCGGCCCCGACGACATCGCGGACGTGGTGGGCGCCTGGACGGGCATCCCGGCGGGCCGCCTGCTGGAGGGCGAGACGCAGAAGCTGCTGCGCATGGAGGACGAGCTGGGCCGGCGCCTGATCGGCCAGGGCGAGGCCGTACGGGCCGTCTCGGACGCCGTACGCCGCACCCGGGCCGGGATCGCGGACCCGGACCGCCCGACCGGCTCGTTCCTCTTCCTGGGCCCGACGGGCGTGGGCAAGACGGAGCTGGCCAAGGCCCTCGCGGACTTCCTCTTCGACGACGAGCGGGCCATGGTCCGCATCGACATGTCGGAGTACGGCGAGAAGCACTCCGTGGCCCGCCTGGTCGGCGCCCCGCCCGGCTACGTCGGCTACGAGGAGGGCGGCCAGCTGACCGAGGCCGTCCGCCGCCGCCCGTACTCCGTGGTGCTCCTGGACGAGGTCGAGAAGGCCCACCCCGAGGTCTTCGACATCCTGCTCCAGGTCCTGGACGACGGGCGCCTCACGGACGGCCAGGGCCGCACCGTGGACTTCCGCAACACGATCCTGATCCTGACCTCGAACCTGGGCAGCCAGTTCCTGATGGACCCGGCGACCTCGGCGGAGGACAAGAAGGCCAAGGTCCTGGACGTGGTGCGGGCCTCCTTCAAGCCGGAGTTCCTCAACCGCCTGGACGACCTGGTGGTCTTCTCGGCGCTGACCGAGGACGAGCTGGCCCACATCGCCGAGCTCCAGATCGGCCGCCTGGCCAAGCGCCTGGCCGACCGCCGCCTGACCCTGGACGTCACCCCCGACGCCCTGGCCTGGCTGGCGGACAAGGGCAACGACCCGGCGTACGGCGCCCGCCCGCTGCGCCGCCTGATCCAGACGGCGATCGGCGACCGCCTGGCCAAGGAGATCCTGGCGGGCGAGGTCCGCGACGGCGACACCGTACGGGTCGACGTGGCGGGCGAGGACCTCATCGTCGGCAAGGCGCTCTGAGCTGCGCTGACACGGCTTCGGGGCGCTCCCGGGAGCTTCGGAGCCGCCTTGGGTCCCGGCCCGCGGCCGCCCGCGCCGACGCGGCCGGGGCCCTCACCCGTGGTACGCGACGAACCGCACCACGACGTCGTACCCGGCCTGCTGCTCGACGCTGATCTCCACCCGTGTCGCCTGCCCGGGCACGGCGTCGGGATGGTCGACGGTGACGCACCGGTCCCCGGCCTCCGGGTCGTACCCCGGACCCGGCCTCGGGCAGACCGCCGGACGCCCGCCGCGCCCGTGCTCCTGGGCCTGCGGGAAGGAGGCGGTCAGCCACCCGTCCAGCCCGGCCCTGTCCATCCGGAAAGATCCGGTCACGGTGGTGTCCGGCCGGTCGGTGCGCCCGCACCGCTGGTCGCGGGCGTCCCCGGGCAGGCTCCCGCGGGCGAACTGCAGGGCCTGCGCGCAGCTGGTCTTCGTACGGGTGTCGGGGCCGTCCGGGGCGTCGGCCCAGTGGTCGAAGGCCAGCCACAGCCAGACGGCCCCGCCGATGCCGAAGACCAGCGGCGCGGCCAGCACCGCGATCCCGAGGCCCGATATTCCGCTGCGCCCTGCCATCCGTCCCCCTCCTGGCCTTATAGAGGGCTTACTCCTGTCCGCCCTGCGCGGATCGTACGTGCGGGGGTGGACAGGGGGTGGGAGCAATGGGGGAGGATGACATCATCCGCACGAAGGGAAATCACGGTGAGCATCGACCCGGCCTCGATTCCGAACTTCGGAGGGCAGCAGCCCGATCCGCAGGCCACAGGACCGGCGGGCCCCGTCGTCCCCGACCAGGATCTGGTCAAGCAGCTGCTGGAACAGATGGAGCTCAAGTACGTCGTCGACGACGAGGGTGACCTCGCGGCGCCGTGGGAGGAGTTCCGTACGTACTTCATGTTCCGCGGCGAGGACGAGCAGCAGGTCTTCTCGGTGCGGACCTTCTACGACCGTCCGCACGCGATCGAGGACAAGCCCCAGCTCCTCGAGTCGATCGACGACTGGAACCGTCGCACCCTGTGGCCGAAGGTCTACAGCCACACGCACGACGACGGCTCCGTCCGCCTGATCGGCGAGGCGCAGATGCTGATCGGCACCGGCGTCAGCCTGGAGCACTTCGTTTCCTCCACGGTCAGCTGGGTCCGGGCCTCCATCGAGTTCGACAAGTGGCTCGTGGAGCAGCTCGGACTGGAGAAGGAGATCGACTCCACCGACGGTGACGACAAGGACGGGGACGACGCCTAGGCGTCGCCACCCGTCACAGCGGCACGCGGGCGATGAGCAGCAGGTACAGCCCGTAGCCGTACGAGAGCCCGGCCAGCCCCGCGGTCACCACGACCGCGGAGCGCGGCCGGGCTCGCGCCATTGCGGCGGAGACCGGCAGGAGCAGTGGGAACGCCGGCAGCAGGAAGCGCGGTTTCGACTCGAAGTAGCCGGCCCCGCCGTAGGTGATCAGCAGCAGTACGGCCGTGTACACGAGCAGCGCCGGCGGCATCCGGTCGAGCAGCAGGAGCACCGCCAGGAGCCCGGCCGCGGCCAGCACGGCCACGGTCACGACCGTGGCGAGCGGTACGTGCCCGCCGGTCAGCACCCGCCAGACGGTGCCCGTCGTGTACGAGCCGAAGTCGAAGCGGGAGCCCCAGCGCCGCTGCACGGTGAAGTACCCGGCCGGATCCCCCGTGCGTATCCCGACGGCCGTGACGTACGCCGCCCAGCCCGCCGGGGCCAGCAGCGCGGCCGCCCACACCTCGGGCGCGCGGGATCCGCGGACGAGCAGCGCGTGCAGGGCCATGGCGGACACGGCGGCCCCGACGGCGATCCCGGTCGGGCGGGTCAGCCCGGCGAGCACGGCGAGGCCCGTGGCCCACAGCCAGCGCTCGCGCAGTACGGCGTACAGGGCCCAGGCGGCGAGCGCGGCCAGCAGTGGCTCGGTGTAGGCGAGGGTCAGCACCACCGCGTGCGGGGTCGCCGCCCACAGCGCCACCAGCAGCACCCCGACCCGCTCGCCGAGCAGCAGCTCCCCGACCCGGTACACCCCGACGGCGGCCACCGCCGCGGCGCTCCAGGCCACCAGCAGCCCGGCCCAGGGGGTGGCTCCCGCCAGCCGTACGAGCAGCGGGTACAGCGGGAAGAAGGCGTAGTCGCTCTGCACCAGCCCGGACCCGGCCCACATCTGGGTGCGGCCGTAGCCGTGCACGGCGATGCCGAGGTACCAGACGGAGTCCCAGGAGTGCCCGAGCACGCGGACGGGGCTCCGCCCGGCCCACCAGGCCCCGACGGTGAGCACCAGAGCCCCGCCGGCCCGGACGGCGGCGAACACGCCGAGCGCGACGAGGGCCGCGGGCGCCCTGCCGGTCTGGAGCTCCTGCGGCCGCACGGAAACCGACGCACTGCCCGTCGCCGTCATGAACCCCGTCTTTCCCGCGCTGCGTGCGTACGCCCATCCCGACGAGGAGAGCCTCGGGCACCCTAAAGCCCACCCCCTGCCCGCAGGCGTGAATGCCCCCGGAATCTCCGGTGAAATCAGCCCGCCCCCGAGGCGTCCCCCTGATGGGCCCCGGGTCAGAGCCGCCGCAGGCGGTCCGCGGCCTCTTCGAGGACCTCGGTCTTCTTGCAGAAGGCCCAGCGGACCTGGGTGGCTCCTGCGGACCGGTGGTCGTAGAAGACCTGGTTCGGGATGGCGACGACGCCGCAGCGTTCCGGGAGGGCGCGGCAGAACGCGAGGCCGTCCTTCTCGCCGAGCGGCGTGATGTCCGTGGTGATGAAGTACGTGCCCTGGGGGCGGAAGACCTCGAAGCCGGCCGCCGTGAGGCCGTCGGCGAGGATGTCGCGCTTGGCGGCCAGGTCGGCGCGGAAGCCCTCGTAGTAGCTGTCGGGGAGGTGCAGGGCCTCGGCGATGGCGTACTGGAAGGGGCCCGAGGAGACGTACGTCAGGAACTGCTTCGCCGAGCGGACCGCCGAGACGAGCTCCGGCGGGGCGGTGATCCAGCCGACCTTCCAGCCGGTGAAGGAGAACGTCTTGCCGGCCGAGCTGATGGTGACCGTGCGCTCGCGCATGCCGGGCAGCGAGGCCAGCGGGACGTGGGCGCCCTCGAAGACGAGGTGTTCGTAGACCTCGTCCGTGACGACGAGGAGGTTCCGCTCCACCGCCAGTTCCGCGATCGCCGCGAGCTCGGCCGGGGTCAGGACCGTGCCCGTCGGGTTGTGCGGGGTGTTCAGCAGGAGCAGCCGGGTGCGCGGGGTGACCGCGGCGCGCAGTTCGTCGAGGTCGAGCGTGAAGGCTCCGGCGTCCGGGCGCAGCGTGACCGGCACGCGGGTGGCGCCGGCCATCGCGATGCAGGCCGCGTACGAGTCGTAGTACGGCTCCAGGGCGATGACCTCGTCGCCCGGTTCGAGCAGGGCGAGGAGCGAGGCGGCGATGGCCTCCGTCGCGCCGGCGGTGACCAGGACCTCGGTGTCGGGGTCGTGGGCCAGGCCGTAGAACCGCTGCTGGTGCCGGGCGATCGCGGTGCGCAGCTCGGGGATGCCGGGGCCCGGCGGGTACTGGTTGCCCAGGCCCGAGAGCACGGCGCGGGAGGCGGCCTCGGCGATCTCGGCGGGGCCGTCCGTGTCGGGGAAGCCCTGGCCGAGGTTGATCGACCCGGTGCGGGCGGCCAGGGCCGACATCTCCGCGAAGATCGTCGTACCGAAGGAGGCCAGGCGGCGGTTCAGGAGGGGGCGGCTGCCGCCCACGGGTGCGCTCATGGGCGCCATCCTGCGGGGAACCTCTGGACTTGCTCAAGTGTGCTTTGGCCCGGGTGGCGTGCGGGCATCCCCCCTTCACACCCCGGGGGACCGGGGCGAGAACGTGAACGGGGGTTGGGTGTCATGTCTGTCTTCGTCTTGGGGTTCGTGGCGCTGGTCGTCCTGGGCTTCGTGCTCCTGGTGCGGAAGGTGGTCCGCGCCTGGACCGGCGCCGATTCCGGCTCGGGCTCCCGCTCGTCGTGGTGGGCGAACGGCGGCGGGTCGTCCAGCTCGTGCGGGGGCGGCTCGTCCTGCGGTTCCTCCTCGTCGTGCGGTTCCTCCTCGTCGTGCGGTGGAGGATCGTCCTCCTGCGGCGGTGGAGGATGCGGTTCCAGCTGACACGGGGCAGCTGGCGCCGCGTGCGTCGGGGCGTCCGGCGGTGCTAACTGCCGTCGGACGCCCTCATGTTCGGGCTTCCCGCTCCGCCGCGGTGCGACGCGCGGGACGCCTGGGGTTGAACACGTGAACTGTGTAGCCCCCGGGGGGATGTAAACCCAATCAAGTTGGGTAAAAACGCTGTGAGTGCCGTGCCTTTCATGATTCCCTCGGTTGAGTAGACCAGTCCTCGGACCTCCCTGGACTTCCTGTGGACCCGTGCCGGTGTCCCCCCACCCGTTGACTACCGCTGGCGGGCCCCGGCCCATCTCCCTCGCGCGTTTGCGGAGCCGACTCATGCTCACGACCCTCCAGACCACCTACACCGACACGCGTGCCGCCGATCTCGCCTGGGCCCTGGGTCGGGAGCGGCTGCCCGCCCTGGCCGTACTGAACCTCGAGCTGGCGGGCGCGAAGGTGGAGTTGCGCCTGCTCGGCGCCTCGCACCAGGTGCTCCTCGAGGAGGGCAGGGTGCTCTGCTCGGAGACCGTCGCCTGCATGCCCGGCAGCAGCACGCCGCTGCCGCTCGGCGTGGCCAAGCGGATGGGGGACTGGGAGTACGAGTTCGCCGCGCGGGTCGAGACCCTGTCGCAGGGCTCCTTCGCGGGGCGTGCGCAGGAGCTGCTGGCGCTGGTCGCGGATCACCCGAACGGATTGGCCGGGACCTTTCCCGGCAGCCCGCACGCCTTCACCGCCATGCTCGCGCAGCGCCACGAGGGCCAGGTGCGCTGGCGGACCTGGCACGCGTACCCGCAGGAAGGCCAGTTGGTGGCCACTCGTACGAGGGTCGGTGTGCGCACGGGCGCACCCGCCGGGACCCTGGAGTCCGCCGCGCGGTAGGGCGGGACTGGGCTGGGCGTTCCGGGGCGCGGGCGCCGCGCGCGTCCCCACGCGGTTACGCCAACTGGCTGGAACCGTACGCCACTTGCACCCATGTGGGTGACGGGATGCGAGTGGGCGGTGACGTACCGTTCGCTTCATGATCGACCGTTCCGTCCCGCGCCGGGTGCTCCCGGCTCCGGAGCCGCGGGGCGTGGCGACCCTCCCGGCCGCCCTGCCCGTACGGCCCCGGACCGGCCGACTCCTCGTCCTGGCCACCGTGTTCGTCTGCGCCGCCTGCGGACTCGTGTACGAGCTGGAGCTGCTCGCCCTCGGCTCCTACCTCATCGGCGATTCCGTCACCCAGGCGTCCGTCGTGCTGTCCGTCATGGTCTTCGCGATGGGGGTCGGCTCCCTGCTGGCCAAACGGCTGCGCAGACGGCCCGCGTTCGGATTCGCCGTCATCGAGGCGGGCCTCGCCCTGCTCGGCGGGCTCTCGGCGATAGCGCTGTACGCGAGCTTCGCGTGGCTGGGCGAGTCCCGGCCCGCCCTCGTGGCCTTCTCCTTCGCGATCGGCGTGCTCATCGGAGCCGAGATCCCGCTGCTGATGGTCCTCATCCAGCGGATCCGCAGGCAGGACGCGGGCGGCGCCGTCGCCGACCTGTTCGCCGCCGACTACGTGGGCGCCCTGGTCGGCGGGCTGGCCTTCCCGTTCCTGCTGCTGCCGGTGCTCGGCCAGCTCACCGGCGCCATGCTGACCGGCACCGTCAACGCGGTCGTCGGCGCGGGCCTCGTCCTGTGGCTGTTCCGCCGCGATCTGAGCCGGCGCTCCCGCTGGCTGCTGATCGCCGCGAACGTCACCGTCCTGGCCGTCCTCGCCAGCGCGACCGTCCTCGCCGACGACTTCGAGCGGGTCGCCCGGCGGGCCGTCTACGGCGGCGAGGTCCGGGTCGCACAGCAGACCGGCGTCCAGGAGCTCGTGCTGACCGGCCCCGCCACCGGCTCCCCGCGCTCCCTCGACCTGTTCCTCGACGGCCGGCTGCGGGTCAGCGGCTACGACGAGTACCGCTACCACGAAGCCCTCGTGCACCCCGCGATGACCGGCCCGCACGCCCGGGTCCTGGTCCTCGGCGGCGGCGACGGGCTCGCCGCCCGCGAGGTGCTGCGCTACCGCGACGTCGCCTCCGTCACCGTCGTCGAGCTCGACCCCGGCGTGGTCCGGCTCGCCCGCACCGACCCGATGCTGTCCGCGCTCAACGGCCGGGTGTACGAGGACCCGCGCCTCGGGGTCGTCACGCAGGACGCGTTCCACTGGCTGCGGGGGCCGGCCGCCCGGGACCGCTACGACGTCATCCTCTCCGACCTCCCCGACCCGGGCATCACCCCCAGCACGAAGCTGTACTCGCAGGAGTTCTACGGGCTCGCAGCCCGGGCCCTGCGCCCCGGCGGGCGGCTCGCCGTGCACGCCGGACCGCTGGCCACGCGCCCGCGTACGTACTGGACGGTCGAGGCCACCCTGCGTGCGGCCGGCCTGCGCACCGCGCCCTACAGCGCGGGCGGCCGGCTCTCCGGCTTCGCCGCCGGCCCCGACCGCAGCCTCGGCACGACCGACGCGCCACCGCAGGACTGGGGCTTCGTACTGGCCGGCCGGGACCAGGTCCCCGAGCTGCGCGTCGACCGCGACACGCCGGGGCTGCGCTCGCTGTCCACGCAGTCCCTGCGGGACGCCGCGCGCGACGCCGAGCGCACCAGGGTGGCGGGCCTGCCGCCGTCGACGCTCCCGCACCCGCGGTATTCGTAAGCGCCGGACCGGGTGCGGGAGGGTCTCTCGTCGGTAGGCTCGACCACATGGAGCATCAGGTGTTCGTTCCGGTACCGGCAGACGACCTGCGCGCCGTGTTGCGCGACCCCGCCCGCGTGGCCCGCTGCGTGCCCGGGCTCCAGCAGGACGCCGACGCCGCGTCCGGTCCCGTGTCGGGCCGCCTCAAACTGCGGGTCGGCGGGAACACCGTCACCTACCGCGGGGCCCTGTCCGTCACCGAACGGGATCCGTACGTCTTCACCGTGACCGGTGAGGGCACGGAGATCCGCGGCAGCGGGACCGTCAAGCTGTCGCTGGCGCTGCTGCTGACCCCGGTGGACGACGGGACCCGGCTGGGGTTCACCGCCGAGGCCGCCGCCGACGGGCGGGCCGCCGCCTTCGCGCCGGAGGCCACCGCGACCGCCGTCCAGCGGCTCCTGGACCGGGCCGCCGAGCAGCTGGCGGCGCTGGCGGCCGAAGCCGCGGAGCCGGTGACCGACGTCATCGCCGAGGCCGAGGAGGCGGAGGGCGACGCACCCGGCGCGCAGGACGGGGAGGACGGCGGCGTCACGGAGGTCACGGCCTCCGTCTTCGACACCGAGGTGCCGCCCCCGTCCCTGGACCCCTTCATGGACGGTGACTTCGAGGGCCTCCCGGACTTCGGCCAGGTCGGGCAGAGCAGCGGGACCGGGGAGATCGACGGGTTCGGCGCGGCCGCGCAGCCCCCCGCCGAGGCCGCCCACGCCCGCCGCACGATGATCGGCCGCAGCGCCGAGGAAGTGGACCACGCGCCCCCGCGCGGCCGCTACGCCCCCGTCCCCGCCCCCGCGAGCTCCAGCGCCGGCGCGAACCTGCGCTGGATCGCCCCGGCTGCCGCCCTGGCGCTGGCCTCGGCAGTCGTGGTCGGCCGGGCCCTGCGACGCCGCCGCTGATCTCTGCCCCCAGGGGGCGTCGTCAAAGTCCCGTCTGGCCGGTGGGGCCCGGCACGCGCGCTCGCCGCGTTGTCGTCGGTCGACGACGCGAGCGTCGCCTCCCTCCTCCGCCTTGCGATCACACGCACCAGACCCCGCCGGCCCCGCCCTCACGGGCGGACGACGCTACTTAGACGACACCCCCTAGAGTCGCCTGCATGAGTACGCAACTGAGCGCGGGCGGCGCCGAGGTGACCGTCGACCAGGAGAACGGCTGCCGGATCAGCAGCCTGCGCATCGACGGCACGGAGCTGCTGCGCCAAGGCGCCCCTTACGGATGCTTCCCGATGGTCCCGTGGTGCGGGCGCACCGCGAACGGACGGTTCCAGGACGGGGCCGTCGTCCACCAGTTGCCGCTCAACCATCCGCCGCACGCCATCCACGGCTTCGGCCGCGACGCGTCCTGGCGCCCCGCCCGGGTCACCGCCACCGAGGCGGCGTTCACGTACGACCTCGCCGAGCCCTGGCCGTACCCGGGCCGCGTCACGCAGATCGTCGAGCTGGGCCCCGACTCGCTGACCCTGACCCTGGGCGTCGAGACGTACGGGGACTCCTTCCCGGCCCAGGCGGGCTGGCACCCCTGGTTCCACCGCAACCTCGGCGCCGGCGGCGAGGACGTACGCCTCGACTTCGCCCCCGCCTGGCAGGAGGAGCGCGGCGCCGACCACCTGCCCACCGGCAAGCGCATCGACCCCCTGCCCGGCCCCCGGGACGACTGCTTCGGCATGCCGGAGGGCGTCGAGGCCACCCTGACCTGGCCCGGCGCGCTCGAACTGAAGATCAGCAGCCGGGCGGAATGGGTGGTCGTGTACGACGAGCAGCCCGAGGCCGTCTGCGTGGAGCCGCAGTCCGGCCCGCCGAACGGGCTGAACACCCTGCCGCGCCTGGTCAGCCCCGTGGACCCGCTGGAGATCTCCACGACGTGGACCTGGCGGCGGCTGTCCTAGCCCGGGTCGCGGCGCAACTAAGCTCGGGGCCATGAGTGACGTACGGGATGCGCTTCTGCAGCAGATCAAGGACAAGGCCGTCGTGCACGGCAAGGTGACCCTCTCCTCCGGCAAGGAGGCCGACTACTACATCGACCTCCGCCGGATCACCCTGGACGGCGAGGCCGCCCCGATGGTCGGCCAGGTCATGCTCGACCTCACCGCCGACCTGGACTTCGACTGCGTCGGCGGTCTGACCCTGGGCGCCGACCCGGTGGCGACCTCGATGCTCCACGCGTCCGCCGCGCGCGGGGGACGCCTCGACGCCTTCGTCGTCCGCAAGGCGCAGAAGGCCCACGGCATGCAGCGCCGTATCGAGGGCACCGACGTGAAGGGCAAGCGCTGCCTGGTCGTCGAGGACACCTCGACCACCGGCGGGTCCCCGCTGACCGCCGTCGAGGCCGTCCGCGAGGCCGGCGGCGAGGTCGTCGCCGTCGCCACGATCGTGGACCGCGGGGCCGCGGACGCCATCGCCGAGGCGGGCCTGCCGTACCTCACCGGGTACCGGCTCGCCGACCTCGACCTGGCCTGATCCCGTCCGATCGCGCCTGATCTCGCATTCTGGCCTCCCGGAGAACCGGTGACTCAGGTCCCCGGGGCTCCGGGCACAGGCCCTGACCTGCTCTTTCCCGGCCGGACCGAATGTTTCACGTGAAACGGTCCCGCCCGCACGGGTGGAGTGTCGCGCAGAGTCTGGAAGGATGAGCCCGACGGTTACGTCGCCCCCAGGTCAGGGCCAGCAATCGCACACTCCCCGCACATCCAAGGAGCGGACAGATGCCCATCGCAACCCCCGAGGTCTACAACGAGATGCTCGACCGGGCGAAGGCAGGCAAGTTTGCCTACCCGGCGATCAACGTGACCTCGACCCAGACCCTGCACGCTGCACTGCGCGGCTTCGCGGAGGCCGAGAGCGACGGCATCATCCAGATCTCCACCGGTGGTGCGGAGTTCCTGGGTGGCCAGTACAAGAAGGACATGGTCACGGGCGCGGTCGCCCTGGCCGAGTTCGCGCACATCGTGGCGGCGAAGTACGACGTCACCGTCGCGCTGCACACCGACCACTGCCCCAAGGACAAGCTGGACGGCTACGTCCGCCCGCTTCTCGAGGTCTCCGCCGAGCGCGTGGCCCGTGGTCTGAACCCGCTCTTCCAGTCGCACATGTGGGACGGCTCCGCCGAGACCCTGGCCGACAACCTGGCCAT
This sequence comes from Streptomyces sp. NPDC031132, assembly GCF_055570595.1. Classification (NCBI taxonomy): domain Bacteria; kingdom Bacillati; phylum Actinomycetota; class Actinomycetes; order Kitasatosporales; family Streptomycetaceae; genus Streptomyces; species Streptomyces sp. NPDC031132. The sequence goes on from NZ_JBVIGX010000026.1 coordinate 65,224, forward strand.
CGGCCAGGAGCTGCTCGCCAAGGCCGCCGCCGCGAAGATCATCCTCGAGGTCGAGATCACCCCGACCGGTGGCGAGGAGGACGGCGTCACGCACGAGATCAACGACGAGCTGTACACCACCGTCGACGACGCGATCCGCACCGCCGAGGCCCTGGGCCTGGGCGAGAAGGGCCGCTACCTGCTGGCCGCGTCCTTCGGCAACGTGCACGGCGTCTACAAGCCGGGCAACGTCGTCCTGCGTCCCGAGCTGCTGAAGGACCTGCAGCAGGGCGTCGGCGAGAAGTACGGCAAGACCAGCCCGTTCGACTTCGTCTTCCACGGCGGCTCCGGCTCCTCCGAGCAGGAGATCGCCACCGCGCTGGAGAACGGCGTCGTGAAGATGAACCTCGACACCGACACCCAGTACGCCTTCACTCGCCCGGTCGCGGACCACATGTTCCGCAACTACGACGGTGTCCTGAAGGTCGACGGCGAGGTCGGCAAGAAGTCCACCTACGACCCGCGCACCTGGGGCAAGCTCGCCGAGGCGAGCATGGCCAAGCGCGTCACCGAGGCGTGCGCGAACCTGCGCTCGACGGGCACGAAGCTGAAGTAACACCCCGCTCCACCTGCTTCACCCGCTCCACGCGCTCCACCTGCTGTGCCGAAGGGCCCGGCCCCCGTCCCGCGACGGCGGGCCGGGCCCTTCGTCAGCGGGTGGCCAGGGTCGGGTGGTGGGGGCGCGGGCGGCGGACCAGGCTGTGCCGCGCGGGAGCCTGGGGCACCGCCGGCTCCAGGCAGCGGGCCGCGTGGGCCACCGAGGCGAGGGTCACGTGCCGGTGCCAGCCCGGCAGGGAGCGGCCGGAGAAGTCCCGGAGCCCGATCTCCTGCACGCTGAGGCCGGCCGCCGCCGACACCCGGTGCGCCGTCTTCGTCATCCGCACCAGCGCCCCCGGGTCCGTCCGCACCATGTCCGTGACCCACAACTGCGTCGGCAGCCGCCGGGCCGACTCCCACTCGCCGAACAGCAGCACCTCGCGCCGCCGCCCCGGTGCCGGATCCGGCACCATCACCCGGACCGCCGCCACCAGCGAGGTCCGCCGCGCCCCCGGAGCGTCCGGAGCCGCCCACTCCACCGGCATCCGCAGCCCCCTGACGCTCTGCAGGATGTCCCGCGCGGCGAGCGTGCCCGCGCCGAAGCCCGGCAGCCGCGGGTCCGTCACCAGCAGCCGCGCCTCGGGGCTGATCCGCCCCACCACCGGCACCCGCGCCTCCGCGAACCGGTTCAGCGTGGCCCGCGTCGCGATGTCCCGGATGTCGAGCACCACCGGCCGCGTCGCCAGGCCCGACTCCCGCAGGGTGTCGAGCACGCCCGTCACCGCGCACTCCTCGTAGCCCTCGTACTCCTCGGTCCGAGCGGCCTCCGGCTCCTCGCCGAGGAACAGCCGCCAACCCACCGGCGTGGCCACCCCCGGGGAGGTGAACCACATCCCGAACGCCTGCTGCCCGCGGAACATCTGCCCGCGGTGCGGGTCGAAGCGGTGCCCCGCCCCCACCGAGTGCTCCCCGCCCTTCGGGATCGCCATCGGCTGCGCGACCCACACGTTGAGCGGAGCCGCCTGCCCCAGGTACTGCGCCAGGGCCGCGCGGATCGGCTGCCAGTCCCAGGTCGACGCCGCGATGAAGTGGTGCAGGCTCTGCTCCGCCGCCGTGGCGCCGGGCCCCGCCCCCAGCTGCTGCGCGATGTTACGGATCGACTTGCGGCCCTCGGCCCCGAGCAGCCCGCGTACGTACTGGCGTCCCCGCTCCCGTTGGTCCTTGCGCCGCAAGGACGTGAACACCGCCGCGCACAGCTCCTCGACTGCCTCGTCCGCGAGCTTCCGTCGTCCCGCCCGGACACCCTGGTACGTGCTGCTGCTCGGGCTGCTGATGGTGGTGTTCACGACTCCCCCTTCGTCGATGGCCCTCCTACCGTCCGCCCGTGGCCCCCTCGCAGGGGAGGTGTGCCGGGCACACGACTGGGCCGACTGGTGGTGGGGCGCCCACCACCCGCCACCCACGGGAGCCGCAGCGGTGGTTGGACCACCGTCCGTACGCGCCACCGCCGCACCGCGGAGGGGCCGGATACCCCAGACTTGGACCATGTCCATTCACCAGAACCTGCTCGGGGGCCCCGCCCCCACCCACCTCCCCGACGAGCCGGGCCGCGAGGCCCTCGCCACGGGCACGCCCGCCGTCGAGGTGGCTGCCGCGCACCCGACCTCCTCCCTCGCCTGGGCGACCCTCGCCGACGAGGCGTTCGCCGCCGGCCGCACCGTCGAGTCGTACGCGTACGCCCGTACGGGCTACCACCGCGGCCTCGACGCCCTGCGCCGCGCGGGCTGGAAGGGCCACGGCCCGGTGCCGTGGGAGCACGAGCCGAACCGCGGCTTCCTGCGCGCCCTGTACGCCCTGTCCCGTGCGGCCGGGGCGATCGACGAGAAGGAGGAGTACGAGCGCTGCTCGACCTTCCTGCGCGACTCGTCCGAGACGGCGGCGGACGTCCTCGGCGCCTGAGCCGCGCGCACAGGACGTGGTCGGGGCCCCGCACCGGGGCTCCGACCGGCCGTAGTGTCCCAAAAGTGACCGTGACCCCGGTCACACCGCGCTGGAGGGAGTCCCGCAACCGGTCCTATGATGCGGACAGGGGACCGGGGCTCCACTCACCCATCGGAAGGAGCGGACCGCTACCCGGAAGCACGTGTCGAGGAGACAGCGATGTCGAACACCCTTGATGCCTCCGGAGCCGGTTCGGACACCCCGAACCTCGACTTCGCCGGCACGACCCCGTACGAGGACTACGTCCAGGCGGACGTCCTCACCCACCTCCAGCACCTGCGCTCGGACGACCCGGGCGAGATGGTCTTCCTGGTGACGACCCAGGTCATGGAGCTGTGGTTCACGGTCATCGTCCACGAATGGGAGACGGCCGCGAAGGCCCTCCGCGAGGACCGCATCCCCGTCGCGATGGATGCGCTGAAACGATCCCTCCGCGAGCTCGAGGCCCTCAACGCCTCCTGGCGCCCGCTCGCCCAGCTCACCCCGGGCCAGTTCAACGCCTACCGCGCCGCCCTCGGCGAGGGCTCCGGGTTCCAGTCGGCGATGTACCGCCGCATGGAGTTCCTGCTCGGCGAGAAGTCGGCCTCCATGCTCGTCCCGCACCGCGGCGCCCCGCGCGTCCACGCGGAGCTGGAGAAGGCCCTCCAGGAGCCCAGCCTCTACGACGAGGTGCTGCGCCTGCTGGCCCGCCGCGGCCTGCCGGTCCCGGCCGAGGTCCTGGACCGCGACCTCTCCCAGCGGTACGAGCCGTCGCCCGAGGTCGAGGCCGTCTGGACCTCCCTGTACGCGGACCCCGACGCCCAGCTCGACCTCCACCGCCTCGGCGAGGTCCTCACGGACGTCGCGGAGCTCGTCTGGCGCTGGCGCAACGACCACCTGGTCGCGACCCGCCGCGCGATGGGCGCCAAGACCGGCACGGGCGGCTCGGCCGGCGTGACCTGGCTCGAGAAGCGCGCCACGAAGAACGTCTTCCCCGAGCTCTGGACGGCGCGAAGCCATGTCTGAGCTGACGAGGACCGACCTGGCGGCCCGCGCCGCGGAACTGGACACCGCCGACGAGCTCGGCAAGCTCCGCGACCGCTTCACCCTCCCCGACGGCGTCGTCTACCTGGACGGCAACTCCCTCGGCGCCCTCCCGACCGGCGTCGCGCAGCGCATCGCCCAGGTCATCACCCACGAGTGGGGCACCGAGCTCATCCAGTCCTGGAGCAACGGCACCTGGTGGACCGCCCCCGAGCGGATCGGCGACAAGCTGTCCCCGCTCATCGGCGCCGCCCCCGGCCAGACGGTCGTCGGCGACTCCACCAGCGTCAACCTGTTCAAGGCCCTGGTCGGCGCCGCCCGCCTGGCCCGCCCCGGCCGCACGCAGCTGCTGGTGGACGCGTCCACCTTCCCCACCGACGGCTACATCGCCGAGTCGGCCGCCCGGATGACCGGCCTCACCGTCGTCCCGGTCGACCCGTCCCACGCGGCCGAGGCGATGGGGGAGGACACCGCCGTCGTCCTCCTCAACCACGTCGACTACCGCACCGGCCGCCTCCACGACCTCCCGGCCCTCACCACGGCGGCCCGCGCCGCCGGGGCCGTCACCGTCTGGGACCTCTGCCACTCGGCCGGCGCCCTCCCCGTCAACCTCGACGAGCACGCCGTCGACCTCGCGGTCGGCTGTACGTACAAGTACCTGAACGGCGGCCCCGGTTCCCCGGCGTACCTCTACGTCGCCGCACGCCACCAGGCCGCCTTCGACTCCCCGCTCCCCGGCTGGAACGGCCACGCGGAACCCTTCGCGATGACCCCGGACTACGCCCCGGCCGCCGGTGCGATACGTGGCCGGGTCGGCACCCCGGACATCCTGTCCATGCTGGCCCTGGAAGCGGCGCTCGACGCCTGGGACGGGGTCCCGGTGGAAGCCGTACGGGCCAAGTCCCTCGCCCTGACGGACTTCTTCCTGGAGTGCGTGGCGGCGTACGTCCCGGCCGGCAAGGTCGAATCGGTCACCCCGGCCGAGCACGACCGGCGCGGCAGCCAGGTCTCGCTGCGCACCGAGAACGCCCGTGAGGTCATGGACGACCTGATCTCCCGCGGTGTGATCGGGGACTTCCGCGCCCCGGACGTCCTGCGCTTCGGTTTCACCCCGCTCTACGTCGGATTCGCCGATGCGGAGCGTGCCGCCCGGACACTGGGTCACATTTTCGGGTGATGTAGGGGCGAAACGTCACGGCAACCGGGCGGGCGGGGCTTCGGCTCCGTCCGCCCCCGCACATCCCGTCCGTGGCCGCCGCCCGCCACGGAAGGTCGTGTTCCGGCCTGATACGGTCCCGCTCTGCCGGAACACCAGTCCCACGCGTTACCGAGAGGTTGAGCCGATGACGGACCCCGCAGTCGAACGGGACGCCGCCGAGGCCGCCTCGGCCTTCGCCCACCCGCCGGTCGCCCCCGACGCGACCGGGTCGTACGGGGGCCACCCCGACCAGGTGATCGACTTCTACGCCCCGCGCGGCGACACCGCGGCGGGCGCTGCCCCGCTGGTCGTGGTCCTGCACGGCGGTGCGTGGCGGGCCCCGTACGACCGGCACCACATCACCCCGCTCGTGGATTTCCTGGCCCGCCGGGGTTTCGCCGTCGCCAACGTCGAGTACCGGCGCGGCAGTTCCCTGCCGCGCCAGAACGCCGAGGGCCATGTGGCCGGCCGCTGGCCGGAGACCTTCGACGACGTCGCCGCCGCGATGGACGCCCTGCCGCACCTGGCCTCGTCCCACCTCCCGCAGGCCGACCCCCGCCGTACCGTCATCACCGGCCACTCCGCGGGCGGCCACCTCGCGCTGTGGGCGGCAGCCCGGCACGTCCTGCCGCCCGAGTCCCCGGCCGCCTGGAGGCTGCCTTCCCCACCGCTGCTGCGCGGCGTGGTGGCACTGGCCCCCATCGCGGACTTCGTGGCCGCGGAGGAGTTGGGCGTGTGCGGCGGCGCGTCCGCGCAGCTGCTCGGCGGCGCGGACCAGTGGGCTGAGCGCCTGCCGTTCGCGGATCCGGCGGCCCTGCTGCCGACGGGGATCGCGACGGCGGTCGTCCACGGCCGCGAGGACATCGTGGTCCCGCCGTCGGTGGCCGAGTCGTACGTGGCCGCCGCGGCCAAGGCGGGTGAGACCGTGGGTCTGACCCTGCTGGACGGCGTCGGTCACTTCCCGCTGATCGACCCCGCCGCGGACGCCTGCGCGGTGGTGGCCGAGGAGATCTCGCAGCTGGCCTGGTAGAGGCCGGCGGCCCGGTACAGCAGCAGGGCGTGCACGAACCGGTCCTCCCGCGTCGGCGGGCACCGCCAGGCCAGCGGCCAGGCGCCGTCGAGGGCCGGGACGGGGATGTACGTGGTCCTGCGCGGCCCTGACGCGAGCCGCGTGAAGCCCGGTGGCCAGATCCGGTACGCGGCACTCCCGACCGGGATCAGGAAGTACACGGGCCGCTTCCCGTTGGCCTGGACGACGATCGGCCCGGGGTCACCGCCAGTGAGCGTGACGAGGAGATCGGCCAGGTCCCGTCCCATGTCACCGTCCACACGTACGGCGTCAAATAGCACTCCTGCCTTGCGAATTCCGATGCCGGCGGCCGGAATCCAGCTGGGCGTGCGGGAGTTGGGCGCGTGACTTTCAGTGTTCATGACCCAAGCGTGATGGCTCAGGTCTACCGTTTTCTACGTCTCGGACTTGATAGGTGAGAAGTCTGGGAGGGCGCACCGTGCGCTGGAGACCATTTGAGTTCACTTCGTTTCGGGGGTGTTCACCATGCCGAAGGCTGCCGCCAACAAAGGCAAGGAAAACGACAGCGAAGACGAGCGACCGACGACGTCGTACGTCGCGGAGATCGCCCGCATCCTCCGGCTGGAGAAGAACCTGACGCAGGTGGCGGTGGGGGAGATGACCGGCTACACCGGCTCGGCGATCAGCGCCATGGAAACGGGCGCGCAGCCGGTGAGCGACAAGATGCTGGTGGGCTTGGAGGTGGCGATCGGCGACCGCCGCGGCTTCTTCGAGACCGCGCGGAAGTACGTCCTGATGGAGAAGTACCCGGTCCGCTTCCGGAAGTTCTCGCAGGTGGAAGCCGATGCCCTCATGCTCTCGTCGTACCAGACGATGGTGATGGACGGCCTGTTCCAGACGGAGTCGTACGCCCGGGCGGTGTTCAAGGGCAGCTATCCGCCGGTGTCGGACGCCCGGGCGGAGGAGCTGGTGGAGGCCCGGATGGCGCGCAAGGCGCTGTTCGACCGCGACCCGATGGCAATGATCGAACTGATCGTCGAAGAAGGGATTCTTGAGCGTCCGTACGGGAGCTGGCACGTCCAACGAGGGCAGCTTCTGTCGCTCGCAGAGGATGCGCAACGCGACAACGTCACGGTGCAGGTCCTGTCCAAGCGCCGGGGTCTGAAAGGCTCCCACGCGGGCGAGCGCGGCCCGATGAAAGTGGTGGAGACCGGGGAGCACGAGCACGTCGTCTACATGGAAATCAACGACGAGGGCATCCTCATCAGTAACCCGGCAAAGGTGTCCCGACTGGCGCAGCGGTATGCGAAGATCCGCTCCCAGGCACTGAGCCCCGAGGAATCCCTGGAACTCATCCAACGGTTGGCAGGAGTACGGAAATGAGCACCAGCACCCTGCAGTGGTTCAAGTCGAGCTACAGCGACGGCGGCGGTGGGGACTGCGTCGAGGTGGCCGCCTGTCCGAACGCCGTGCACGTCCGGGACTCCAAGGACCTCACCGGCCCGACCCTGGCCGTGGCCCCCACGGCCTGGGCCGACTTCGCCGGCTGGGCCGCGGGGGCGTAAGGGGGGTAGCCGGAGCCGGCTACTGCACGAAGTCCCAGGTCTGGCCGGTGGTCACGCCGCACTGCGCCATGATGACCCAGCCCCGCTCGACCGTCAGACAGTGACCGCCGTCGTGGTTGACGATGCCTTGGCGCTCCGCGTTCCACTTCTGACTGCGGCTGCCGTCGCAGTCGGCGAGGACCACTTCTTCGTACTCGGCGCTCGCCAGGCAGGCTCCCGTCGCGGAGCTGCGGATGGTCACGTGATCGGGGCTGTACCACCGCTGTCCCGGGGAGCTGCTGCAGCCGTACACGGAGACGTCGTGGTCGCCGTTCCATTCCAGGCACACGTTCAGCTCGGAGTTGACCAGCTTGAAGCGGGAGGCGTCGATGTCCCGCGGCGTCGGCACTGCCGCCTGCGCGGCCGTGGTGGTGAGCACGACCGTGGTGAGTACCGCGAGGGTACGGAGGGTTTTGGTGAGCACACCCGAGTTGTAGGGCTGCGCTGATCACCGGGGAAGGCGGACCGGCCCCGTGCTCACCCGACTGGGCGGCCAGGTTCACCCGACGTGCTCCGCTGCGTTCGGCAACAGGTCCCCGACACCGGGAACCCCTACCGCGGCGCCCACGGGACCGGCCGGTCCGGGCCGGAGCTGTTCGTCACGAAGCCCCGGCTCCTGCCGCCGGTGGTACCGCCTTCCCCCGCCTCCACACGCCTCAGCGGGATGCGCGGGATGCGCGGGCGGCCAGGGCGCGCAGGAAGCGCACGTACGGCGACCAGCGCGCCGGGCTGACCACCCTGCCCGTGCAGGCGAGCTCGGCGCGGTCGAGGCCGTCCTCCAGGCAGGCGTCGTGCAGGGGCCGCCAGGCCAGTGGCCAGGTGATGCGGGCCAGGCCGCTCGTGGACATCGAGAGGGTGTGGTGCAGCCGGGTGCTGTCCGGTCCTGCGGGCAGCACGGCCAGCTCGTGGTGGCCGTGGAACCCCCGTGGCCCGGTGAACTCGAAGCGGATCCAGCGCCCGGGCGCGTACCCGGTCACCGTGTAGCGCACCGGTCCGTGGCCCCCCGCCGCACCGGGCCCCAGCGGGCGGTCGAACTCCATCGGGGACCAGTCCCGGCCCGGCCACAGCAGGTCGTCGTCCCCGCTCGCCAGGGTGTCGATGAGCGCGCTCACCTCGCTGCCCTTCGCGGGCAGCAGGCGCTCGTGCACGTTGTGGACGCCCATGCGTCCTCCCCTCACCATTATTAGAGGGATCCCTCTAATAAATTGGAGAGTACTCTCTGATTCATGGCACGACCACCCCGCTTCGACACCGACCAGCTCCTCGACGCCGCCGTCCGGCTCGCCGCCGCCGGAGGGCCGGCCGCCGTCACCATGTCCGCGGTCGCCCAGGCCGTCGGCGCACCCAGCGGCTCGGTCTACCACCGCTTCGCCGGGCGCACGGTGCTGCTCGCCGAGGTGTGGCTGCGGACCGTGGAGCGGTTCCAGCAGGGCTACTTGGCCGTGCTCGACGGCGAGGACGATCCTCGCCGGGCGGCGCGCGCCGGATCCCGGTACGTGGTGGGCTGGAGCAGGGCGAACTCGGAGGAAGCCTCCCTCCTCCTCTACGGCGCCGCCGACTTCGGCCGCACCGGCTGGTCCGAGGAGCACACCGCGCGCGCCGACGCCGGCAACGGGCGGGTGTTCGCCGCCCTTGGCGGCCTCGCCGAGGCGCTGGGCGCCGCGGATGAGCAGGCCCGGGACCGGGTCGTCGTGGCCCTGGTCGACCTGCCGCTCTCGGTGGTCCGCCGCCACCTGCGCGCGGGCGCCCCCCTGCCGCCGCACGCCGAGGACCTCACCGAGGAGTGCACGGCGGCCCTCCTGGGTTAGGGCCTGTCTTTTGGATCAGGCCGGGTCGGGGAGCGGGGCCTGGTGCGTGCGATCGCAAGGCGGAGGAGGGAGTCAACGCGGTGGGGGCACCTCCCAGCGGTAGCTGGGGGACGTTGGCGAGTGACGACGACGCGGCGAGCGCGCGTGCCAGGCCCCGCGAGCCCGGCATGATCCGAAAGGCAGGCCCTAGGCGGTGGCGGCCAGGCGGGCCGCGAAGGTGGCGAGGCGCTCGCCCTGGTAGCGGGCGGCGATCAGGGTCTCCTCGCTGACGGCGCCGCTGCTGGCCGGGTGGGAGGTGCCGTACGGGTTGCCGCCGGCGCCGAAGACGACCGGGTTGGTGAAGCCCGGCGAGACGATGACCGAGCCCCAGTGGTGGAAGGTGTTGTAGAGGGCGAGCAGCGTGGACTCGTTGCCGCCGTGCGCGTTGTGCGCGCTGGTGAAGCCGGTGGCCGGCTTGTCGGCGAGGACGCCCTGCTGCCAGAGGCCGCCCGTGGTGTCGAGGAACTGCTTGAGCTGGCCCGAGATGTTCCCGTACCGGGTCGGCGAGCCGATCGCGTAGGCGTTGGCCCAGGCGAGGTCGTCCAGGGTGGCGACCTCGACGTCCTTGGTGTCCTCGACGTGCGCCCGCCACGCCGGGTTGGAGTCGATGGCCGCGTCGGGGGCGAGTTCGGGCACCCGCCGCAGGCGGACCTCGGCGCCCGCCTTCTCGGCGCCTTCGGCCACGGCCTTCGCGAGTTCGTGGACGTTTCCGGTGGAGGAGTAGTAGACGACCGCGACCTTGGCGCTCATGGTGTGGACCCCATCTGTAAGCGGATTGCTATCCGGTTCAATGAGGGAGAGTAAACCGGATAGTCATCCGCTTGGCAAGGGGTCCGGTAACCTCTGGGTATGAGCCGCATCGAACTCCCCGTCACGGGACAGGCCCCGCCCGAGCGCGCGGACGCCGCCAGGAACAGGCGGAAGATCCTGGACGCGGCCGCGCGGCTGGTCGCCGAGCAGGGGCCGGACGCCGTGACCATGAACGCGGTCGCCCACGCCGCGGGCATGGGGGTCGGGACGGTCTACCGCCGCTTCGGCGACGTGAGCAGCCTGCTGTTCGCGCTGCTCGACGACGACGAGCGGCGCTTCCAGGAGGCCTTCATGAGCGGGCCGGCTCCGCTCGGCCCCGAAGCGCCGCCCGAGGTCCGGCTGCGCGCCTTCCTGCACACCCTGGCCGAACGGCTCGTCGAGCAGCGTGCGGTGATGGCCGTGGCCGAGGCCGCTTCACCGGGCGCCCGGTACACCAGCGGCGCGTACCTGACCATGCACACGCACGTCGCGATGCTGCTGCGCCAAGGCCGCCCGGAGGCAGACGCGCCGGTCATGGCGCATCTGCTCCTGGCCCCGTTCGTGCCGAGCCTGTTCGAGCACCTCACGGCGCGGGAAGTCCCGCTCGCCCAGATCAAGGCCGCCCTTGACGCCCTGCTCGGTTTCGGGCAGGAACCCTGAGGATCAAGCCGCTGACACGGTCCGTGCTCCGGTGCTCATTCCCCGGCCTGGACCGGGCTTATCTCGAAGGCCCCGCACACCTTCAGGCGGTACGGGATCTGTTCGGCGACGCCGCTGTTCGGCGGGTAGACCTTGATGTAGGTCGACGTCTGCCGACAGCTCGGCACGACGCCCCGGCTGTTGGTGCGCAGGACGGCGGTCACGGTCTCGCTGGGGACGAGGGTCACGGTCTCGTACGACTCGCCGGTGCGAATCGCGGAAGTGCCGATCTGGCGGTGCTGGACATCCACGACACTGACGCCCGGGTACCCGCGCAACGCGCAGTTGTGGGTGGTGGTGTTGGTGAACTGGATGGGGTAGTAGAGCGACCCCGCGGCGCCGTCCGGCTCGCCGATGGACAGGTCCAGGTCGGCCACTCGGCAGGTCGGGGTCCTCGGCACGGCGGATGCCTGGGTGGCGCCGACCGAGGCGCCGGTGGTCGCGAGGAGGGCTGTGCAAGCGAGGGTCGCAGCCCGGGTCAGGACGTTGCTCATGGGCCAACTCCTGTGCCAGTGAAGGAATCTGTCCGCATCCGGGCACGACGGAATCCACGCGACGAGGTCCAGGGGAGTCGGTGTCCGGTGGTGTTCCGGTTCGACGTGCCGTCTACGGGAGAAGTGCTCGCACTCTCGCGGATGCCCGACGGGCGGTGCGCTCCCGCGGTGGAAAACTCCCGCGGCTGAAGAGTGCGGGCCTGATGGCACCATTCTAGCGGCCCGGGGTCTTCGCGACCTTTCGGCGGCGCTCACGCCGAAGGGGCGGTGCGCCGTACGGCACACCGCCCCCTCGTCATTGCCGCAGGCCGGCGCCCGGCACTCCTGCCGGATCCGGCCTGTCCGTCAGACCTTGTTGTAGGTGCCGGTGGCCCACAGGGCGCCGCCCTTGCCCGGGCCGCCGCTCTTCTTGTAGACGACGAAGTTGCCGTCGTCCTGGAGCAGGCCGTAGGCGCCGGCGTTGCCCCCGGTACCGGTGCGCCAGCGGACCGTCTGGTTCGGTCCGCTCTCGCGCAGGGTCAGGTCGCCGTTGTCGCCCATCTCCAGGCTCAGGCCGTTACGGTTGCCCCAGGTGCCGCTGCTCCAGATGGCCTTGCCGTCGCTCTTGCGGTACATGACGAGGTTCTTGTCGTGCTGGAGCACCAGCCAGACGGTCGCGGACTGGGCCCAGTTGCCCCGGATCCAGGAGGCGTCGGACGAGCACACCTTGTTGGGCTGCTCGCTGGTCTCGGTCGACCAGTACCAGTCCTCGCTGCGGCCGCTGACACTGAACTCGCCGTCATCCCTGATCGAGGCACGGATGTAGGAGTTGGCCCGGTTGCCGTAAGTCGCGGTGTCCCAGATGGCGCCGCCGGCCTGGTCGCTGCCGCCCTGGCGGTAGATGACGAAGTTGCCGTCCTCCTGCATGGTGGCGTACGCGCCGGGGTTGCCGTACGTGCCGCTGCTCCACAGCGGAAGCTTGGGCCCACCGGGGTAAGTGGTCGCGTACACGACGAGGTTGCCGTCGGACTGCATGATCAGCTCGGGCTTGCCGGGAGTGGGTACCAGGCTCTGGCCGGACTCGAGGCGCTGGCCGGGCCGCAGGTCCGACGAGTAGCCGCCGCCGCCGGTCCGGCACTGGCCGGGTTCGACGGCCGTCGCCACGGCCGGGACCAGGGCGGTCAGGGCGGAGGCGGCGAGCAGGGTGACGAGCGCTCTGCCGAGCAGGTGGTGTCGCATGGGTGGATTCCCCCCGTGGTGAATCAGATCTTGTTGTAGGTGCCGGTGGCCCAGAGGGCGCCGCCCTTGCCGGGGCCGCCGTCCTTCTTGTAGACGACGAAGTTGCCGTCGTCCTGGAGGAGGGCGTAGGCGCCGTCGTTGCCGGCCGTGCCGGTCCGCCAGCGCGTCGCGAAGTTCGGGCCGTAGTCGCGCACGACCAGGTCGCCGCTCCGAAGCATCTCCAGGTACACGCGACCGTTCTCGGCTGTGGAGGCGTGCCAGGTGCCGCTGCTCCAGATGGCCTTGCCGTCGCGCTTGCGGTACATGACGAGGTTGTTGTCGTTCTGGAGCACCAGCCACACGGAGGCGGACTCTGCCCAGTGGCCCTGGTCCCAGTGCGGCTGCATACCGCTCGGCGGGTTTGCACACAGTTTCGCGTGGTGCTTGTTGGTGCCGCTGTCCCAGTTCATGGGGTTGTTACCGCTGCCGCTTCCGCGGCCGGACACCGACAGCCTGCCGGAGTCGGAGAACCAGGCGCCGAGGTTCGCGCCCGTCCGGTCACCGTACGTGCCGGTGGCCCAGAGGGCGCCGCCCTTGCCGGGGCCGCCGTCCTTCTTGTAGACGACGAAGTTGCCGTCCTCCTGCATCAGGGCGTACGCGCCCGGGTTGCCGTACGTGCCGGTGCTCCACAGCGCGAGGTCGGGCCCACCGGGGAGGCCGACCGCGTAGATGACGAGGTTGCCGTCCTCCTGCATGACGAACTCCGGCTTGAGCGGCGTGGGGACCACGCGGGTGCCCGGGTCGATGCGCTGGCCGGGGGCGAAGAACGTGCTGTTGCCGGCGGTGAAGTCGTCGCATTCGGTGGGGTCGGAGGCCGACGCCGTCGCCGGGACCAGGGCGCTCAGGGCGGCGGCGGCGAGCAGGGTGACGAACGTTCTGCGGAGCGCACGGGTGTGCATGGTGTGGTTCCCCCCAGGGAGCGAGTGCCTGGCCGGAAACGGCCGGCATGCGTGATCTCTTTCTACCCTGCCGCCCCGGGACCGGTTCAACCGGTATATGCGTTGCCCGGCCGCACCCGGGCAGACGTGAGGGGCGGGGCTCCTTGCGGAGCCCCGCCCCTCATGTGCGGTTCGACCTGTGGCCTACAGGAACGAGTTGATCTCGATCGTCTCGGTGCGGCCGGGGCCGACGCCGATCGCGGAGATCGGGGCGCCCGACATCTCCTCGAGGGCCTTCACGTACGCCTGGGCGTTCTTCGGCAGGTCCGCGAACGTCTTGGCCTTGGTGATGTCCTCGGACCAGCCGGGGAGGTTTTCGTAGATCGGCTTCGCGTGGTGGAAGTCCGTCTGCGAGTACGGGAGCTCCTCGACGCGCTTGCCGTCGATCTCGTACGCGACGCAGACCGGGATCTGCTCCCAGCCGGTCAGCACGTCCAGCTTGGTGAGGAAGAAGTCCGTCAGACCGTTCACGCGGGTGGCGTAGCGTGCGATCGGCGCGTCGAACCAGCCGCAGCGGCGGTCGCGGCCGGTGGTCACGCCGCGCTCGCCGCCGATGCGGCGCAGGTCCTCGCCGTCCTGGTCGAACAGCTCGGTCGGGAACGGGCCGGCGCCGACGCGGGTCGTGTAGGCCTTCAGGATGCCGATGACGCGGCTGATCTTCGTCGGGCCCACGCCGGTGCCGGTGCAGGCGCCGCCGGCGGTCGGGTTCGAGGAGGTGACGAAGGGGTACGTGCCGTGGTCGACGTCCAGCAGGGTGCCCTGGCCGCCCTCGAACAGCACGACCTTGTCCTCGTCGAGCGCGTTGTTGAGGATCAGCGTGGTGTCGGCGACGTACGGCTTGATCTGCTCCGCGTACTGGAGCATCTCCTCCACGATCGCGGCGGCCTCGATGGCGCGGCGGTTGTAGAGCTTGGCGAGGAGCTGGTTCTTGCCCTCGAGCGCCGCTTCGACCTTCTGGATGAGGATCGACTCGTCGTACAGGTCCTGGACGCGGATGCCGATGCGGTTGATCTTGTCCGCGTACGTCGGGCCGATGCCGCGGCCGGTCGTACCGATCTTGCGCTTGCCGAGGAAGCGTTCGCCGACCTTGTCGAGGGTGACGTTGTACGGCGTGATCAGATGTGCGTTGCCACTGATCAGCAGCTTGGAGGTGTCGATGCCGCGCTCGTTCAGACCGCGCAGCTCGGAGAGCAGGACGGCCGGGTCGACGACGACGCCGTTGCCGATGACAGGGGTGCATCCGGGGGACAGGATGCCGGAAGGGAGAAGGTGCAGTGCGTACTTCTGGTCGCCTACGACGACCGTGTGGCCGGCGTTGTTGCCGCCCTGGTAGCGCACCACATAGTCAACGGATCCACCGAGCAGGTCGGTGGCCTTTCCCTTGCCCTCGTCACCCCACTGAGCTCCGAGCAGCACAAGAGCGGGCACAGGCGTACACCTCTTCCGGATGGGGCATGTCCAAGGTCAGGGGGCGTACGACGATGTACACCGCAGGCTGAGCCGTCGGACCGGTACCCCGGAATAGACGAAGGCCCTGGCGCAATAGCGCAAGGGCCTCTTGCACAAAGATGCTACCCGAGGAAGGACCGAGGTGTCGGCTCCAGAGCCCACCATGAGCCATGCGGGCGCGCCGGTAGGCGGCCTGCTCGTGCTCGTCGACCCGGTCGCCCGCCGTCTTGACGGCGAGTCCGTGCGGATCGCGAAGGATGTCCTGTCAGCGGGCGCGGCAGCGAAAATCTGCCTCCCGGACTCGCAGGAGGAGTTTGCGCGGGCACTTGCCCGCCGGGGTCATCGGCAGCCGGTGATCGTGGGCGACGACCGGGCGCTGGTCCGGGCCGTGGGGCTGCTGCACCGGGAGCGGGGGCTGGGCGAGGGCGCCCTGTCGCTGGTCCCGGTCGGGCCCGCGGGCTCGCTGGGGCTGGCCCGGTCCTTGGGCGTGCCGCTGTCCGCGGTGGCGGCGGCGCGGTCGGTGCTGGACGGGGCCGTCCAAACGCGGGACCTGCTGGTGGACGACAGCGACGGGGTGGTGCTCGGGGATCTGCGGATTCCACCCGTCCGGGCGGTACCGAGGCCGTCCGTCTGGAGTGCGTACCGCTCGCTGGTGCGGACGCTGGTCCCGTCGGGGGTCCCGGCGGGGCACCGGCTCCGGGTGGAGGTGGACGGGCGGGTCCTGGTGGACGTGGACCGGCTGGTGGAGGACCTCCGGGTGGTGCCGGTGTCGTCCGACGGTGTGGCGGAGGTGACGGTCCGGGTGGCCGGCGGGCCTTCGCTGCGGGCGCGGGCGGGTTCGGTGACGGTGTCGGGCTCGGACTTCCGCTACCGGGCGGACGCGCTGGTGGCGGGCCCGGTCCGCCGCCGTACCTGGACCCTCCGCCCGGCGGCCTGGTCCCTGACGCTGCCGCGCTGAGCTGCTCCGGCCCGGCCAACCCGGCCCGGCCAACCCGGCCCGGCCAACCCGGCCCGGCCAACCCGGCCCGGCCAACCCGGCCCGGCCAACCCGGCCCGGCCCGGTGCCGGACTCGGCCCCGCCGGCGTTTGAGGCGCGGGGGCCGTGGCCCGGTCCGTACCCGGACCGGGCTACGGGAGGTTCAGGCCGGCCCGGTGGGCCCGCCAGCGGTCCATCATCCCGGCCATCTCGCCCTGCAGGAACTCGAAGAACTCCGCGGTCTCCGCCATCCGCACCCCCGCCGGGCTGTCCGCGCCGAGCCCGGCGACCCCGTCGCGCAGCGTCTTCTCGAAGAGGCTCAGCGCCTGGTCCCGCCGGGTGAACGTCTCGTACCAGAGCTCGTTGTGCAGGACGTACCGGTCCCGCCGCGAGCCCGGCTCCCGCTCCCGGCTGACCATGGTCACCTGCGTCAGGTACGCCACGGCCCCCGACACCGCCGCCGGACTGATCTGCAGCGCCTCGCTCAGCTCCGCCGAGGTCATCGATCCGCTGTCGCTCGCGAGGAGCTGCGCGAAGACCCGCGAGGCCATCCGCTGCATTCCCGCCTCGGTCAGCTGCGCGGCGAACCGCTCCACGAAGCGGGAGACCGCCTCGTCGTTCCGTACGTCCATGTCGTCCACCACCTTGCCGACTTTATACGTTTTCCGAGCTTCACAAGTTTGTGAAAGTAGCGTACGTTCAGAAACATGACGAAGGCAATCAGTGTCGCCGGACTGCACAAGGCGTTCGGCCGCACCCATGCGCTGGACGGACTCGACCTCTCCGTCGCCCCCGGTGAGGTCCACGGCTTCCTCGGCCCCAACGGCGCCGGCAAGTCCACCACCATCCGGGTCCTGCTGGGCCTGCTGCGCGCCGACTCCGGAACCGCGGAGCTGCTCGGCGGCGACCCCTGGGCCGACGCCGTGGAACTGCACCGCCGCGTCGCGTACGTCCCCGGTGACGTCACCCTGTGGCGCAACCTCTCCGGCGGCGAGGTCATCGACCTCTACGGGCGCCTGCGTGGCGGCCTGGACCGGGCCCGGCGCACCGAGCTCGTCGAGCGGTTCGAGCTGGACCCCACCAAGAAGGGGCGTACGTACTCCAAGGGCAACCGGCAGAAGGTCGCGCTCGTCGCCGCCTTCGCCTCGGAGGCCGAGCTGCTCATCCTCGACGAGCCCACCTCCGGCCTGGACCCGCTGATGGAGGAGGTCTTCCAGGGCTGTGTCGCCGAGGCGCGCGCCGCCGGGCGGACCGTCCTGCTCAGCTCGCACATCCTCAGCGAGGTCGAGACCCTCTGCGACCGGGTCAGCATCATCCGCAAGGGCCGCACGGTCGAGACGGGCACGCTGGCCGATCTGCGGCACTTGACCCGTACGTCGATCAGCGCCGAGCTCGCCGGCCCGCCGAACGGCATCGCGCACCTGCCGGGCGTGTACGACGTGGAGGTGCAGGGGCTGAAGGTCCGCCTCCAGGCCGACACGGACAAGCTGGACGCCGTACTGCGTTCGCTCGCCGAGTCCGGTGTGCGGTCGCTGACTTCGACGCCGCCCACGCTCGAGGAGCTCTTCCTGCGGCACTACGCGGACGACGTGCACGGCAACGGTGCCGGCGGGAACGCGAAGGCGGGCGTGTCGTGATGAAGAACCAACTGGCCGGCACCGGGACGCTGCTGCGCCTCGCGCTCCGCCGCGACCGCGTGATGATGCCGGTCTGGATCATGGTCGTGGCGATGCTGGTGCTCAGCCTGCCCGCCTCGCTCGAGTCGGTGTACGGGACGGACGCCGAACGGGCCCGACTGCTCGGCACGATGAACACCAACGGCTCGCTGCGCGCCCTGTACGGACCGGTGTTCGGCGACTCCGTCGGCGCCCTGACCGCTTGGCGCGGCGGGATCTTCGCCGGCGTGCTCGCCGGGATCATGAGCCTGGTCGTCGTGGTCCGGCACACCCGCGAGGAGGAGGAGACGGGCCGTCAGGAGCTGCTCTCCGCGGCGATGGTGGGGCGGCGGGCGCCGCTGACGGCCGCGCTGCTGGCGGCCCTGACGGCCAATGCGCTGGCCGCGCTCCTGGTGACGGGCGGACTCGCCGGGCGCGGTGCGGGCGGTGCACTCGCCCTCGGACTGGGCATCGGCGCCACCGGGATGCTGTTCGCGGCCCTGGCCGCCATCGCGGCGCAGCTCACCGAGAGCGCACGGCTCGCGAAGGGGCTCACGGGTGCACTGATCGGCGCGGCGTTCGTGTTGCGCGCCGCCGGGGATGCCGGGAGCGCCGGGGGTTCGAGCGCGCTGACCTGGGTGTCGCCGCTGGGCTGGCTGGAACACGTACGGGCCTACGCGACCGAACGCTGGTGGGTGCTCGGCCTGTTCGCGGCGGCGGTGGCGGTGCAGGTGGCGGCGGCGTACGCGCTGGCCGGCCGCCGTGACCTCGGCATGAGCTTCCTGCCGGCCCGTCCGGGCCCCGCGGAGGGCCGGCTCGGCAGCGCGGGGGCGCTGGCCTGGCGGCTCCAGCGGGGCAGCCTGATCGGCTGGAGCCTCGGGTTCCTGGCGGCCGGGGTGGTGTTCGGCGGGATGACGGACGGGGCCACGCAGCTGGTCGGCGACAACGAACGGACCCGCGAGATCATCGAGCGGATGGGCGGGCAGAGCGGGGTCGCCGATGCCTTCCTCGCGACGATGGCCGGGATGCTCGGCATGGTCGCCGCCCTGTACATCGTCTCGGCGGTGCTGCGGCTGAGCGGCGAGGAGTCGGGGCAGCGCGCCGAACCGCTGCTCGCGAACGCGGTGGGCCGGCTGCGGTGGGCCGGCGGCCACCTGGCCGTGGCGTTCGGCGGCTCGGCGCTGATCCTGCTGCTGGCCGGACTGGGCCTGGGCGTCGGGCACGGCCGGGACGTGGGCCCGGCGGTCGGCGCCTGCCTGGCCCAACTCCCGGCGGTGTGGGTGATCGGCGCCCTCGCGGCCCTCCTGCACGGCGCCGCCCCGAGGTACGCGGTGGCCGCCTGGGCGGTGGCCGGGACCGCGCTGACGCTGGGCTGGATCGGCCCGGCGCTGAACCTGCCGCAGGCCGCCCTGAACCTGTCGCCCTTCGCCCACCTGCCCAAGCTGCCGGGCGCGGAGGCCCTGACCTGGGCCCCGATGCTGGTGCTGACCGGCCTGGCGGCAGCCCTGCTGGCGGCCGGCCTGGCGGCACTCCGCCGCCGAGACCTGGCCGCGTAGGGGAGGTCCGTCAGAACTCCACGAGGAGTTCTTCCAGACCGCGGATGACGTACCCGTCCCGCCACCGGGGCTCCCGTACGAGCTTCAGGGGTGGGACGCCGTCCGCCAGCAGGGCCCCGAACGAGGCGGTCAGCTCGCGCCGCGCGAGCGGGGCGCCCAGGCAGTAGTGGATCCCGGCCCCGAAGCTCAGGTGCGGATTGTCGGCCCGTACGAGGTCCAACGCGTCGGGGTCGTCGAACCGGGCGGGATCCCGGTTCGCGGAGCCGAAGAGCAGCGCGACCTCGGCTCCGCGCGGGATGACCGTGTCGCCGATCCGGATGTCGTCCAGCACCCAGCGCTCGAACATCTGCAGGGGTGTGTCGTAGCGCATGAGTTCATCCACAGCTGTGGACAACTTTTCGGAATCGAGCGAGGCGCGCTGCTCGGGGTGCCGGAAGAGGGTCCACCAGCCGTTGACGGTGGTGTTCACGGTGGCCTCGTGGCCGGCGTTCAGCAGGAGCACGCAGGTGGAGATCATCTCCTGCTCGCTGAGCCGGCCCTCCTCATCGTGGGCGGCGATCAGACCGGAGATCAAATCCTCGCCGGGCTCCTTGCGCCGCTCCGCGATCAGCTCGCGCAGATAGGCGCTGAACTCCACGCTCGCCCGTACCGCCCGCTGCGCGGTCTCCTCGTCCGGCCGGAGCTCGAACATCCCGCAGATGTCCGCCGACCAGGGCCGCAGCAGCGCCCGATCCGCCTCGGGCACCCCGAGCAGCTCGGCGATCACCGCCACGGGCAGGGGCTCGGCGACGACGGTCAGC
The DNA here is from genome assembly GCF_055570595.1 of Streptomyces sp. NPDC031132. NCBI lineage: Bacteria > Bacillati > Actinomycetota > Actinomycetes > Kitasatosporales > Streptomycetaceae > Streptomyces > Streptomyces sp. NPDC031132. Next base: position 85,116 of record NZ_JBVIGX010000026.1, read on the forward strand.
AGGTCCCCGCCCCCGTCGGCCAGGAGCTGCCCGACCAGCTCCCGGGCGAGCCGATCCACAGCGGGTGCGAGCTGCTCCACGGTCCGCGGGGTGAACGCCTTGGACACCAGCCGCCGCACGCGTGCATGGGCGGGATCCTCCAGGTCCAGCAGGCCGTTCCCGTTGAGGACGTGGAAGGGCTCGTGCTCCGGGGGCGGCGCCTCGCGCCCGAACTCCTCGTGCGAGAACCGGTGCAGGTAGGTCCGGCCCAGCCGCCGGTCACGCAGCAGCGCGCTCACATCGGCGTAGTGCGGCACCAGCCACTGCCCGGTGGCCTCGAACCACAGGGCACGGCCCTGCGCGCGCAGCTCCCGGTATGCGGGGTACGGATCGGCGACAAACGCGGCGTCCCACGGATCAAAACCCATCCCCGAAGCCTAGGGGGTGCTTGCCGCAGGCGATGTGACTCGTCGTCATGTTGCCTACGCCGGAGTCACCAGGCGGGTCTCATAGGCGAAGACCGCTGCCTGGGTGCGGTCGCGCAGGCCCAGTTTCACCAGGATCCGGCTCACGTGCGTCTTGATCGTGGACTCCGCGACGATGAGCCGGTCCGCTATCTCGGCGTTGGACAGTCCCTGCGCGATCAGCACCAGCACCTCCGTCTCCCGCTCCGTCAGCTCCCCGACCCCCGCCGGATCCGCGAGCTTCGGCGGGGTCGAGAGCTTCGAGAACTCCAGGATCAGCCGCTTGGTGACCGCGGGCGCCAGCAGCGCCTCACCGGACGCCACCACCCGCACCCCGTCGGCCAGCTGCCGGGCCGAGGCGTCCTTGAGCAGGAACCCGGAGGCCCCGGCCCGCAGGGCCTGGTACACGTACTCGTCGAGGTCGAAGGTCGTCAGGACCAGCACCTTCGCGTCCGTGTCGGAGGCGACGATCTCCCGGGTCGCCTCCAGCCCGTTCATCACCGGCATCCGGATGTCCATCAGCACCACGTCCGGCCGCAGCGCCGCCACCTGGGCGATGGCCTCGCGGCCGTCCACCGCCTCGCCGACCACCTCGATGCCGTCCATCGCGTTCAGCAGGACGGAGAAGCCCTCCCGGACCATCATCTGGTCGTCGACGATCAGAACCCTGATCGTCATGCCGACTTCCCCGACTCGTGCCCCGACTCGTGCCCCGACTCGTGCCCGGATTTCTGCGCCGTCTCCTGCGTCGCCGCGTCCTGCCGCCCGCGCACCGGTATGAACACCGCCACCTCGTACCCGCCCGCCTCGGTCTGCGCGGCCGTCATCTCCCCCTCCAGCATGGCCACCCGCTCCCGCATCCCGGTGATCCCGTGCCCGGCGCCCGGCGAGGGCCGTACGTCCCCGGTCGCCGCCGCATTGACGACCCGTATGCCCAACCCTCCCAGCACGTACGAGACCTCGACCGAGGCCGCCGCCCCCGGTGCATGGCGCAGGGTGTTGCTCAGCGCCTCCTGGATGATCCGGTACGCCGACAGCTCGACGCCCGGCGGCAGCTCCCGCACCGCACCCGTGACCGTCTTCTCCACGCTCAGCCCGGCCTCCCGCACATTGGCCAGCAGCCCGTCCAGCGAGGCCAGCGTCGGCTGCGGGGCGTCCGGCGCCTCGTAGTCCGCGGAGCGCACCACACCCAGCACCCGGCGCAGTTCCGTCAGCGCCGCCACCGCGTTCTCCCGGATGGTGACGAACGCCGCCTCCAGCTCCGGCGGCGGATTCTTCACCCGGTACGGCGCGGCCTCCGCCTGGATCGCCACCACCGACATGTGGTGGGCCACCACGTCGTGCAGCTCCCGCGCGATCGTCGTCCGCTCCTCCAGCAGCGTCCGCCGGTCCCGCTCGACGGCCGTCACCTCCTGCTGCGCGCTGACCTCCTGCTCCGCCTCCCGGCGGATGTTGCGGACCGTGACCACCAGCAGGGAGACCGCCAGGAGGAAGGCCATCGGCATGATCTCGACGGGCTCCCCCCGGCCGAGCACGGCCGGTATCGCGAGCCCCGTTCCCAGCGTGATCAGCCACATCCAGCCGGCCGCCCGGGGCCTGGTGCGCATCGCCGCGATGGTCACCGTGACGAAGTAGGAGGCGAAGGCACCCGGCGACCAGGGCCACACGTCGTTGTTGGAGCCGACCACCGCGAGCACCCCGGTGACGACGCCGGCCGCCCAGAACGCCCCCACCGGCCGCACCAGAGTCATCAGCACCGGCGTGGCCGCTATCAGCCCCATCACGAGCGAGCTGCTCGGTGCGACGAAGTCGCCGCTGCTGGTGGACGTGAGCATCACCACGAGGAAGGCCAGGAAACCCACGACCGCATGCGGCAGATGGGCCAGCGACGGCCGTATCCGCTCCGGCAGCCGCCGCGTCACCGGCCCGTCGGTGCGCATCCGCGGCAGCGGCCGGTACGCGAAGGCATCCGTGATCAGATCCCTGCGCAGGCTCTGGAGCAGGCCGGAGGCCATCCGGAACTCGGGTGTCCGGGGGGTCGCCCGGGAGGTCGTCTCGCTCATACACACACCGTAGGTCGGCCGCCCCCTCGTCCGCGTCGCCGCTGAAGGGGATATCCCGGCCTCCCTCTCAGGTACTACTCCGGCTACTCAGTAGCCCGTCGGACGGACCAGACCCGTCTCGTACGCGAACACCGCGGCCTGGGTGCGGTCCCGCAGGCCCAGCTTCACCAGGATCCGCCCCACATGCGTCTTCACCGTCTGCTCGGCCACGACCAGGTGCCCGGCGATCTCCGCGTTGGACAGGCCCTGCGCGATCAGCGACAGCACCTCGGTCTCCCGCTCGGTCAGCTCGTCGATCCGCGCCTTCGAGGGCGCCCGCGGGGCCCCCATCCGGGAGAACTCCGTGATCAGCCGCTTGGTGATGTTCGGCGAGAGCAGCGCCTCGCCGGCCGCCACCACCCGGACCGCCTCCGCGAGCTGGTCGGCCGACGCGTCCTTCAGGAGGAACCCGGAGGCCCCGGCGCGCAGCGCCTCGTACACGTACTCGTCGAGGTCGAAGGTGGTCAGCACCAGCACCTTGACGATGGCGTCCGGGGCGGCCGTGATGACGGAGGTCGCCTCGATGCCGCCCATCCCGGGCATGCGGATGTCCATCAGGACCACGTCCGGGCCGAGTTCGGCGACCTTCGCCACCGCATCGGCGCCGTCCACGGCCTGGCCGACGACCTCGATGTCGGGCTGGGCGTTGAGGAGGACGGTGAAGCCCTGCCGGACCATCATCTGGTCGTCGGCGATCATCACCCTGATCGGGTCGGCCGGAGTGCTCATGCGTCCTGTTCGTCCTTCTTCTTCTCGGGATCCATGGGGAGCACGGCGCTCACCTCGTACCCGCCGCCGGGGCGCGGACCGGCGGCGAGCTCGCCCCCCAGCATGCCCGCCCGCTCCCGCATCCCCAGCAGACCGTGCCCGGCGCCGTGCGAGGGCGGGGCCGGCCGGGTCGGTGCGCTGTTGGCGATGCACAGGTGCAGTTCGCGCGGCCCGTACGCGACGCCGACCTCCACCCGCGAACCGGGCGCATGGCGCAGACAGTTGCTCAGCGCCTCCTGCACGATCCGGTAGGCGGTGAGCTCGACGCCCGGGGCGAGCGGCCGCCGGATGCCCGCGATCTCGGTAGTGACGGCCAGCCCTGCGCTGCGCACGTTGTCCACGAGGCCGTCCAGTTCGGCGAGGGTGGGCTGCGGATGATGCGGGTTCGCCGGATCGTCCGGCTGCTCGGAGCGCAGCACGCCCAGGACCCGGCGCAGTTCCGTCAGCGCTTCCAGGGCGTTCTCCCGTATGCCGGCTAGGTTCTCCTTCAGCTCCTCGGAGGGGTTCTCCACCAGGTGCGGGGCGACCTGCGCCTGGATGGAGATCACCGACATGTGGTGGGCGACGACGTCGTGCAGTTCGCGGGCGATCCGGTTGCGCTCCTCGAGCAGGGTGCGCTGGGCACGCTCCTCCTCGGTGAGCGTCTCCTGCTCGACGAGCTTGCCGCGGGCCAGGCGCGTGGCCCGCAGGGCGTACCCGAGGATGCCCGCGAATCCGAACAGGACGGCCACGCCCGCGACGACGGTCTGGCTCTGCGGGGGCCTGAACACGGCCTCGGCCAGTCCGGACAGGGCGAGCGTGATGCCGATGACCCAGACGGTCACGCGGGGCGGCACCCGCAGCGCGACCATCAGGATCAGGGGCGCGAACGTGACCGGCCCGGCGGGCGTCCACGGCCAGGCCTGCCCCTGACCGACGTGGTCGTGGATGGTCCAGGCGACCAGGGCCGCGGTGACGAGGCCGAGCCACCAGGCGGCGATCGGCCGGAACATGCTGAGCAGGACCGACGCGGACGTCAGCAGCGACAGCCCCAGCACGGCCGTGCCGACGACCTTGTAGTGGTCGTTCAGCTGCATCCCCGTCAGGACCCCGCACGGGATGGCCGCGTAGGTGAGGACCACGTGCGGCAGCCAGGCAAGCCAGCGGGGCCGCGACATCTTCGGGAGGGGATCCCGCTTCAGGGTGAACAGCTCCCGGGCCAGGCCGTGCAGCAGGACGGGGCGGTGCTCGGCGGCGGGCGGCTCGGTCTGCTGGTTCACGTCGTCCAGGCTAAGGCGGGCCCTAGACATGGCTGACTTCCTTGGCGGGGGCCGGCCGGGGCCGGGGGACGGCGCCGGCAGGGACGGCGGCCTTCGGCCGCCTGGCCTGCTCGTACGTACGGAAGGCGGCCCAGCAGACGCCCAGCGTGGCGGCGAACACCGGCAGCCACAGCAGCCGGGCGGCTATCCACTGCGCGGAGTCGGGCACGGTGTGCAGTCCGGGCAGATCGGCGGGGGCCAGCAGCCCCAGGGCGGTGACGGCCATCATCGCGGTCTGGTGCCACAGGAAGATGGTCATCGCGGACAGGTTCATCAGGGCCACCTTCGCCCAGGCCCGGGGCCGCCGCATGGCCCGGTCCAGCGGCCCGCGGAGCAGCAGGGCCAGCCCGCACTGGGCCAGGCCGAACGCGGCGGCGGCCAGCGTCGGCGGGTTCAGGTTCGATATCGGGGCCCCGGGGACACCGACCATGGACGCCGGATACCCGCCCCACAGCACCAGCGCGGTGGCGGCCGCGCCCCCGCCCACCAGCAGCACGGCCGGGGTGCGCCGGGCGAACGCACCGCGGGACCAAGCGGCGCCCAGGGTGTAGGGGACGAGCCAGCCGGCGGCCACATTGACCCAGCCGATCCACTCGGGCCCGCCGAGGCCGAACCGCCACACGTCCACGCCCGCCACCACCGCCAGCGGCCAGAGCGGATTGAGCCGGGCCACGAGCGGGGTGGCGGCGGTGAGCACGGCGAAGACGAGGAGGAACCAGAGGGGGGAGAGGACGAGCTTGACCAGGGTCTGCACGGTGCCCAGTTCGGCTCCGCCGAGCAGCATCCCGCCCGCCGTGACGGCCCAGAGGACGAGCACCGCGGCGACCGGGCGGAACAGCCGGGACAGCCGCTGCCGGACCCACGCCCCGTACGGGACCCCGCGCTCCCGCGCCGAGGCATGGCCGCGGGCGCCGACATGGCCGCCGACCAGGAAGAACACGGACAACGTCTGGAACAGCCAGGACACCGGTGCCAGCCAGGGCAGGTGGGCCAGCGGACTGGTCGTGCTCAGGCCGCCGTCGGCGGTGGTCAGGGCGGTCACCAGCCAGTGGCCCAGCACCACGCCGAGGATGGCGAAGGCCCGCAGCGCGTCCACGGTCCGGTCCCGGTCGGGCGGTGTGCCGGCGTCGATGCGGTCCGCGAGGACGGACCAGCGGGCGCGGAGCTTACGCACGGGGTACCTCCGGGGTGGTCGGTGCGGCAGTGGCCAAGGCGATGCGGGTCAGGCTGTCGAGGGACGCGGTGCCGGGCTTGAGGTAGTCGCTGTGCCCGCCGGGGCCGGCATTGAAGGACCGGGCTCCGAAGGCGGGGTCGACGGGGTCGGTGCCGAATCCGACCCCGCCCAGGCGGACATGGGGGACATGGCCGATCCAGTCGGCGCCGCCCCGCCCGGCCCACACTCGGGCGCCGGTCGGCAGCTCGGCGGCAGATCCGGCGCCCGTGCCCGGACTGCCGAACAGGGCGATGTCGGTGACCTGGGGGCCGGTACCGGTCCGGGCGCAGACCACGGAGCCGTACGAGTGGCACAGCAGCGAGAGCCGGGCACCGGGTGCAGCAGCTTGCCCCAAGCGGTCGAGGAAGGGGCCCAGTTCGGCGGCGGCCGCGTCCGCCCGGTCCGCGGTCAGGACGGTCGCGCTGACCGTGTTGGGGGTGTCGTACCCGAGCCAGGCGACCACGGCGGAGCGCGGGTGCTCGGCCTGGAGGCGCTGCTGCAGGGCGACCGCCCCGGCACGGAATCTCTGGTAGGTGTCCAGCGTGGTGTCGGAACCGGGCACCAGGACGGCGACCCGGTCGGCGGTGTCCAGATCGCCGAGCACCTCGACGGCCCGCCCCTTGCCGCGGCCGTCGAAGGCGAGGAACCGGGCCGTCCCTTCCGCCCCCATGGCGCGCAGCTTCGCGGCGCGGCCCGTGCGGCCGGCGTCCTGCGCCATGCGGGCCGCCTCGGCAAGGTTGGCGCGGTTGCCGGCGTACCGGTCCGGGAGCGCGGTGTGTTCGGCGAAGGCGACGGGCCCGGGCGCCGGGACATCGGGAGAAGCGGCGGCGGACACGGGGAGCACGACGGCCGCGGCGACGAGGCCGGCCAGCAGGGTGCGACGCAGCCGGCCGCGCCGGTGTCCGGCACGGCGGCCTTTGGGGCGACCTCCTGTGCGTCGTCCTGCGAAGCGTCCTGCGGGGCGGGTCATGTCGGGTCCCTTTTCCTTCGCTCGGTCCAGAGGGGCTGAACTCGCGAGGGGCTGACCTCGCGTCTTCTCTGGTGACGAAGTTAGGAATTGAGGGGCCTCGTCGGCGTCCCGCTGGGGAGCGGCCTTTGTGGGTAGCTCTCAGGTATGACAGGGGAAACCTGAGAGCCACAGGCGCAGCCGCCGACCATCCCCCGGGCGGTATCCCACGGGCGGTCGACTAGGGTCCCGGGATGACCAACGGCAACGCCCGCAGCCACGGCAACAACGGGAACCACAACGCCAGTCACCCCGCCGACTGGCGCAACGACCGCATAGGCAGCGCGCATCGCGGCGAGAACCCGACCGTCCTGCGCCGCCTCGACCAGGGGTTCGCCGTGATCGGCGACCGGCAGTTCCTCCCCGGGTACGCGGTCCTGCTGACCGACGACCCGTCGGTGACCCGGCTCTCGGACCTGCCCCGGGCGCGCAGGACGGCGTACCTCGCCGACATGGACCGCCTCGCCGAGGCCGTCGAACGGGCCTGCCGCCGGCTCGACCCCGCCTTCCGCCGGGTGAACATCGAGATCCTGGGCAACACCGACCCGTACCTCCACGCCCACGTCTGGCCGCGCTACGAGTGGGAGCCCGCCGACATGGTCCGGATGCCGGTGTGGCTGTACGAGCAGGAGGAGTACTGGAGGGGGAGCCGGTACGAGCTGGCGGACCGGCACGACGCGCTGCGCGTCGCCATCGGGGAGGAGCTGGACCGACTGGGCGACGGCTGACGCCCCCAAGCCCCAAGCCCCAACCCCAAGCCCCCGCCCCCCGCCGGCCGTACGCCCCGAGTACCACGGCCGCTACGGCGTCGTCGCCACGCGGATGCCGAAGCCGATCAGGACCACGCCCGTCGCCCGGTCCAGGGCACGGCGGACGCGCGGCCGCGCGAAGAAGCGCCGGGCGCGCGAGAGGACGTACACGTACGTGCCGAGCCAGGCCACCGTCAGGACGAGGTGGATCAGGACGAGCAGCGCCATGCCGGTGGCCGGCCGGAGGCCGGACGGGGCGAGGGCGGGCAGCAGGCCGGTGTAGAAGACGGCGATCTTGGGGTTGAGGGCATTGCTGACCAGGCCCGTCCGCCAGGCGCTGCCCGCGGAGCCGCGTACGGGGGCCGGCTCCGCGCCGGGCCGGCGCAGGGACTGGACGCCGAGGAAGCAGAGGTACGCGGCACCCGCGAGCTTCACCGCCAGGTACACCTCGGCCGAAGCGGCGAGCAGCGCGGCGAGTCCGGCGACGGTGAGGGCGCCCCACAGGAGGAGCCCGGCGGTGATCCCGGCGACGGTGCGCAGCCCGTCGGCGCGGCCGCGGGAGACCGCGCGCTTCGTCACGACGGCCATGTCGGGGCCGGGGACGAGGGTGAGCAGTGCCAGGACGCCGGTCGCGGTCAGGAGTTGCGTGAGCACGCGGCTCAGTCTGCCAGCAGGGGCTCCGCGAGCGGTTCGACGAGGCCCGCGCGCCAGCGGGGGGCCGGGTCCTGGCCGGGGCTGGTCCAGTACTCGCGCGCGCCGACGATCTCTCCGTCCTGGACGGTCCACAGGGACACGGCGCGGTAGACCACGTGCTCCTGGGGGATCTCGACCTCGGTGACGACGAGGTCGCCGTCCGCGAGGATGCGCAGGAGTTTGACGGATCTCTCGTCCGTATACGCCTCGTCGCTGTTCACGGCGATGAAGTTGTCCCGGCCGACGATGCGTTCGCCGCTGACGGGCCATTCGATGACTGCGTCTTCGGCGATGAGGCGGGACACGGCGGGCCAGTCGCGGGCGTCGATTCGCTCCCACAGTCGGGTTATTACGGTGAGCGGCTCCATGGGGGGCAGTGTGCGGCGGGGTCGGCGGGGGCAACAAGCCTTGCCCGCAGGATTATTGACCTCGACACAATCCGTACGGCGGCCGCCCGCCGCCCCGCATCACGCGTCGGCCAGCAGCGTGTCCAGGGCCTTCGTGAGGCGGTCCAGGACCTCGACCGTTTCCGCGAACGCGACCTCGCCCAGTTCATCGGCCAGGCGGGCGGCCAAGGCGGCGTGGGCCGGGGTGATGCGGGCGACCGCGGCGCGGCCCTCCTCCGTCGGGCGGAGCAGTTTCGCGCGGCGGTGGGCCGGGTTCGGGACGTACTCCGCGAGGCCCTTGGCCGCCAGCAGGTCCGCGATGCGCTGGACGCTCTGCCGGGTGATGCCCATGACCCGGGCGATGCCCGCCACCGGCAGGGGCTCCTGGAGCACCGCGCCGAGCACCTGCCACCAGGCCGCGGTCAGCCCGGCCGGCCGGGCCAGTTCCTCCGAGAGCGCGAGGAACCGGCCGTTCAGCCCGAACACTCCGAGCGCGGTGCGGCTCAGCAGGTCCTGTCGGGCCCGTACCGACGCAGCAGGAGGCGGAGAATCAGGCATCGCCGCGCTCCGCAGCCGCCATCAGCACCGGGAACGCGCTCGCGTCCGAGTCGTGGAACAGGCGGTACCAGGCGTCCAGGACGTCCGGCTCGTAGACGTCCAGCCGGGCGAAGACCTCCCGGGCGAAGGCCACCGGCTCCGTCGGGCCGGCCGTGATCAGGTCGCCGTCCGTCACCGCGTCGGCCTCGACGTACCGCTCGGCGCCCGCGTACCCCGGCTGGTGCGCCAGGTAGACGGCGGCCGCGCTGGTGTGGTCGTGCGCGTCGAGCACGCCTTCCCGGGCGAGACCTGCCGTGGCCCCGCAGATCGCGGCGACCGGGACCCCGGCCGCCAGGAACTCGCGCGCCTTCGCCGCGAAGGGGGCCAGGTCGTCGCCGGAGTCCCAGAGCGAGGCGCCGGACAGGATGAGGAGCGAGGAGTCCTCGGGGGAGAGGTCCGCCAGGGCCAGGTCGGGCTGGATGCGGACGCCGCCCATGGTGGTGACCGGCGCTCCGGCGGCGAAGCCGACCGTACGGACCTGGTGACCGCGCTGGGCCAGATGTGCCGTGGTGTGCCCGGTCTCCCAGTCCGCGTACGTGTCGTAGACCGCCAGATGGACCGGCTTGGTGGTGGGAGTGGTCATCTCGTCGCCTCCTCCGTCTGCACTTCATCGGATATGACAGTAGGCTGCCATATCGACAGCATGCTGTCAATCGAGGCTGTCCATCGATGCGGCCAATCAGTGCTGTCAATCAATGCCTTCCGTGCAGGTACGAGCAGACATGTGCAGACAGACTGCCGAGACCCGGCCCCCACCCGCAGACAGTCCGCCGATATCCCTTCCCACCTGCGCACTTTTAGCGTGGCCGCATGACCCCTCACTCCGCCCCCGACGCCTCCGGCACCTCCCGCGCCGACGGCGCGGCCGTCAAGGCCGCCGACCGCGCCCACGTCTTCCACTCCTGGTCCGCCCAGGCCCTGATCGACCCGCTCGCCGTCGCCGGGGCCGAGGGGTCGTACTTCTGGGACTACGACGGCAACCGCTTCCTCGACTTCTCCTCCCAGCTCGTGAACACCAACATCGGTCACCAGCACCCCAAGGTCGTCGCCGCGATCCAGGAGCAGGCCGCCCGGCTCTGCACCCTCGCGCCCGGCTTCGCCGTCGACGTCCGCTCCGAGGCCGCACGCCTCATCGCCGAGCGGACCCCGGGCGACCTGGACAAGGTCTTCTTCACCAACGGCGGCGCCGAGGCCGTCGAGAACGCCGTACGGATGGCCCGGCTGCACACCGGCCGCCAGAAGGTGCTCTCGACGTACCGCTCGTACCACGGGGCCACCGCCGCCGCGATCAACCTGACCGGCGACCCGCGCCGCTGGCCCTCCGACACGGCCGCGGCCGGGGTCGTGCACTTCTGGGGCCCGTTCCTCTACCGCTCGCCGTTCCACGCCACCACCGAGGCCGAGGAGTGCGAGCGCGCCCTCGCGCACCTCGCCGACACGATCGCCTTCGAGGGTCCGGCGACCATCGCCGCGATCATCCTGGAGAGCGTGCCCGGCACCGCCGGGATCATGACCCCGCCGGCCGGCTACCTCGCGGGCGTACGCGAGCTCTGCGACCGCCACGGCATCGTCTTCATCCTCGACGAGGTCATGTCCGGCTTCGGCCGGACCGGCAAGTGGTTCGCCGCCCAGCACTGGGACGTCACCCCTGACCTGATCACCTTCGCCAAGGGCGTGAACAGCGGGTACGTACCGCTCGGCGGAGTCGCCATCTCGGCCGCCATCGCCGAGACGTTCGCCACGCGCCCCTACCCCGGCGGCCTGACGTACTCCGGCCACCCCCTGGCCTGCGCGGCCGCCGTGGCGACGATCAACGCCATGGAGGAGGAGGGCGTCGTCGATCACGCCGCCCACCTCGGCGAGAACGTGATCGGCCCGGCGCTCGCCGAGATCGCCGAGCGGCACCCGTCGGTCGGCGAGGTCCGCGGCCTGGGCGCCTTCTGGGCGCTGGAGCTCGTACGGGACAAGGAGACGCGCGAGCCGCTCGTCCCGTACAACGCGGCCGGCGCCGACAACGCGCCGATGGCCGAATTCGCGGCGGCCTGCAAGGCCTCCGGCCTGTGGCCCTTCGTGAACATGAACCGGACGCACGTCGTCCCGCCCTGCACCGTCACGGAGGCCGAGGCCAAGGAGGGTCTGGCCCTGCTGGACGAGGCGCTGACGGTCGCGGACCGGCACACCACGTCCGCGTGATCGGCGGCAGCTGACCGGCAACGGTCCGCGAACGGTCCGCGTTCGATCGGTTTCAGCCGCGCTGCCTGGCCTAAGGTGTCCGAAGTTCACTTAAGGAGACGGACCCTTATGCCAGGCAGCGGCGCTGTCACCCGCAACACACTTCGCCGGCAGATCGCGGACGCGCTGCGTGACGAGGTGCTCGCGGGACGCCTGCCACCGGGCACCGAGTTCACGGTCAAGCAGATCGCCGAGCAGTACGAGGTCTCCGCGACCCCCGTACGCGAGGCACTCGTCGACCTCGCGGCCCAGGGGCTGCTGGAATCGGTCCAGCACCGGGGTTTCCGCGTGCGCGTCTACACCGTGGACGACTACCGGGGGATGATCGAGGCCCGTACGCTCATCGTGGACGGGATCTTCCGGCGGCTCGTCGAGCGCGGCACCGCGCCCGGCTCCGGCGAAATGCTGGTGTCGGTGCGCCGTCGTGCCGAGGAGGCGTGCCGGGCCGCGCAGAGCGGCTCGCTCGAAGTGCTGATCGGCTACGACCTGCGCTTCTGGAGGGAGCTGAGCGGGCTGGTCGGCAACACGTACATCTCGGAGTTCCTGCACAGCATCCGGGTGCAGTGCTGGGTCTTCGCGGTACCGCACCTGAAGGCGGCTCCGGATCTCCACACCGGACTGTGGTCCGGGCACAACGAACTGGTCGACGCGGTGACCCGCGCCGACGCCGACGAGGTACGCAGCCTCGTGTACGCGTACAACCAGCACGGGCTGGACTGGGCCGCGGGCCTGAAGACGGTCGGCGCATGAGCGGCGTGAGCGGCATCAGCGCCGGCACCGACGCGAACGGCACCGACGCGAACGGCACCCACGCGACCGGCACCGAAGCGGCCCCGGCCTGGCTGGGCTCCGTCGGGCTCTCCGTGGTCATCCCCGCCCACGACGACGAGCACCGGATCGGAGCGACCCTCGACGCCGTCCGCGAGCACCTCGACGCCCGCCTCGGCACCGGACCCGGCGACTGGGAGCTCCTCGTCGTCGACGACGGCTCCGCCGACGCCACGGCCGCCGTCGTCGAGGCCGCGGCCGCCGACGAGCCCCGGATCCGGCTGGTCCGCTCCGAGGACCACCGCGGCAGGGGCGCCGCGCTGCGCGCCGGCGTACTGGCCTGCGCCGGGGAGCGGGTGCTGCTGACCGACGCCGGGCTCAGGACGCCCCTGGCCGAGCTGGACCGGCTGGAGCAGGCCCTCGGCCGGGAGAGCCGGGAGAACCAGGAGGCCCGGGAGGACCAGGAGCACCAGAGCGGCGGCGAGCCCCCTGCCGCCGCCCTCGGCCGGACGGGAAACCGCCTGGTCCGCGCCCTGGGCATCCCCGGGATACCCGGCTTCCGCTCCGACACCTGCGGCTTCGCGCTCTTCGACGGTGACCGGGCGCGCGCCGCCTTCGGCGCCTGCGTCCTCGACGGCCCGGCCGTCGACGCCGAGGTGCTGCGCCGGGTGCGCCGCCAGGGCTGGCACGTGGCCGAGGTGCCCGTGCGCCGCGCTGCGCAGCCGGCGGCGAAGCCCACGTCCATGTCCACACCCACGTCCAAGCCCAAGGCCCGCCGGACCCCCGGTGACCGGCGCCGCGCGCTCGTGGAGCTGTTCAGGCTGAACGCCGGCGGCCTCGCCGTCGCCGCCGTCTTCCTCCTGCTCTCCGCGTACGTTTTCCACGGCCTGTGGGCGGACCTCGACGGCCGCTACCTCAAGGACGCGCTCCAGGACCAGAACCAGTGGGAGTGGTTCGTCGGCGTCGCCACCGACAACATCGCCCACCTGCGCAATCCGCTCTTCACCACCGCCCAGGGCATGCCCGACGGCGTGAACCTGATGGCCAACGCGACCATGCTCGGCCTGACCGTCCCGCTGATCCCGGTCACGCTGCTGTTCGGGGAGACCGTCACCTTCGCCCTGGTCCTCACGCTCGGCATGGCCGCCAGCGCCTGGACCTGGTACTGGCTGATCCGCCGCCGCTTCGTGCACAGCCGCTGGGCCGCCGCCGCGGGCGGGGCGCTCGCCGCGTTCGCGCCGCCGATGGTCTCGCACGCCAACGGCCATCCGAACTTCGTCGTCCTCTTCATGATCCCGCTGATCATCGACAGGGCACTGCGCCTGTGCGAGGGGCGAAACCAAGGTCGCAACGTGGTCCGGGACGGTGTCCTGCTCGGCCTGTTCGCGACATACCAGATCTTCCTGGGCGAGGAGCCGCTGCTCATCGCCGCGCTCGGCATGCTGGTCTTCTCGCTGGCGTACCTGCTGGTCGACCGCCGGCGCGCCCTCGAGGCCGCGCGGCCGCTGGGCCTCGGCCTGCTCATCGCCGCCGGCGTCTGCGTGCCGCTGCTGATCTTCCCGCTGTACTGGCAGTTCTTCGGCCCGCAGAGCTACCACTCGGTCCTGCACGGGGACAACGCCGGGAACAGCCCGCGCGCCTTGGTCGAGTACGCCGCCCGCTCCCTCTTCGGCAACGCCGAGACGGCGGACCGGCTCGCCATGAACACCACCGAGCAGAACGCCTTCTACGGCTGGCCCCTGCTGGCGTTCGGCGTGGCCGTGTGCGTGTGGATGTGGCGGCGTACGGTCGTCCGCGTGCTCGCGATCACCGGCGGCGTGGCGCTGCTGCTGTCGCTGGGGCCTTGGGTGCCCGTACCGCACACGGACGTCGTGCTGGCGGGGCCCTGGCGGCTGATGGCCGAGCTGCCGCTGTTCGAGTCGGTGATCGAGGGGCGCCTGGCGATGGTGTGCGCCCCCGTGCTGGGCGTGCTGCTGGCGCTCGCGCTGGACCGGATCGTACGGATGAGGACGCGCGAGCTGCGCACGCTCGGCCTGCTCGGAGTGGCGGCCGCGCTGATCCCGGTGCTGCCGCTGCCGCTGGCCGTACGGGAGCGGGCGCCCGTGCCGGCGTTCATCGCCTCGGGCGCGTGGAAGGGCTACGTCAAGAACGGCGAAGCACTCGTTCCGGTACCGCTGCCCGACCCGGGCCAGGCGGACGCGCTGCACTGGCAGGTCGAGGCCGACTTCGGCTTCCGGCTGGCCGGCGGCTACTTCAACGGCCCGTGGGGGCCCGACCGGATCGGCATCTACGGGGCCACCCCGCGGCACCTCTCGAACCTCCTGAGGGACGTCCGGTACGGGGCGCAGCCGCCGGAGATCACCCCCGAGTGGCGGGAGCAGGCCCGGCAGGACCTGGAGTTCTGGAAGGCGGGCGCGGTCGTGCTGCCGTTCCAGGAGAGGGAGGCCGAGCTGCGGAACATGATCAGCGAGCTGGTCGGGCGGCAGCCGGAGAAGGTGCAGGACGTATGGGTCTGGAGGGTGGGTCCGGGGCAGGTGTAGCGGGCGGCTCAGGCGCGGGTTCCGCCTGGTCGTGGCCCGTCTTGCGCCGCAGGTTCGCCAAGGGTTCCGCCCCAGGTTCTGCGCAGCCCTTCGCGGAGGGTGTTCGGCGCACTACGCTGGCCGGATCGGCGACAACGACTGATCGGAGCCCGCGTGGCCTGTGACCTGTGGCTGGTCCCCCTTGTCGACGTGCTGTGCCACAGCCCCGACAACCCCTTCGCGGAAGAGATCGCCTCGTACGACAAGGCGCTGGGCGAGGCGGGGCTGCCGTCCGTGCCCGTGTTCGCGTACATGCCGGGTCTGAGCGGGGACGTGGCCCCCGTCGCCGGCTTCGACTACGACGCCCTGCACTTCCTGCGGCGGGCCTACCTGCTGCAGATCTGCGGACTGCCGGTGACGCCGGTGGACGAGCTGGGCGGGGACTACGAGCAGCTGCTGGAGATGTTCGAGCCGACGGCGCAGCAGTCGCACCTGGTGTGGCACTACGACCACGCCGGGGCGTACGTGCCGGTGGACTTCGCGGTACCGCTGGCGAACGAGGAGCTGTTGGCCGGGGGCGGACCGCTGGGGTCGGCGCAGGGGTTGCTGCGGGAGCTGATGGTGGTGGCGCCGGCGATCGGGATCGACCCGGGGAATCCGCCGGTGGCGCCGGTGGCGCCGGGGCGGCCCACGTCGTTGGAGGAGCCGGCGGGGCCGATTCCTTATGACGAGAGTCCGTTTGCGCGGGAGCGGCACGTCTGGCTGGGGCTGCACGCGGCTGCGACGCGGAGCCTGGGGCAGGGCTCGATGATCATCTTCAGCTGAGCGCCGCCGCCTCGGCCGCCGGGGCGGGGTGCCGGGTTCCGCTGCGCGGAGCCTTCTCCCCGCCCCGCCGTTTCTCCGTGCCCCGGGGCCCCCGGCCCCGGACCCCGCGTCCGGGCGCGGCGCCGTTGCGGGGGCCGCTGCCCCGGGCCCCCGCGCCTCGAACGCCGGCGGGGCCGATTCTGCCGGGCCGGTCAGCGGGGCTGTTCCGGGGGGCGTTGGCGGGGCATGTTGGGGCGGGTGCCCGGGGGGAGGGGGAAGCGGGTCGGCGGGAGGCCCGCATCGGCCCGGGACGACGGGGCGCCGAGCGACTGCATCACCAGCGGCGCGGGGCCCGAGGAGAACTCCACCATCCACTCCGCGGTCTCGGAGCGCACCAGCTCCGTCACGTCCTCCGAGAAGCGACGCAGCACGGTGAGGCAGCGCTCCGCCGCCTCGCTCGCCGTGCCCTCCGTGGGGCCCAGGACCTCCCGTACGTTCTCCGAGGCCCAGTCGAACTGGAGCGTCTGGAGACGCCGCTGGACCGCCTGCGCCGTGGCGACGTCCCGCATCCAGCCCGAGGTCAGGCCGAAGAACCGGTCACAGGCCAGGCACGCCGCGGCCAGGAGCAGCGAGAGGTAGCCGTACGGCATCGCGCCCGAGGCGGATCCCGTCAGCTCCAGCAGCGGCATCGAGGCTCCGGCGATCGCCCCCGCCGCCGCGCCGACCCGCAGGATCCGAGCGCCCCGGCGCTTCCACGCCCGGTCGGACAGATACCACTCCGCGGTGCGCAGTGCATCGGCCTCGACCCGCCGGTAGAGCTCGTCCAGCCGCTCGGCCGGCTCGCCCCAGTCCCCGAGGGGGAACGGTCCGCCGGTCAGGTCGCCCGCCGCCATCGGTCCGCCGCCCTCCTCCCGGGAGTCCCGGGGTTCCCGGGGATCCCGGGGTGGCCCCTCGGGCTGCATCTCCGGCTGGCTCACCCGGCACTCCCTCTGCCTGCGCTGACGTGTGGTGGTGCGCGTGTGCGCAATGATGCGCATGCTCTTCCTACCTTCGAATGGCGGCCGATGGGCGACGAATCCCCGGTTTTCCGCCCGCAAGGAGGTCTCCATCAGGTACGCGCACGCCCCGTCTCTCACTCGAAAGAGTTGGTCCTCACGGCGTAGGGCGCGCCGCGCGGGGAGCACGTAGGCTCGGATTGACCAAGCTGCCCCAGTCTTGGACCGACGTGACGGAGTGAGTGACCTGTGATTCCCGGTGGTGGCCAGCCCAACATGCAGCAGCTGCTCCAGCAGGCCCAGAAGATGCAGCAGGACCTCGCCGCGGCCCAGGAAGCGCTTGCGCAGGCCGAGGTCGAGGGCCAGGCCGGCGGCGGCCTCGTGAAGGCGACCGTCACCGGTTCCGGTGAGCTGCGTGCACTGGTGATCGACCCGAAGGCGGTGGACCCGGCAGACACCGAAACCCTCGCCGACCTGGTCGTCGCGGCGGTCCAGGCGGCCAACGAGAACGCCCAGGCGCTCCAGCAGGAGAAGCTGGGCCCGCTGGCCCAGGGCCTGGGCGGCGGCAGCGGCATCCCCGGTCTCCCGTTCTAATCCGACTCCCCCCACCCCTACCGAAAGAAGGCAGTCCGTGTACGAAGGCGTGGTCCAGGACCTGATCGACGAACTGGGCAGGCTGCCCGGCGTCGGGCCCAAGAGCGCGCAGCGGATCGCCTTCCACATCCTGCAGGCCGAGCCCACCGACGTCCGCCGCCTCGCGCACGCGCTGCTCGAGGTGAAGGACAAGGTCCGGTTCTGCGCCGTGTGCGGGAACGTGGCGCAGGAGGAGCGGTGCAACATCTGCCGCGATCCGCGCCGCGACACCACGGTCATCTGCGTGGTCGAGGAGCCGAAGGACGTCGTCGCGATCGAGCGGACCCGCGAGTTCCGGGGCAGGTACCACGTCCTCGGCGGCGCGATCAGCCCGATCGAGGGCGTCGGCCCGGACGACCTGCGCATCCGCGAGCTGCTGGCGCGCCTCGCGGACGGCGAGGTGACCGAGCTGATCCTCGCCACCGACCCGAACCTGGAGGGCGAGGCGACCGCCACGTACCTCGCCCGCATGATCAAGCCCATGGGCCTGAAGGTCACCCGCCTGGCCAGCGGGCTCCCCGTCGGGGGAGATCTGGAGTACGCGGACGAGGTCACGCTGGGGCGGGCCTTTGAAGGAAGGCGACTTCTCGATGTCTGACGCAACGCTGCACGCCCTGGGTCAGGATCCGGACGACTTCGCCGTCCAGATCGCGGACCAGATCGAGTCCTTCATCGTCGCGGTCACCGAGGTGGCCAAGGGCGAGGACCCGGACAGCGCGGTGCCCTTCCTCCTCCTGGAGGTGTCCCAGCTGCTGCTGGCGGGCGGCCGGCTGGGCGCGTACCAGGACGTCCTGCCCGACGAGCGCTACGAGCCCGACCTCGGCCCGGAGCCGGACGTGGAGGAGCTGCGCGAGCGGTTCGCCTACATGCTGGAGCCGGTCGACGTGTACTCCGAGGTCTTCGACCCCTACGAGCCGCGCAAGGCCCCGGTCGCGCACCGGATCTCCGACGACGTGGCCGACGTGGTGGCGGACCTGCGGCACGGGCTGGGGCACTACCGCGCGGGCCGGACGACCGAGGCGCTGTGGTGGTGGCAGTTCTCGTACTTCACCAACTGGGGTCCGACGGCCTCGGCCACCCTGCGGGCCCTGCAGTCGCTGGTCGCGCACGTACGGCTGGACCAGCCGCTGGAGGCCCTGGACGGCCTGGACACCGACGAGGACCTGGCCGAGGACGACCTCGCCGAGCAGGCCGGACGGGTGATGGCCGAGGAAATCGGTGCCCGGCTGGGCGTGCACGGGAAGTAGGGCCACGGGAAGTGGGAAACCCCGTCGGGAACCGCCGAACGGGGAACCCGGGCTTTGATCTGTTCGTCTCATGATGTGGTACGAAGCGGTCGGATCACGGCCGCTCGTTACACTGCACCAGCAATGAGACGGACTGAGCGAGGAGCGCACGTGGGCCTTGTCGTGCAGAAGTACGGAGGCTCCTCCGTAGCCGATGCCGAAGGCATCAAGCGCGTCGCCAAGCGAATCGTGGACGCCAAGAAGAACGGCCACCAGGTGGTCGTCGTGGTATCCGCGATGGGCGACACGACGGACGAGCTGATCGATCTCGCCGAGCAGGTATCCCCGATGCCTGCCGGGCGCGAATTCGACATGCTGCTGACCGCCGGAGAGCGTATCTCCATGGCCCTGCTGGCCATGGCGATCAAAAACCTGGGCCACGAGGCCCAGTCGTTCACCGGTAGCCAGGCAGGCGTCATCACCGACTCGGTCCACAACAAAGCGCGCATCATCGATGTCACGCCGGGCCGGATCCGCACTGCGCTGGACGAGGGCAACATCGCCATCGTCGCCGGCTTCCAGGGCGTGTCGGCGGACAGCAAGGACATCACCACCCTCGGCCGGGGCGGCTCGGACACGACCGCCGTCGCGCTCGCCGCGGCGCTGGACGCCGAGGTCTGCGAGATCTACACCGACGTCGACGGCGTCTTCACCGCGGACCCCCGCGTCGTGAAGAAGGCCCGGAAGATCGACTGGATCTCGTCCGAGGACATGCTGGAGCTCGCCGCCTCCGGTTCCAAGGTGCTGCTGCACCGCTGTGTCGAGTACGCACGCCGATACAACATCCCGATCCACGTCCGCTCGTCCTTCTCGGGACTGCCGGGCACCTGGGTCAGCAACGAGAATCCGCAAGGGGACGAGCAGGTGGAGCACGCCATCATCTCCGGAGTCGCTCACGACGTCTCCGAAGCCAAGATCACGGTCGTCGGCGTCCCGGACAAGCCGGGCGAGGCCGCGGCGATCTTCCGCGCCATCGCGGACGCCGAGATCAACATCGACATGATCGTGCAGAACGTGTCCGCCGCGTCCACGGGCCTGACGGACATCTCCTTCACCCTCCCCAAGGCCGAGGGCCACAAGGCCATCGAGGCCCTGGAGAAGGCGAAGGGCAAGATCGGCTTCGACTCCCTGCGCTACGACGACCAGATCGGCAAGATCTCCCTGGTCGGCGCGGGCATGAAGACGAACCCGGGCGTCACCGCCTCGTTCTTCCAGGCGCTGTCCGACGCGGGCGTGAACATCGAGCTGATCTCGACCTCCGAGATCCGCATCTCGGTCGTGACCCGCCAGGACGACGTCAACGGGGCCGTCCGCGCCGTGCACACGGCCTTCGGCCTCGACTCCGACAGCGAGGAGGCCGTCGTCTACGGAGGCACCGGACGATGACCGCGACCCGGTCGACCCCGGCTCCGGCGCTCGCCGTGGTCGGGGCGACCGGAGCAGTCGGCTCCGTGGTGCTCCAGATCCTGTCCCAGCGGGCGGACATCTGGGGCGACATACGCCTGATCGCCTCCCCGCGCTCGGCCGGCCGCATGCTGGCCGTGCGCGGCGAGGAGAGCGAGGTGCTCGCCCTCACCGAGGACGCCTTCGACGGCTTCGGGCAGGGCGACGTGGTGCTGTTCCTGACCCCGGCCGAGGTCTCGGCCCGCTGGGCTCCCGTCGTCGTCACGCGTGGAGCCGTCGCCGTCGATCAGTCCGCGGCCTTCCGGGAGGACCCCGAGGTGCCGCTGGTGGTGCCCGAGGTCAATGCGCAGGCCGTACGGATGCGGCCGCGCGGGATCGTCGCGAGCCCGGACTGCGTCACCGCCTCGATGATCGCGGCCCTGGGTGCGCTGCACGCCGAGTACGCGCTGGCCGACCTGACCGTGTCTTCGTACCAGGCCGCGAGCGCGGCCGGCCGGGCCGGGTCCGAGGCGCTGCGCCGCCAGCTTTCGCTGGTCGCCGGGACCTCCCTGGGGGAGCACACCGGGGACGTGCGCCGTGCCGTGGGCGAGGACGCCGGCCCGTTCGCGGCCCCGCTCGCCCTGAACGTGGTCCCCTGGTCCGGTGAGCTCCGGGACGGCGGCTGGTCCTCGCACGAGCTGGCCGTACGGGCGCAGACCCGCCGGGTCCTGCACCTGGACGCGCTGCCGGTGGCGGTGACCTGCGTCCAGGTGCCCGTGCTGACCGGGCACTCGCTGAGCGTACGGGCGCGGTTCGAGGCCGAGGTGGACGCCTCGCACGCCCGGGAGATCCTGGAGGCCGCACCCGGCGTGGTCGTCGTGGACGACCCGGCGGCGGGGGAGTTCCCGACTCCGGTGGACGCGGCCGGGACGGATCCGGCATGGGTGGGGCGGCTGCGGGCTTCGCTCGACGATCCGCGCTCCCTCGAGTTCTTCGTGTGCGCCGACAATCTCCGCAACGGGGCCGCGCTGAATGCCGCTCAGATCGCGGAACTGATCGCTGGTGAATTCGCGTAATTCACTTTGTAGGATCAGTGCTGATCCCTTGATCAAGGTGATGGCCTGACTGCCGCCTGGGGACGGGCGGGGCAATCAGGAAGAGCGGGTACGCATGAGGGCAATGGGGATTTTGCTGGTGAGGCTGCCTCGCGCGTACAACCCTGGTAGGGGGACGCGTGTCCAACTGGCGTGGCAGAGGCACTTCTCGACTTCGCCGTCGTACCGGCGCGCAGCGCAATCAGTGCGCCGCGCCGGCGTTCCCGTGTGCCCGCGTCCGGTGGCTGCCCGGTGATCGTTCCCGTCCCGCAGTCCGCGGTACCGCCGATCGCTGCGCCCGCCGCCGTACCGACCCGGGGCGGCCGCGTGCCCGCGCCCCGCGATAGCGCGGAGGCCGCGGGGAGCGGGGAGGAGGCGTCCACCGCCGCCGAGCCGGTCGCCGCCGAGCCGGCCGTCGTCGTCGGCACCACGGTCGACCACCTCACCCAGACCTACCAGGCCCACTACCGCTCGCTGCTCGGCCTGGCCGCGCTGCTCCTCGACGACACCGCCTCCTGCGAGGACGTCGTCCAGGAGGCGTTCATCCGCGTCCACTCGGCCCGCAACCGGGTTCGCGATCGGGACAAGACACTGGCGTATCTGCGCCAGACCGTCGTCAACCTCTCGCGCTCCGCGCTGCGCCGCCGCATCCTCGGCCTCAAGCTGCTCTCCAAGCCGATGCCGGACATGGCCAGTGCCGAAGAGGGCGCGTACGACCAGCTGGAACGGGACGATCTCATCAAGGCGATGCGCGGACTCCAGCGGCGCCAGCGCGAGGTGCTGGTGCTGCGGTACTTCGCGGACATGACGGAGGCCCAGGTCGCCGAGACGCTCGGCGTCTCGCTCGGCTCGGTCAAGGCGTACGGATCGCGGGGCATTGCCGCGCTGCGGGTGGCGATGGAGGCTGCGCAGTCATGATGGACGACCACACTCCGCCGGGCGGCGCGGGCGAGGAGCAGGCGCTGCGGAGCCTGCTGCGCGGGGCCGTCGAGGGCCTGGAGCCCTCCGAGGGCGCGCTCGAGCGGCTGCGGTACGCCGTCCCCGTCCGCAGGACCCGCAAGCGGCAGGCCCTCGTCGGGGCGGCGGCGGCCGTGCTGCTGGCCGGGACGGCGATCCCGGCGGCCCTGCACCTGCACATCACCGGCGGCGAGGGCGGCACGGCCGACCACTCCGCCATGGCCGGGCACGGCGAGGAGCCCGGCGCCGCGGCGGGCGGAAGCACCTCCGACCCGCACCAGAACGGCTCGGGCTCCCCGTCCAAGTCCGCCGAGACCGCCGGCAAGGGCATGGAGACGGGCGGCGCGGGCGAGCACCGGGACCTGGAGTACGGAGGGTCCCCGACCGGCGGCGGTACGGCAGGACCGGACACCGCGGGAAGCTCGGCGGGCGCCTCGGCCGGCACCGGCCCGATGCCCCCCGCGGCGGCCACCGGACTGCCCGGCTGCAGCGCGGAGCAGCTCGGTGTGCAGGGCACTGCCAAGGCCCCGGAGGCCGACGGCAAGGTGTACGGCAGTTTCAAGGTCACCAACGTCTCGGCGCGCGGCTGTACCGTCACCGGCCCGGACACCGTGACCGCGGCCTCGGTGACGGCCTCGGCGCCCGGCCAGGGCTCGGGGGTCAGCGTGGTCGGCCACACGGAGGGGGATCCGGCGGCCGGACTGCCCGACCCCTCGGCGGAGGCGCCGCTGCTGCTGCTCCAGCCGCACACGGCGTACGAGGTCCGCTTCGCGTGGGTGCCCTCGGCGCAGTCCTGCCCGGCGGCCTCGCCCGACCCGGGGCCCAAGCCCCCGGTGGACGGCGCCCAGGACACCGGCCAGCGCACCTCGGGCGCCGCTGCGGCGGGCCCGGTGCCGGACAGCGGCGGTACCGCCCCGGACACCGGGGTCGAGGTGACCCACACGCCGAACACGGCGCTGCCGGGGGCGCCGACCACGCAGACGACGATCCCCGCCGCGTGCGGGGGAACGGTCTACCGGACGGGCGTCATTCCGCTGGACGCGCCGAA
The DNA here is from genome assembly GCF_055570595.1 of Streptomyces sp. NPDC031132. Classification (NCBI taxonomy): domain Bacteria; kingdom Bacillati; phylum Actinomycetota; class Actinomycetes; order Kitasatosporales; family Streptomycetaceae; genus Streptomyces; species Streptomyces sp. NPDC031132. The sequence goes on from NZ_JBVIGX010000026.1 coordinate 108,090, forward strand.
GCCGTAGCCGGGGCGGGCGTCGGTTGCCGTACGGCAGACTCCGGCAGCAGCCCCGCCTCGGCGTCGCGCAGGGTCTCCACCTCGCGGCGGTAGAGCCGGAACCACATGAACAGCACGAAGGCGGCGAAGACGAACCACTCGCCGGTGTAGCCGAGGTTCTGGAAGGCCTTCAGGTCGAGCCCGGTGTTGACCGGCGCCTGCGCGGGCACCGGGGTCAGCCCGTCCGCCGGGGTCTGCACCGTCAGCCAGGCGTCGTACAGCCCGTACGGAACGAGGTTGACCAGCGAGGCCGCCCCGATCACCCCGAGCTGCCCGGCCGGGAGCCCGCCCGAGGCGTACACGCCCTTGCTGCCGGCGCTCTCCGAGGCCTGCAGCGCGCCCGTCACCTCGACCCGCCCGGTCGGTGCGGCCGGAGCCCGCGCCGCGTCCGCAGCGCCCGGCAGCCAGCCCCGGACCACCGGGACGGCCTTGCCGGTGTCGGTCCGCAGCAGGGTCAGTACGTAGAAACCGGACTTCCCGTCGAGCCGCCGCTCGGGGACCAGCAGCTGGTCGGCGTACTCGCCGGAGACGGAGGCGAGGCGTCCGGAGGTCTTCTTGTCCACCGGGAGCAGCGAGTCCAGCGGTGCGGCCACCTGGTCGGCGGGGCGCGCCCCGGCCGCCTCCTTGTGGCTGTCGACGCGGTCCTCGAACCGGCCGAGCTGCCAGGTCCCCATGAACAGGCAGACGGGAACGGCGAGCGCGACGAAGACGTTGATCCCCCACCACCGCGGGGTCAGGAGAAACCGGTGCACCCCACCACCGTACGGGGGGTGCACCGGATCACCGGGGCCGGGGCCACGTCACGCCTTACTGCGGCAGGTGCTTCTGCACGAACTCCAGCTCCATCCGGACCTGCTTGATCCGCTCCTCCACGACGAGCGAGCCGTGCCCGGCGTCGTACCGGTACACCTCGTGCACCGCCCCGCGCGCCGCCAGCCGGTCGACGTAGTTCTCGATCTGCCGGATCGGGCAGCGCGGGTCGTTGACGCCCGCCGCGATGTGGACGGGAGCCTTCACCGCGTCGACGTACGTGAGCGGGGAGGACGCCTCGAACCGCTCCGGGACCTCCTCCGGCGTGCCGCCGAAGAGGGTGCGGTCGAAGGACTTCAGCGCCTCCATCTCGTCGTGGTACGCCGTGACGTAGTCGGCCACGGGTACGGCGGCCAGGCCCACGGCCCAGGCCTCGGGCTGCATGCCCAGGCCCAGCAGCGCCAGGTACCCGCCCCAGGAGCCGCCCGAGAGCACCAGGCGCGCCGGGTCGGCGAGGCCGGAGGCCACCACCCACTCCCGGACGGCCGTGACGTCCTCGAGCTCGATCAGGCCGACGCGGTGCTTGAGGGCGTCGGTCCACTCACGGCCGTACCCCGTCGAGCCCCGGTAGTTGACCCGGACCACCGCGAAGCCGTGGTCCAGCCAGGCCGCCGGGGTCGCCGCGAAGGAGTCGCTGTCGTGGTGGGTGGGCCCGCCGTGCACCTCGAAGATGGTCGGAAAGGGGCCGTCGCCGTGGCCCACGGGCCGCTGCGCCAGCGCGTGGATCCGCCCGCCGGGGCCGTCGACCCACACGTCCTCCACCGGCACCGAGCCGGGCGGCCGGAACCCCGGCGGGTCCAGGACGATCCCGCCCGCGGTGGACCGTACGGAGGAGGGCTCGGCCGCCGAGGACCACTGGTACTCGACCGTGCCGTCGGGCCGGGCCGTCGCGCCCGAGACCGTGCCGGGCGGGGTGTCCACCCTGGCGAGCTCCTGAGCGGCCAGGTCGTAGCGCCAGAGCTCGCTGCGCGCCTCGAAGCTGTGCGCGATCAGCAGGGCGGAGCCGTCCGGGTACCACTCGGCGCTCACATCGCCGGGCAGCTCGATCGCCAGGTCCTGCTCGGCGCCGGTGGCCACGTCCCACACCATCGGCTCCCAGCGGCCGCGCCGCTGGTGGCCGATCAGCAGCCGGGTGTCGCCGGCGACCGGCGCGAAGCCGAGCACCTCCAGGCCCAGCTCGACCGTGCCGCCGCGGGAGTCGTCGAGCTCGGCGACCGTGACGCCGTCGAGGGTGACCACGCGCAGGGCCGAGTGCATGGCGTCCCCGTGCTCGGTGTGCTCGATCGCGATCAGGGTGCCGTCGTAAGAGAGGTCGCCGACGCCGGCCGACTCCCGGTGCCGGTAGATCACCACGGGCTCGGCGGCGGGCCGCACCACGTGGATGGTCGAGCCGTCCTCGTCGGTGGAGCGGCCGACGACCGAGGTGCCGTCCCGCCCGATGGCGAGCCCACCGGGGTACGAGGGCTCCAGCCCGGGGGTGGCCGGCTCGTCGGGGCCGCCCGCGAAGGGCTGGCGCACCCAGGTGCCGAACTCGTCGCCGTCGGTGTCGGAGAACCACCAGATCCACTCGCCGTCGGGCGAGAGGGTTCCGTCGGTGGTCCCGTTGGGGCGGTCGGTGGCCTGCCGCTGCGTGCCGGTGGCGCGGTCCCAGGCGTAGAGCTCGTAAGTGCCGGTCGCGTTCGAGACGAAGAGCGAGCGGTCCGGTGCGTCCTCGGCCCAGTCGGGCAACCCGACGCGCGGCGCCCGGAAGCGCTTCTCCCAGTCCGGCATGGCCGTGTTGTCAGTCATACCCCTCATGTAACCCGATTGGCGCTGCCGGATGGTCGTGAAGGGCCGGAGGGGGCAGCGTGGGCGGGGTCCCACCCAGCCGTTTTCCAGTGAGGAGCGATCATGGCGAAGAAGCGCAAGGAGTCGACTCAGGAGAACCTTCGGTCGTCGGAGTCCGGGACCCCGCAGAAGCCGGCGCAGCTGATCGAGGACGTCCGACAGGCCCAGACGGAGGCCATGAAGGAAGACCGGATGCGCGAGCAGCGCCGTAAGGGCGGGCGCGGCTGATCCCGGTCCTCCGTCCCGGATGCCGCCTCCTCCGAACGGAGGGACAGTGGAGGGCGTAGGCCCTCCGGCGTGTCCCGAGGAGGAGTGATCATGGCCAGGAAGGCTCGTACCGGCACGGCGCAGGCCGCGGAGCGCGCGCACGAACGGGCGAAGAACACGGCGGCCGAGGCGCGCGCCAAGGCCGCGGTCAGAGACGTGCAGTCCGTCGCGGCGAAGACGAGGGGCATGCAGCAGAAGGCCCAGGCCAAGCGCGGCTGAGCCGCTGCCGTCGCCGTTGCCGATTCACCGGGCGTGGGGGGGGGGGGGGGGGGGGGGGGGGGGGGGGGGGGGGGGGGGGGGGGGGGGGGGGGGGGGGGGGGGGGGGGGGGGGGGGGGGGGGGGGGGG